>JBJXFP010000203.1:0-18650 GCA_046155615.1 Flavobacteriales bacterium | reverse complement strand
TTTCCCCTACATTGCCCCTCAACTCCTTAATTCATCTCGGCTGTATGAAGTTGATCAGAATCATTTCAAAACTTGTTTGCATTCTCTTTCCATGTTGCATAGCTGCTCAAACTTTAAAAGGACGGGTAGTGGATGCCACCAATGGCGAAGCGCTTTACAACGTAGTAGTAGGGGAGAAGGGAACCGCAAATGGAACACTCACTGATTTTGACGGAACATTCACTTTGGAGCTTTCTGGGCTTCCTGCCTTGCTTGTTGTAAACAGTATAGGCTTTGCAGAGCAGGAGATGAACGTGACATCGGTCGATAAACTGATTGAAATAAAACTTGTAGTAGCTGAAACTTTCACGCCAGAAGTGGAAATAATAAGCGACCGAATTTTGTTGAAGCAAAAACAAAATCCGCTCACAGTGGAAAACATGGATGCCATTGCTGTGAAAGAAGTGCCTACCGGAAATTTTTACGAAGGACTTGCGGCATTGAAAGGAGTGGACATGGCCAGTGCAAGTCTCGCCTTCAGAGTAATCAATACACGCGGTTTCAATAGCACATCACCGGTGCGCGTGTTGCAGTTGATAGATGGTGTTGACAACCAATCTCCGGGGTTGAATTTTTCCCTTGGAAATTTTTTGGGTGCCTGCGACCTTGACGTGAAGAATGTAGAAATAGTGCAGGGAGCAAGCAGTGCATTCTTCGGCCCGGGTGCGTTCAATGGCGTCATCAACATGCAAACTAAAAATCCCTTCTTCACACCAGGCCTGAGTGCTAACTTAAAAGTGGGTGAACGTGGGCTTGTACAACCATGCATACGCTGGGCAGACTTTGCACTGAACAACGATAGCCTTCCGTGGTTTGCATACAAACTCAATTTGCTCTACCTCACAGCGGAGGATTGGCACGCTGATAACTATCAACCCATACATGGTGGTTTGAATGGTGCATCGAACTACGGTGGCTATGATGCAGTGAATGTGTATGGTGATGAATACTATGGTGCATTTGATTACAGCACTACTTCCGCATATTCCACTACCTACCGGGGACTTGGTACTTTCTATCGCAAAGGATACAAAGAGGAAGATCTGGTGAACTACGATACAGAAAATCTCAGAGCCAGTGGCGCTTTGCATTTCAGACTAGATCCAAAACTTGACTACGAATCACCAGAGTTGATTTTGCAGACTAACATGGGCAATGGCTCCACCATGTATCAAGGTGACAACCGTTTCAGACTCGAAAATATTTTCTTCATTCAACACCGATTGGAGTTAACCAAAAAGGACAACTACTTTGTGAGATTGTACATGACATCGGAAGATGCTGGCAAGAGTTACGACCCGTACTTCACTGCGCTTCGCTTGCGCGATGCGGCCCGTTCACAAGAAGAATGGGCTTCAGTTTATATCAAATACTGGCAACAGAAAGTGATTCCTAAAATGAATGCTGCGGGCTATCCCAATCTACTTATCAATCCTGATTGGCCGGGGCCTGTGGCTGATCCGGACTATTCTGAATTTTTTCTTCCCTATGATTATGACTCATTAGACTCGTGGTACAACCATTACAACGACTCCATGTTTGTATGGCACAACATGGTTCAAAACCTGACCAATACCGGCAATGCCGGCATACCTACCATTGATTCAATTGGATATCTTGTTCCAGGTACCGATGCGTTTAATGAAAACTTCAATCGCATAACTTCATCCAAGAATAACGAAGGTGATGGCGGCACGCGATTCTTCGATCGTTCCAGATTATATCATGTGCAGGCCGAATACAAGTGGCGCTTGTTGAATCTGGATGAGTTAAGAGTTGGGGCAAATGCAAGATTGTACAAGCCAAATTCGGATGGAACTATTTTTCAGGATGCCGATATAATGAACATCTACAACTATACAGATACTATTTTCACTATAGACAGTCTAACATTAGATACAACCTATTCATACATCAATTATTCAGATACTACCTATACAAAAAATCCCATTTCCAATTTTGAATTTGGATTTTATGTTGGTGCTGAAAAGAAACTAATGGAAGACATGCTCATTCTGAACGCAACGGTACGTGTAGATAAAAATCAGAATTACGATGCATTGCTCTCACCTGCATTGTCGGCAGTTTTTATGCCCGTCAAGGATCATTACCTGCGCATTTCATTGAGTAGCGCCTTGCGCAATCCTACACTTACCGACCAATACCTCAGTCTCAATGTAGGCCCCGCCACTCTGCGCGGCAATCTGGATGGTGTGGACAGCCTCATCACATTCCAATCATTTTATCACTTCCGCGAAACACAAGACAAGGACACCATTGAGTATTTCAACATAGCGCCCATAAGACCCGAACAGGCCAGGTCAATTGAAGTAGGATATCGTGCCATGCTTGGAGGCAAACTTTATTTCGATGCTTCCTTTTACAACACATGGTATCAGCATTTCATCGGTTACAAATTTGGAATTGCGGCAGAATTCGATACCCTCGGCAATCTTTACTATGGTTCTGTGAAAGCCTATCGCTATTCAGCCAATTCAACCAACCTTGTGATAACACGTGGAGCCAATGTTGGACTCTCCTGGTATTTCCATAAGAAGCATACCCTCACATTCAATTATTCATATAACGAATTGGTGAAAACAGATGAAGACGATCCCATCATACCTGCCTTCAACACACCGCTCCACAAATTCAATGTGGGTATGAACGCCCGTGAACTGTGGCCCGACAGCAAAGGCAATACATGGGGCTATGCCTTCAACTTCAAGTGGGTGGACCAATACTTCTGGGAAGGCTCACCACAGTTTACCGGCCCGGTACCGGAGTTCAGCATACTCGATGCACAAGTGAATTACACCCTCAAAAAACAAAACATCAACATCAAATTGGGATGCAGCAACCTGCTCAGAAATCTGCACATCGAAGCTTATGGCGGGCCGAAGATTGGCCGCATGGCATACCTCAGCCTGCAATATGAGTGGGAAAAGAAATGAAAAAAACTTTTAGCTGCTGACAGTGAGGGAGAATACATTTGAAAACTGTAATGATTGATACAAGCAACCCCCTTGATGCTTGTCACCTTAGTTAAAGCCAACAACAATTTCAATAACCAAAATTCAAAATCAGATGAAGAAAATCTTTACCATCATTCTGTCGCTGATGCTATGCAGCAGCGTCACGTTTTCACAGCGTTACCTCGAAGAAATATTTACTGACGTGGATGTAACATCTAACGTAGTGTATGGCATGAATGCAACTGTACTTGCATACCAGTTATATAATCAGGCAGTGCCCCAACCGTTGGTGTGTGACATCTATGAACCTAATGGAGACATAGAAACCGCACGCCCGCTTATTCTTTACTTCCATACAGGAAACTTTTTGCCGCATCCTCAAAATCAAAGCGCAACAGGAACTAAAACTGATAGTGCAACAGTTGAGATGTGCATGAGACTTGCTCGTATGGGTTATGTAGTAGCCTCTTGCGATTATCGTCTAGGCTGGAATCCGATAGCTCCAACTCAGGATGAACGTGTATATACATTGATAAATGCCGCTTACCGTGGTGTGCAGGACTGCCGCACTGCTGTACGCTACTTCCGCATGACTGCTGAGGATGGCGGCAACCCATACGCCATTGACGATACTCGCATATGCGTTTGGGGACAAGGCACCGGTGGCTACATTGCTTTTGCTGCTGCCACTATTGATGAATACACCGATATTGTGATTCCCAAATTCACTCACGATGTGGAGTATCCACCGGGATCAGGCGAATTTATTCCCTTGCCAATGGTAATCGAGGAAGTGAATGGCGATATCTACGGCACCTCTTTCGGCATGGCGCCCAATGAGAATGCTCCTGACGGTATTGACACACTCTGCTATGCAAACCATGTGGACTACTCATCAGATTTTAATGTAATGGTAAACATGGGTGGCGCTATGGGTGATAGCACTTGGCTTGATGCCAACGATCCACCAATGGTGTCGTTTCACTCACCGACTGATCCTTTTGCTCCGTATGGAGTTGGAACTGTAATAGTGCCCGGCCTCAATCTGCCTGTAGTAGAGGTAAGTGGAAGTGGCCACGTGCAAGAACTTGCCAATGCACTTGGATTGAACAATGTTTTTGAAATGGCTGATGATGCAGGTGATGCATTCACAATGGCTGCCAACACATTCAATGGTGGAAACTTCGGATTGTTTCCACTCAACGTACCTGCCACACAACCAGCTGATAGTGCACCATGGGAATGGTGGGCTTCAGACAATGTGAATAATGCAAATGGCCTTGCCACGAATCCTGACATGAGCGCAGCCAAAGGCAATATGTTCTTGGATACTATTCAAGCGTATGCCGCACCACGTGTTATGTGCGCACTTATGTTACCCGGCAGTCCATGCGAAGTAGTAGGGGGTCCAGAAAATGATTTGTGTGCAAATGCGATTGATATCAATACACTCTTCACTGGTGGCTTGCAGCAATCAGTCTCTTCAGACCCATACACCAACGTAGATGCCACAGCAGAAGATCCAGCATATCCCGGTGCTGACGATTGTTTTGTTCCATTTGAAAACGAACCTTCGGTTGATGCCACGGTGTGGTTCACTTTCGAAGGTGATGGCGATATGTACAACATCTTCACCACCGATTGTGATGGCACAGTAACATTTGGTGAAGGCGACACACAGATGATTGTCTACAGCGGGGATGATTGCGGCAACTTGGTTTTGGCAGAGTGCAATGATGATATCAACACTGCCGAAGCAGACTTCTGGGCCGGCCTTCCAATAGACACTGATGATGGCACTACATACTATGTTATGGTAGATGGTTTCAACTATGCTGCCGGTGTTACCGATGGTGAGTTCTGCTTAGAAGTAACCCAGATTACTGTGAGTGTGGACGAAACTGCTTTGACTCAGTTCAGTATGTTTCCTAATCCGACCAATGGCAATTTCAGAATTCGTGCTGCTGAAAACATTCAACACATTGAAGTTTTCAATACAGTTGGTGAGCTTGTTCTTATTGAGCAAAATGTAAACACACGCAACTTTGAAGTACGCAATGAACTTGCGGCAGGACTGTATACTGTAACAGTGCAGACTGCATATGGCAGCACCACTCAGAAGTTGGTGATTGAATAGTCGCAAGAAATACAAAATAGTTTAAATGAAAAACCGTCCCTGCCATTTAGCAGGGACGGTTTTTTTTGAAAGAAGAAAATGTCACATCATTTCAGCAGAATGAGCGCTGCTCAAATCACCATCATGCTGATATTGATTTGCGCAGCATGCAATAGAAATGAGAAGCCGCTGCATGCCTTCAAAGTATTAGAATACACTTATCCTCAATCATCTCACCAGGGTGTGCATTTCAGGGCATTTATGATTGATGGCTGTGCTGACACGCTCAACCAATTTCAACTTGAATACACAGATAGCATATCTTATGCTGAATGGACAACGTGTAGTCCCCATTTGAACGTGCATATTGAGTTCATTCAATCTGATGAATACCGCCAGAACTTCGGCAATGACATTGGCAGCTACTATGATGATTGTGATGTGAACGAACTCTTTTTATGTGGCTATTCTTTCTCAGCCACTATGGAAACGGCCCAATCCATAGAGGTAATAAGGACAATAGGAAAAGGCAATGTTTATCGAACTACTACAGATACCCTCATTTGGACACGCTGATAACGGAATAGAAAAAATTCAGATAAAAAAAATCCGGCTGCAAGTGCAACCGGATTTTTTTTATCTGAATGCTGAATCTTTCAGCACATATTCTGTTTGATTAGTTGCCACCACCTGCAGGCGCACCAGCAGCAGGCTTTTCAGGAGCACCACTTGGTGCTGCATTTGGATCGGGGCCTACATTGCCTTTGATGCGAAGCACCTTTACGGCTTCATTGGTAGCATTTGAGTTTACAGTAACTGATTTGTTGATAGGGCCGGGGCGTTTGGTATCATACTTTACTGTGATAACTGAAGACTCACCAGGCAATACGGGATTGGAGTCGCACTTAGGCACAGTGCAACCGCATGAACCTTTACAATTGCTGATAATGAGTGGCTCGGTACCGGTGTTAGTTACTTTGAACGAGCAGCTACCATCACCGCCAAACGGAACATCTCCGTAATCGTGTACGTCTTTGTCAACGGTGATAACCGGACCGGTAACCACAGCATTTTGGGCTACTACCGCACCTGTCAGGCCGAGAGCAATTGCCAGTGAAAGGAAAACTTTTTTCATTGTTGATTGGATAAAATTTGTTTTGTTATTGAATTAGTTCGTTTGTACTCAAAATCGAGGCCACAAAGATTCGTTCACAGTTTTGTTTAACGCACCTTTAACAAGCTCTAATTTGGTTGTGTTTGAAAAAAAATAATTGCTCATCTTTTTTGTCACAGATGCAAATGTGTATCGTGTAGTTGCAGAGGAGTTGTCCTTTTAACGTTGGTTTAAGCCTATGCCTTGTATTCGGGCTAATGACATCGTCAATGAATCACTTCAATTTTTCTGATGCTCTTGCCACTGGCGCTGGTAATGCGCAACCAGTAAATACCTGTAGCCAATGAAGCAACATCAACTTCAGTTATTTTCCTGTCCTGGGCTTTGCCATTCCACACTTCCTTACCTGTCAATTCAAGTATTGTAAGCTCCACTGCCTCAGAACTTTTGTTTTCAATCATCAGCCAGTTGCTGGCTGGTACAGGATATATGCGCAAGCTTGACTGGAAGATTTCTGCAATATGATCTATGGTGGTGACACCTGAACACCCAGGGCCTGTAGTACCTGTAACACTCACTGCATTTCCATTTACAGCAACAGGGCCGGCACCGGTAAATATTTGTCCATCTACATTCCAACTTATGTTGGTGAATTCGCCCGCATTGGTGCAGGTATAGTTGCCATTGCCATCAGCTACTAGCATCGGTAGCACGGATTCTTCCACCACTACTGGTATAGAAAAGTTGCCATTGCCATTGAGCGAGGCACATTGCAGAGATATTGTGTAACTGCCCGCCTCTGTGTAAGTGTGTAATTCATTTATCGCAGGATTGCCAATTGGTGCGCTACCATCACCAAAATTCAAGGTGGATACCATGCCATCCACAGCATCCGTCAGATCGGAGAATTGTACTTCCCATGGCGTACAACCTTCTGTTGCATTGAGTGTAAAGTAGGGTTGAAGTACAAATACTTCATTTGATTCCGCATTGCATCCGTTCGCGTTTTCTCCCAGTATCTGGTAAAACCCATTTTGATACGTGCCATTCATGAATGTACTGATGGTACTGCCCGATGCACCTGCCACTTCGCCTCCGTCTATCTGCCAGATCAGTTGGTCGGCTGTACAACTGTTACAGACCACTTCATAAGTCACGTTGTCATAATAAATATCTGAAATGTTTGCTGAGGGTAACACATTTATTTGTTCGGTGGCATAGGTTGTATCTCCATTGAGCATATAGGCATACTCCAGCGTGTGTAGTCCGGGCGTGCTTATCTCCAATTCAAATTCCACTGCACACATGTTGCTTATTGGTATATCATCTACCGAATAAAGACACGACCCAGCCGGACTTAAGTCGGTTTGGTTGTAAACAGTGAAGGTGAATGGCGAACATCCGCTGTTGGCCGATATATCCAACACGGCATATTCAAACAAACATGAGCCGTCATCTATCTCGGCAGTAGATTCATAGTTGCTGGCTAAAGGATCGGTGCAGCCTATATAGAGGCAGCTTCCATTGTCATAAGTAGCCAATGGATCGAAGTTGTCGGCTATTGGGTCTATGCAGCCGCCAAGCTGGCAAGTACCATCGTCAAAGTTGGCAGTGGGATCAAAGTTGTCAGCGTCTTCGTTGGCGCATCCGGGATAGAGGCATGTGCCATCGTGAATGGTAGCTGTGGGTTCATAATTCATGGCGCTGGGATCAGTGCAGCCGGGCACATCGTCATCACTGAATACATGCATGCGTACCACAGGTGTTTTCAAAAAGTAGAAGGTGGCGTTTATCTCAGGATAACGAAGCAGACTCATCTCCTCAGGCGCATCACCACTGCGCACTATGCTCAGCGGCTGGTCTGCATCTATTTGTTTAATCATTACCAGATAAATACTGTCTGTCATCATGAACAAATCTTCCAATAGCGGTATGCTCACAATTTTTTCCTCACCCAGCTCGTTGATGTCTGCGTAGTTCACTGTGTACACACCTGTTTCGGCCAGTATGGCCTCGTTATCTACATCGTATTTGTATATCACACCTTTTACTTGTGTGCCAGGTTGTGTGCCTTCGGCAAAGGCCACTCCTATGTTGTGGCAAATTCTACCCCAGTTGCGGGCTTCAAAAAAATTACCGGCCTCGAAGTGGTACTGCTCGTATTCCGGTTGTGGCGAAAAGCCACTTTCCATTGGACCTTCATCGCGGGCGTAGTAGTAGTTGTGCAACGTATAGTCCAGCGAGTCCACGTTGTTGGTTTCGTTGTCATCATCCTGCTGCTGATTCATGGTATAGAATATCTCGTATTCGCCTAACTGTGCCGGTGGGGTGTAGGGTGCCAGGCTAAAGGTGCTGCTCTGACCTGAGTTCATTGGTATAGCAGTGCTATTCTGATTGTACACTTGTGTCGTTTGTTCCTTCATGATTTTAGCATTCAGGCTTACCTGATTTTGCTGAAAGGCTCCAATGTTTGTTGCAGTGCTTTTGATATTGAACTGTGGAATCATCACCAGTGGATATTGGTCGTAGTGCAAGTCGTGATAGGGCTCAGCAGAGAGCAGCCCACCATTGGTAGCATATTTGGCACTGGTTATAATGATGTCATTTTCGTTGGGCACATACACGGTGATGTCGTCCAACAGCCACCAGTAATACTGACCTTCGAAAATGAATTTGAACCGCACATTGGTCTGGCCAGTGGTATAGCTGGATACATTCACACTGGCCCACTCCACATTGGTAAGGCTTTCTGAAAGGACATTGGTGAGCACATCAGTCCAGGTGTCGCCATCATCGGTGGATATCTGCACGCGGGTGGTGCTGAGGTAGTGGCGGTATTGCTGTTGGAAGGTGAGCACTGCGCCTATTGTTTGCGATAAGTCAATCGGATTGGTAATGATCCATGCGGTGTGTGGGCCTGGATCCTGACCGGTGCCTAAATACTGTAGTCCACATGGATTCTGGTCATTGTCCCAGTAATTGCTGTCGAAGATAATGAAGCCATTGCTTGCAGTGGTGCTCCCGATAGGCTCAGCAAGCAGGGCACAGGAGCCACGTGCTCCTGTTGCCACATCGGGTTCGGTAGCCGGGCCACGGTATTCCCAATGGGCTATGTTATTTTCACTGATTACTCCTTGTTCCCAACCAGCTGGTATGCCTGCGGCAAAGTCCCAGGTGGTAACTACTTCGCCAAGTATCTGGCCTATGGAGCAGGTATGGTATAGACAACAGAATGATGCAATGAGCAGAATTCTTTTCATGTGTTGCAAGTTGAATTAAGGCGATCAGAAATTGTATATCGAAAAGGACGGGCGAATGTAGCATTAGGGTTGCACCGCATGTATTACCAGCATCACCGTTTTCGGGCGTTTTTCCATTTGTTGAATATGTCCAAGATGATTCCATCAGCAAGGCCAATTTTTGGCACCATCATGTTGCTGATGTTGGCAGCCTGCATCAGTTCTATGTATATCTCGCATGCTGGTATTACTACATCGGCCCGGTCAGGCTTCAGTTTCATTTTTGTGATGCGTTCTTCAAGACTAAGCTTGTTTAATGCTGTGTGCTGGGCTTTGAGTTCTTTCAGGCTCAGCAATTCATTGGGTTTTTTACCTTGTATTTTGAATATGGTGTTGATGTTGCCACCAGTTCCGATAGCAGTCAATTTTTGCTGGACTGTTAGGGTGTTCTTTACCCACTGCCTGGCTTTCTGCCATTCGCTTTTCTTCACTGCCCCGGCCAGTATGCGCACCGTGCCCAGTTCGAACGATTGTGCTTTGATGCGTTTGCCGCTTTTTATCAGCGTCAATTCTGTGCTGCCTCCGCCTACATCTATATAGAGGTAATTGCCGCCATTGTCTAAGTTCTGGGCAAAGTAGTTTTCGAATATCAGGTTGGCTTCTTCTTCGCCCGTTAGCACATCTATGTGGATGTTGGCCTCGGTGGACACACGCTGCAATACTTCTTTGCTGTTGGCTGCCTCGCGCATGGCTGAGGTGGCGCAGGCCCGGAAGTATTCTATGCCGTGCACATCCATCAGGTACCAAAAGGCGCGCATGGTTTTTACCAACTGCGATATACGGTCTGTGGAGAGTTTGCCGCTGCCGAATACCTCTTCGCCAAGGCGAACGGGCACACGGGTGAGCGATACTTTTTCGATGTGATACTTGCCTTCGTGCAGGTGCACCTCTTCTATCAGCAGTCTGATGGCATTGGAACCTATGTCTATGGCAGCAAATTTCAATTGGAGCGCTTCAATGTTTGGATGTTGACATAGATTTTTTTTGATGCCTGGCCCATGCATGTGATGCAAGATGTGCAATGGTAAATAAAGGCTTGCTTATCTGCAAGCATGTAGCTACAATTTGCGAGCAAGGCCCTTGCTCTATTTCTGCTTCTTGAGGTATTGCCAGGTGCGAAGTTGTGTATCGAAAGCGGTTGCGGTGCCTGGCGGTTGCTGATATTCATTCTTCAGAGTGCGATCCACTATGCGTGCTTTGGCACCTGCCGCGGCTTGTATGCTCAGTATGTTTTTCAGTTCGGCTTTCAGGCGGGGGTCGTACACAGGGGTGGTCACTTCCACGCGATATTCCATGTTGCGTGTCATCCAGTCAGCACTGCTTATATAGTAGGCGGGGTCGCCATCGTTGCAAAAAACAAAGATGCGTGTATGCTCCAAGTAGCGGCCCACTATGCTGCGCACCTTTATGTTGTCACTGGTGCCTTTGATGCCCGGCACCAGCGAGCAGGTGCCACGGATGAGCAAATCTATTTTCACTCCTGCTGTGCTGGCTTCGTATAGTTTTTTTATCAGGCCGGGGTCCACCAGGTTGTTTAGCTTCAGGGTTATCCAGGCGCGGTTGCCTTTTTCAGCAGCTACTATTTCTGCATTTATCAGTTCTGTCAATTTTCTGCGCGTGCCAAATGGCGACACTATGAGGTGGCGAAAGGCAATGCGCTGGTAGTTGTTTTCAAAAAAATCGAACATCCTGCGTACTTCTGAGCATATATCCGGATTGGCCGTTAGCAGCGTGATGTCGCTGTACACAGCCGAGGTGCGCTCGTGAAAATTGCCTGTGCCGATGGCGGCATAGCGCACCGTAGTTCCATTTTCCCTGCGGCTTATCTGCAGCAGTTTGCAATGCACCTTCAGGCCGGGCACACCGGGTATCACTTTCACTCCGGCCTCCTGCAAGGTGCGGGTAATGGCTATGTTGTTTTCCTCATCGAAGCGGGCTTGCAGCTCTACCACGGCTGTCACCTTCTTGCCATTGCATGCGGCACTCATCAGCGCATTCACTACCTGCGAGTGGCGCGCCACACGGTACAGGTTGATGCGTATGCTGCGCACCTGCGGGTCTATGGCGGCCTCCAGCAACAGGTCTACTACGGTGGTGAAGTTGTGATATGGAAAGTGCAGCAGCAAATCTTGCTTAGCCACTGCGGCCATGATGCTGCTCTGCCCGGCAAGCTGCGGATGCGGCAGGGCAGGCCAGGGGTTGAAGCGCAAGGCAGGCTTGCCAAAATCGGGCAGGCTCATCAGGTCGCGCTTGTTGTGGTAGCGGCTGCCGGGTATTATGTTTTGCCTGTCGTTCAGTTTTGTTTTTTTTAATAAAAAATCGAGCAGGGCAGCGGGCATCTGCTGGTCATAATTGATGCGCACATAGCGGCCTCGCTTGCGCAGGCTCAGGCTGCGGCTCATTTTTTCTACCAATCCCTTGCTCAGGTCATCGTCCACATCCAGCTCGGCATCGCGCGTTAGCTTGAAGCTGTACGCCTGTGCGAAGTCGTAGTTGAATATGCCGAAGACCCTGCGAAGGCGGTAGCGTATCACATCATCTATGAACATGAGGTAGCGCTGGCCGCGCTCCACGGGCAGCTCCACCAGCCTGGGGAGCGATGGCGGTATCTCCAGCAGGGCATAGGTGCCGGGGGTGCCTGCACTTTTGTAGCCGAGGTCTATGGCTAAGTAGGCGCTCACATCATTGAGTTCAGGAAAGGTGGCCTTGGGCGAGAGCATCACCGGTATCAGGTTGGGCCGCACTGTGGTTTCGAAGTATTGCTCTACAAATATTCTTTGCCCCCGATTCAGCCCTGTCTCGTTCACAAAGGTGATTCCTGCTTTTTTCAATTCGCCCTGCAAGTGCTGAAATACCTTGTCGAAGCGGCTGGCCTGGCGGATGACTATGCTTTGTATCTGCTGCAAAGTTTCGCCAGGGTCGAAGCCCATCTCCTCGCTTTGCTTGCCGCCATAGAGGCGTGCGCGGTTCAGCGTGGCCACACGCACTTTGAAAAATTCGTCTAAGTTGTTGCTGTATATGCCAAGAAAGCGCATGCGCTCGATGAGCGGATTGCTCTTGTCCTCGGCTTCCTGCAACACGCGCTCATTGAAGCTGAGCCACGAAACTTCGCGGTTTATGTATGCTGCTTTTTGCTTTTTGCTCATGGTTCTCATTGCGCCCAAATGGAGCGCGGCTAAGTTATCCGCAGGTTAGCTCTGGATTATGAATGTGCTGCGTTTGTGTAGTGGGATAGGTGCTATTGTGGATAGGGGCACACAAGGCACCTTGTCGTCTTTATATCCCTTCCATCTATTCCATCCTTTTTTCCCCATAGGGGCTGGCTATCAAAGCACCACCTCAAAACTCTGCGCCCAGGCTCACCGTGAAAGTGCGTGGTGCCTGCGGATAGTAGAACCGTTCGGTGATGCGCGACCCATATATATAGCTGTAGGTGTAGCCGTTGCTTACGTAGAGGCTGCCCAGCACATTGTTTATTGTAAACATGGCTTGCAGGCGGCCCCATTTCTGGTGGGTGTATTGGCAGGTGGCCCGAAGGTCGGTCACTAAGTAGGCGTCCAATGCCGTGGTTTCGCTCTGTGTATTGTCCATGTATTGTTTGCCCACGTATTTGGCTAAGGCCGCCACTTCCCAAGCGGTACGCCCTGTGGGTTTTTGCATGGTGCCATAGGCTAATTGTGCCGCACCGGTTATAGCAGGCGAAAAGCTGATGTCTTTGCCGCGGTGTTCTATCTGTATCACATAATAGCCATTAGTATAGTCGTATAGCACCTGGTCGAAGCGGTCTATCTTGTTGCGGCTCACGGTCACATTGCCTTGCAGGCGTATGTGTTTGAAAAAGTTGGCCTCTCCACCCAGCTCCACACCCATGCGGTAGCTGCGCGGTGCGTTGGCGCGAAGGGGTGCGCCTACATCGTTCAGCTCGCCTGTAAGTACTAATTGGTTTTTGTAATGCATGTGATAAAGGTTCAGCCAGCCTGCCCAGTGCTGGCGGGCGTATTGGTAGCCTGCCTCTATGTCCAGCATGCTTTCGGGCTTCACCAATTTGTAGTCTGTGGCATCTACATAGTCATTGCGGTTGGGTTCTTTGCCGGCCTTAGCCACGCTGATGTAGGCACGTTGTGTTTTAGTCAGGCGCACATTCACCCCTGCCTTGGGGTTGAAGAAGATGAGCCGGTCTTCTACATCATATTGTTTCAAATCATTGTCGGTGCCGCTTGTGCTGTACTGCACCGCGCGCAGCTGGAGGTCGGCAAAGAGGTCCACACCATCTATTACCGACACCGTATTTTTCCAATACACATTGGCATCGCGCTTACGGCTGCTGCCCCGGTAATACTCTAAGCCCTGCTGATATGGCCCTGCAAACTGCAGCCAAGTAAGCTCGCCAAAGTGATGGCCATGGTATTCGTTGTACGCGCCACCGGCCACACTCTCCCAAATGTTGCCATTGCGCAGAGCACTGAACACCACACCATAAAAATCATTCTTCAGCCAGCGCCTTCGCACCAGGTCGGTGGCCGTCACGGTGTCTTGTCCGCTTACCACA
This sequence comes from Flavobacteriales bacterium, assembly GCA_046155615.1. Taxonomy (GTDB): domain Bacteria; phylum Bacteroidota; class Bacteroidia; order Flavobacteriales_D; family Sanyastnellaceae; genus JANNVZ01. Next base: position 4,558 of record JBJXFP010000203.1, on the reverse strand, counting down.
TTTTGCAAGCCGTAGTCTGAGTAGTTATTGTTGTATTTGTATTCTTCAAAATAGCCTTGCCCGTGGGTGTAGTGCCCGGTGAGGTTCAGTTTTATTCTGCGCGTTAAAAATCTGGTGAGGTGCAGTTGCAAGTGGTCTTGCCCATAGTTGTCCACCTGGTTTTCATATTCATAATAGTTGTAGGTGCGCCCGCTGTTTAGCAGGTTGTTGGTTTCAGCCTGGTTCAGGTAGTTGCGCTGCGCAAAATTCAATTTCTGCGCATCGGTTCCATACAGTACTTCCCAAGGTGAGCCATTCCAGCTTTGGTATGTGCGCTCCCGCCCGCCAAAGGCCACCACCTTTACTAAGGTGTTGCTTCCTGTGTAGTTTCCTTCAATGAAAAATGCCCCCAGCTTGCTACTCGCCCTGTCTATATAACCATCGCTGCTGATGTTGGAGATGCGTCCCTCCAGTGTGAACCGCTCGCGGAACAGGCCCGTACCGAATGACAGCGTATGTTTTTGGGTATTGAAACTGCCCAGGCTCGTGCTTAGTTCTGCAAAAGGCATGTTGCGCACTGCCCGTGTATCTATCTTGATACTGCCGCCAAAAGCTCCTGCTCCGTTGGTACTCGTACCCACACCGCGCTGCACTTGTATATTATCCGCACTGCTGCTCAGGTCGGGCGTATTCACCCAAAATACCTGCTGGCTCTCAGGGTCGTTCAGTGGCACCCCATTGATGCTCACATTCACCCTTGAAGGATCGGATCCGCGTATCCAAAGGCCGGTGTAGCCCACGCCATTGCCTGCATCGCTGGTGGCTACCAGCGATGGTGTCATGCGCAGCAGGTAGGGCATGTCTTGCCCAATGTTCAATTTTGATATGTCCGAATCCGGTTTTCTAAGATTGGTGTAAGCCAAAGGCGTCTGTTTGCCCGCACGCGTAGCATCTATGTTCACTTCGGGGCCAGTCTGTGTTATCGGCAGCGGCTCGTGGTAGTATTGATGCACGTTGGTTTCCTCATGCAGCACCAGTTCAAGGTTTGTTATATCACCATCTATCACCAGCGTTTCAGTTCTGTCAGCATAGCCACGCTTGGTGCATTTCAGTGTATGCGTTCCGGCAGCCACCGGCCCAAGTTGCCACAGTCCCTCTACATCAGTGGTGGTGCTCAGGTTGATGCCCTCCAGCTCTATGTGTGCGCCACGCATGGGTTTCAGTCCATCGGATTTAAGCACTACGCCACTTATGGTGTACTGCCCATTTGCACACCATGCACTGGCCATCAGCAAGGTGAGCATGGCCATGGGTAATGTTTTCTTTTGTAATTGAAAGATGGACTGCATCAGTTGCTTCATTTCAAAATAGATAAAAGTGACCGACCCTGGCAGGGGCAACAAGGCCGGATGAATCGTTGGCTGTTGCCGTTGTTCCCTTGGCGGCATTACCCGCCCAGGTTCAATGGGTATAATCTCAGTCCCGAATCAGTCGGGACACCCCTGCACTTTTTTTGAGAATATGCAGGGCCGAAAGTATGAGGAGTGGCGCGCTGCACGGCATGAAAAAAAATTGGCCTTGCACGGCCAACAGGCCCGTCTATATTTGCGGCCCTTTAAAAAAAAAGGAGAGGTATAGAATACGTCACCGTAGCTCAACTGGATAGAGCATCGCACTACGGATGCGAAGGTTTGGGGTTCGACTCCCTACGGTGACACCAGGCTACAAAACCTTCAGATTAGAGCTCCGGCACATGCCGGAGCTTTTTTGTTTTAGTAATCCAAGTTGTTTTTTGCATACCAAGGCTCTGTTGGAAAAAACAACCCAACTGAGGCATGGCTTAGTGCAACCTTTATACTTTGGCGGGGTCAATGATTGCGGCTATACAGGCCTCGCTTTTTCACTTCCGGTTTTCATGAAAAAAATCTACACACTCGCTTTACTTTCTTTTACTGCTGCCAGACTGTTAGCTCAGCAATGTCCGGGCTTTCCCCTTGTGGTGATGTCGGCAGGTACACAAAATGTGTGTGACATTGCCTTGCAGGATGCAGGTGGTGGCGGCCCATATCCTGACCAAAACATCACCATGACGCTCTGTCCTGCTACCCCCGGTGATGTTATTCAACTTTCGTTTAGTGCGTTTGCTCTTTCAAATCCTCCCGGCCAGGCCGGAGATGATCAATTGCTCATTTTCGATGGCCCTGATACAGGTGCACCCTCGTTGGGTGGCTACGGTGGAAGTGATTTGCAAGGCTTGGATGTAACTGCTACCATCTTCAATGCAAGTGGTTGTCTCACGTTGGTTTTTCAAGACAATGGTGCTGCTAACACAACAAGTCCCGGTTTCGAATGCTGTGTTACTTGCACCACTCCTTGCGACCCACCTACTGCGGCATCTGCTATAACAAGCCCTACACCAGATGATCCAATTGTACAAAGTGTTGGTGTTTGTTCTGGCACTGCGATCAGCTTTAGCGGAGCGGGTTCCACTGCGGGCGCTGGTTTTAATATTGCCAACTACCACTGGAATTTTGATGACGGTACTACAGGACTTGGTCAAAATGTGTCGCACACCTTTGATGAACCAGGTGAATACATCGTGACACTTACCATCGAAGACAACAACCTTGGTGACGATGCTACGGGTTGTTATAGTCTCAACATCATTCCTCTGCAAATACTGGTGAGTACCACTCCTCTTTTTCCGGGAATCTTTTCAGCAGAAACGTGTTTTCCCGAACAAGTGGTTTTGCAAGCGGTAACAGAAACAGACACAGGTGACGGTGGTGATGATGACGGAACTCTTGACATAGTAAGCCCTACCTGGACTGCCTTGCCTCCGCAAGTTGTGGCAGGAGAAACATATCTGGCCGATGGTGCTGGTTTCAGTTATACCACGTGCCTTGAATTCGATTTTTTTGAAGATGGAGCAGTGCTCGAAAATTGTGACGACCTGCTGAGTGTGTTTGTAAACATGGAGCACAGTTACATGGGCGACCTTGGCGTATTCATTACCTGCCCTGATGGCACTATGGTTAGTTTGGTGGAATGGGGCGTGAATGGAGGGGGCGGAACATTTTTGGGCGAAGCCATTGACAATGAAAACACCGAACCTGGTGTGGGCTACGACTATTACTGGTCGCCTGCTGCTACCAATGGTACCTGGGGCGAAAATTTACCCGGTGGTTTTGGTGGCTCATTGCCAAGCGATACCTATGAGGCTTATGGAGATTTGTGTGATCTTGTTGGTTGCCCCCTCAATGGTGACTGGTGTTTCAGTGTAACCGATAATCTCGCGATTGACAACGGCTACATCTTCGCCTGGGGTCTCAATCTGAACCCAGCACTTTATCCTGATGTTACCACATTTACTCCGCAGATAGGACAGGATGCCGATAGCAGCTACTGGAGCGGGCCTAATATTGACTACCTTAGTTGGGATGCCGATACAGCTTACATAACTCCTCCGGCCGCAGGGATTTATGATTATACCTACACCGTTCTCAACGATTTCGGATGTCAATTTGACACAACGATAAGCGTAGAATGGACAGTGCCTTTGGTGGTAACAGCCGGCCCAGACCAGCTTTTCTCTTGTGGGGCTGTGCAGTTGCAAGGCGGATTTGTAGGGATGGCTGCCCCAAGCTGTGGTGCAGATGCAGGCATATTCAACTATTGCTATGGAGAAAGTGAAAACTTTGCGTGGACCTTTTGTCCTGATGATCCTGGTGATGGTATTTCCTTTATGACATTCAGTTTTATCTCCGGTCTTATGGAAAATGGATTCGAAGACCTCACCATATATGATGGTGATGATACCGGTGATCCCATACTTGCTTTCTGGAGCAACGGCAATGCAACAGGACAGAGCTGGACCGCTACCAATCCAACGGGCTGCATCACCATTGGTTTTACATCTGATGGCTCAGTAAGTTGTGGCGGAGGTAGCTACACGAGCTGGACCTATGAAGTGTCTTGCACCGAAGGAGGCCCTGATTACACTTTTGAATGGACGCCTTCTGTGTTTTTAGATAATGCCAATATTCCCTCACCTAACGTAACTGCGTTGCCACAAACAACCACTTTTACTCTTGTAGGATATCCAACCGGACACCCGGAGTGCAACAGCTCTGATGATGTGGAAGTGAACATTGATCCGCTGGGCGATCCCGGGCAAGACAATACCATTACGATCTGCAATACCGATGCGCCATTTGATATGTTGGGTCAATTGCTTGGCGCACCAGTGCTTACCGGTGTGTGGCTTGATGCTGCTGGCGCTCAACTTCCCGATGGAAATTTTGACCCGACCACCGATGCTCCCGGGGACTATACCTACAGTGTTGCTTTTGGAAACTGCGAAGCTCATGCGATACTCACCATTCAAATGGCCTTGCCAACTGAGTTGGAAATAAGTGCCGATACAAGCATCTGCGAGTTTACTGATTTTGATTATGCACTGTTGGAGCAGCAATATGGTCAGCCCGGCTATAGCTATCAGTGGAGTTATGATGGCACAGCAATTTCATCTTCACCTTCGGGCGGGAGCCACACTCCTTTGGCCAGCGGCACAGTATGC
>JBJXFP010000148.1:0-5222 GCA_046155615.1 Flavobacteriales bacterium | reverse complement strand
TGTTTCCGGTTCCATTTGCGGATGTATTGCATGTAGCAAGTGCACAGCCCATTACAAACTTGCGTGTGTTAAATGCCAACGGCAGTTTGATTTTTGAGAGTCATGAAGGCAAACTCAACTATAGCATCGATACATCGGTGTGGAACGCAGGACTTTACTCCATGGTGATTACTTCAGCTCATGCTTCTATCAGCAGAATGATTGTGAAGCATTGACAGGCGCAACGAAATGGATTACCTCGCCACCACCAACCTCAGCTTTTCTTCACCGGCCAGCATAGTGTAGATACCATCACTCAGCGAGCTGATGTCCAATAACTGATTTGATTTGGTAACCACACCTTGCATTACCAATTGTCCTGTTGTGCTGTAAAAGCTGTATGCCACAGGCAAATACTTTGATGCGAATGTGATCTCATCAGTGGCAGGATTTGGATAGATGCGCAGCATAGTATGTTCACTTTCTGCAACACCAATTTCAAGTACGAACACTGCTGTTACAATGGCATCATCACACGAATAGAATGAAGACATGGCCACAGTAGAGTCTTGCAACAACGTGGCATCGGTTGTCATCCAATGGCTGAACAGGTAACCATCGCTGGCTATTGGCATCAGCGTGTTTTCAGTGCCGATCATTACATCGGCCAATTGTGGCAAATTGTTCAGGTTGTTTCCATTCAGCAACACACTGCCGCCTGCACTGGGTTCTGCATCTACAAACACCGTTGCCATGCCAATGGATGCCGCGAAGCCGGCAGTCATCTCTATGCTGCCAATGAGCGGAAATGAAAGTGTGGTTGATAACGGGTCAGTAATTTCTACATCACCTTCATTCACCTGCCAGCCTTCGAAAAGGTTGCAACCAACGCCTGTGGTTACTTCCAACTGTACCCATTGATTGATACATGCATGTAGCTGGTAAGGTGAATTTTCTGAAGTCACTTCCATGCCATTCACCAGCACGGCACCGGCACCTGTCACATTCATGGTAAGTGTTGCGGGAGAAAACTCGTAACAAGCATCGAGCAATTCGGTGAGTGTATCGCACCGTATCAATATGTAGTCGCGCAGTTCCTGAACATTGGCAGACCAATCTTCATAGGTGCCATCGAATTGCCAACGTTCAATTTGCCTTGGCATTTCCGGTTCTATCACAGCCACTATGCTGTCCAAAATCCCAATCATATTCTCACAGTTGAAGTAACTATCAGCCAACTCGTGATATCGCGATACATACATGCAATAGAACTCATCATTTTCCATCAAGGCATTCAGCATGGCTACATGTCCATCATCACCGATGGAAAAATCGTGGATATAGCATGGGGGTGAATCAGGAGCGGTGCTTGGTATTCCCGTGTAGTTGAAATAGTGATCAAAGGTGGCATCGTTATCCCAAATCGCATATCTCCATTTTTTTGCTTGTCCATCAGGATGTCTTCCACGCCACCACATGGTGTCCCAGTTGAGCCACTCAGAATTGACTATATAGGTATTCAGAATGAAATAATCGGCAATGCTTCCAAGTTCAAGTTGCTCTGTTACATAATCGTAGTTGGATACATCACTCAGGTCGTTGGCAAGAACAAAGTCCACCAAATCTGTCCAGTCATCCATATCTCCGTATTCAGTCCATGTGCCGCCCCAGCGCTTTAGCAGATCTACATGGCCACGTGGTTGCTGGTAGTAGTATTTGGTGTAGTCTAAATCGTCCACTTTTTCATGCATGTAATACACGCCCCAATACACACCATTTAAGTAAACTATACACGCCTCCGGTGTGCGTTCATCTAAATTCAGACTGGCAAGAGTTGATAGCTCGTGAATGAATGCATCACGAACATGAGCACCATCTCCGAACGGATAATTGTCCTGGCCTGCCGGACGAAATATGACGCGCTCGAATGATGGCCGTGGCGTTTGATGAAACACCTGATAGTGCAATTCATCTTCATACCCACGGGCATCTTTACAAACAAAATCGAATCCACGTTGATTATATGCATTGCCATCATTTCCATGTTCGTTGGTCAATCCATTTGCTTTAGCAATAAAATTTCCATTCGGAGCAAATATTTCGATAGTCGTTTTTTCGTTCGAAACCAACGAACCGCCCCAAACACCATTACCCACCTCATCACCCGCTACAGAAACAGTGTAAAGGGTATGCACATCGTCACCAAAAAAGAATGTGCGAGTGAGCACTTTGCTGCTTGCAAGCAAAGGGTCAGGTGACATGGCTATGGCACGCAACACGGTTGTAGTATCAAGGGCAATAGCTCCTGTGTACAACAGGTCTGTCGCATCAGGAGTTGTGCCATCGGTGGTGTAGTAAATGGCTTCATCTACATTTTCTGTGGTGAAATAAACTTCGATGGGTGCATCGTAATAACCGGCCACATGGCTGCATTGTGCTGGCGCAGTGTAGTCAGTGTAAACGTTGCCTGCATTCTCAGCACCGGGTGTGGGCACATCGGTTATTCGCCAGTTGTTGCTGCCATCGGGCATACGGCACCATACGTGGTTTTCCGATAGTACAGGATACAAATCGAAATCGTATTGCTCCAGCACATTGCCACCGGCATCAGAGAAAACAATCTCTTCGCCTTCGGTTTGTGTAACATGAAAATTGGTGTTGAGATAACCTAAGTAGTCAGGATCAAAATCACCCCTGCCTGTAAGCAAGACCACTTCTCTTGCACCCGGGCCCAACTCAGTTGGTGTTGGAAACTGCCACTTCATGGGGTTGTCAGCATCATCACTCAGCCAATAGCCCGATATGTTTTGCACGGCATTGCCGGGGTTGTAGAGTTCTACATAGTCATGATACACGGCATTGAATTCGGTGCCCAGATTCCATGTATCGAGGTTGGCACAGGTAAACTCGCTGATGATGACCTGAGCATGAGACTGAGCAGTGGCGAAAAGAAGTGCTGCGAGGCAAAGCAACTTATGTACATTCATGAGGAGATGAATTTTTTTATGAGAATGCAAAGTAGGTTACTGTTCACATCTTCGCCACGCGCATTATGAGCAAAACTTTGGCAATAGCAGGTGGCGGAGCCGCAGGATTTTTTGCAGCTATCAATGCTGTAGAAATGAACCCTGCGCTGCGCATTGTGATATTGGAAAAGTCGCAGCATGTATTGCAGAAAGTAAAGGTGAGTGGGGGAGGCCGGTGCAATGTGACACACAACTGTACCGAGCCGCGTGAGCTGATAAGGCACTATCCGCGCGGTTCGCGTGAGTTGCTCGGGCCTTTTCACACCTTTCAGCCTGCCGATATGGTGGAGTGGCTGGAGCGCAAAGGCGTATCATTAAAAACCGAAAGCGATGGCCGTATGTTTCCTGTCACTGACAATTCGCAAACTATCATCCATTGTTTTTTGCACGAAGCACAACGCCTTGGAGTGGAAGTGCGCACAGGCTGCGGCATTATCGCATTGCAGCAAGCAGCAAGTGGATGGGAACTGAGCCTTACAGACCAGAGCATGTTGCACGCTGACTACTTGCTGGTGGCCACCGGCAATGGCGGCACCATGTGGAATTTGCTCAGCAAGGCTGGCCACACCATTACCGAACCGGTTCCATCACTATTTACATTCAACATCAAAGACCCGCGTATAGATGGACTTGCAGGCGTAGCATCCACTTTAAGTGAGGTGCGCATAGAAGGGACTAAGTTCACCGCAAGTGGCCCTGTACTCATTACCCACTGGGGCCTGAGCGGGCCGGGCATTTTGAAACTGAGTGCATGGGCGGCACGTGAGCTTTCATCAGTCAACTACGACTTCATAGTGCGGGTAAACTGGGATACAAGACTCAACAAAGAATCGTGCATGGAGAACCTGAAAGAGTTCAAAGCAGAACACAATCGCACGCAGGTAAAATCGTATAGCGCAATCAAGATTCCGCACAGGCTGTGGTGCTCGCTGCTGAGTGCCCACCCCAATATTTTAGAAATGAATTGGGCTGACGTGAGTAACAAACACTTAGAACAAATCACGGAAGCTTTGTGCAGCAGCTATTTCCGCGTTACAGGCAAAAGCATATTTAAAGAAGAGTTTGTGACTGCCGGTGGTGTATCGCTGAAAGAAGTGGACTTCCGCACCATGCAAAGCCGTGTGTTGCCTGGCCTCTACTTCGCAGGTGAAGTGCTGGATGTGGATGCTGTCACTGGCGGGTTCAATTTTCAGGCAGCATGGACCACGGCATATATAGCAGCGCAGGCAATTGCCCGATCCTGAACAACGATACTTTTGTTATGTCATTTAAAGTAAAAAAGCCATGCGACTTTCGCTAATACTACTCTCATTGGCCACCATCATAGGTTTCACTGCTTGCAAAACACCGATGGTTGGTTATGTAACGAGTACTCACAATATGCCAATTTTGCGGGAGCAGTTTGATTTCAGAGCCATGGGCGCTATCGGAATTAATCATACTGAATTTCAAGCTGCTTTTTCACCTCTAAAACATGTAGGATTGATGGTGAATACTTATGCGGGAGTTCCGGGTGGCAGTTATGAGGCTGGATTTGGCTATTATGTAAAGCCCAATAGTTTCATGCTGTTGGAAGTATACGGATTATACAATCAGGCCAATCTGAGCCGTACGTCAACGGATGAATACAAGCTGCTAAGTGAGTACTATGACACCGAAATTCAAAAGCTGCAAGCCGCATATCGCGGCTATACTTTGCAAGGTGATGTTGCATTTCTGCTATTCAATAAAAAGGGATTTAAGAATAGCATAGCCTTGGGGGCCAAATTCTCTCGGGCATTTTATTCTTACTTCAAATACGAATCGTGGTATTATGAACGCTACGAGCCATCACTACAATCACTGGCTCGATATGAATTGAAGACACTTCCAAAATCGAACTTGAATTTTTTACAACTCAGTGTAACACATCGAGTGGGTTACAAGTGGATAGATTTAATGTTTCAATATTCACATCATCTGAATATTGATGGTTTGGAACCAAGTGATGAAGAACCGCCATACTTTAAAAAGTACTGGCTTACGATTGGTATTGAAGTGAATATTTCGAAAATTAAGAATTCGGAACCTGAAACCAGTGGGCATTATAGCTTGTGGTGAAATTAAATTCTGAATCAGAGGGCAACCCAAGAAAAAGGCTACCGTCTTTAGTTCGGTTGCGCAGTTGGTTATTCCAGACCGCTGCGTTGGTTTCAAAATTTTCCTTGCAGGTTTACA
>JBJXFP010000187.1:0-5682 GCA_046155615.1 Flavobacteriales bacterium | reverse complement strand
GGATGGCCGCCATGCAGGAGGGCAAGCGCGTGTATTATCCTATGATTGAGTTTAGCACCGCCTCAGGCAGGCACATTGCCTTCCGTGCTGATGAGATGTGCGAAGGCCAGCCCATGTTTCCGGTAGGCACACAAGTACAGGTGCTCTATCTGCCGCAAGATCCGGAAGTGAGGAAGGTGGTGTATCCGAAAAACTAATCCACCACCATGCGCCAGCTTTGGCCATTAGCCATGTCCGTTACAAAGTAGAGCCCCGGCACAGCATGTTGCAGTTCATACTCGCCATTGGTTAACGTAAGGCAAGACACCCGTGCGCCTTGTGCATTGCAAATGCGGATAGTACCCACTGCGCCACTTAATCTGAACCGGCCTTTGTTGGGATTAGGCATCAGCACTGCCTCCGCATGGTTAATATATACCGTGCGCACATCGCTGTAGGTAGCGGTGCCGTTGTAGTCCACCTGCCTTAGTCTGTAATAGTTGGTACCCTCATGTGGTGTGCGGTGCGTAAAAGCATAGTTGGTTGTGGTTTGCACTGTGCCATTCCCTGCCAGCCGCCCGGCCATCAGCCACTGCCCGTCCTGATCCAGGTGCTCCACCTCAAACCAGGCATTGTTAACCTCTGATGCCGTGGCCCAGGTCAACGCGCCCATGCCGCTTTGCTCCTCGGCAGTGAAGTGCAGCAGGCTCACAGGCAGCATCAATGGAGTGCACCCAACCACGGCCGTGCCGCTGAAGTCGAGCGGGACCACAGTAGTAGCACTGCTGTAATTGCTGAAGCAAATGATGTATTGGTTGCCCGTAGCCACTAAGAGCGGAGGTTCATAATTGCCCGCATTGCCGCCTGCCGGTATCACACTTTGCAGTCCTGTACCACCTGTGGCAGCCATGTTCCAGTTGCAGCGCACCGGTTGCAGCACGTTGTTGTATATGTCCTGGCAGCCATCCAGCGAATCATAAGGATACATTATCCAGTCGTAAAATCCGGCCTGTGTGCCCATGCCCCCAAAGGTGAAGTTAAGCATACCACCCTGCCATATGTTAATGATCATCCAGGTGCTGTTCAGCTCGTTGGCGCGCAGGCAGCCGTAGTGGTCGGTACCCCAGGGGCTGTTTGCACCATCCACTATATAGTCAGGGTTGCCTATGGAGCCAAGGGGAGGTATTTCGTTGATAAGGCCGCTACCGTTAGGGTCTATGGCAAAAGCAAAATTTTCGCAGATGTCCACTGCGGTGATGCAGTCCGAAGCGGTGATGGGGTCAGGAATTCCGCAATCCGCAGTGCCTATTTCAATGGGCGTGCTGCCCGCAGCACCCCCGGACAAAGTGCCCGTCTGTGTTTCGTTTCCAAGTTCATCATAGATAAAAAATTCAGCCCCGTTCCAGCCATCACCAAAGCTGTCGAACATCTGCAGGGTGAAGCATCCATTAGCTGCGCAGAAATAAACCGCGTTGGGTGCACCGCCATTGGCCACCGACACATTGCTGCTGTTGAGCAAATTCCACGACACCTCGCCCGGAAAAATGCCGCCCGTTACGGTGAGCATGTAGAGACTTTCGCCAGCCGCGCAAGTGGGTGTGCAACTGACACCGCCAATGCTTACAAAATCAATCTCGCTGTCGCCTGTGAGCATAGTGCCGGTGGCTATTACGGCAGCGCCCTGGCTGATGGTATAGGTGCTGCCATTCCAGCCATCGCCAAAGCTGTCGAAGAGGTAAAAACGGTAGCAGCCCGGAGCTAAGCACACAGAAGCATTGTAGGGCGCACCTCCGTTGGCCACCAATGCACCTGCTGAGGTGCGCAGTTGCCAACTTACCTCCCCGGGCCAGATGCCTGCTGTTACATTGATATTATAGGAAGCGGTGCCTGCCGGGCAGCAATTCACGTTGCCAAGTGTCACCTGCTGCGCTGCAAAAAAACCGGAGCTGAATGTGCCTGATGCCACTACCACCGGGCCGGGTGCGCTGATGGTAAAAGTCGCTCCATTCCAGCCATCGCCAAAGCTGTCGAACATGTTGAAGGTATAGCACCCATCGGGCAGACATACTACCTGGTTGGCACCTGCAAAGCCGCTGGCCACCACCGTGCCGCCACTGTTTACCAATTGCCAGCTCACTTCAAAAGGCCAGAAGCCCAGCGATACCGCAATGTTGTAGTTGGTGCATTGGGCATTAGCCCCGGTAGCAAGCGCCAGCCATAAGATGATATGTGCGGCTGCCTTTTTCACTTTTTCTCTATGGCATCTATACAGCCAGCGCGTGTCAGCTTTACCACTGGTGTTTGTCCGCTTGTGCCTTTTTTGAAACAATAAAAGTCGAAACCCAGCGCCTCCAGCCATAGGTGAAAATGCGACTCCGTATATCCTAAAGTTGGGTCGAAGAATGCAAGAAAATTATCATTGTGCGACTCCACGCGCACCGATTCTATGGTGGATTGCGATTGAATGTAGGCTTCAATGTCGCGACATTGCTGCTCATTTTCCAAACCAACCACTATGAACTGAACAAAGGAAAGCTGCGCGCTGGCAGCACATGTGCAAAATAGAAGCAGGACTCCGAAGATGATCCGTTTCATTTTAGTAAAAGGCTTTGGTTGGAAAAAACGCTTGGTTTAGGTACGTGACGAAAGTAGATCAATTGGTAACACAAGTGTGTAATTTTTCAGCCATCCACCGAGAAATTTGATGCGGTATGAAAGGGCTTCTGTTCGCACCCACATACATTAGCGCCCTTGGGTGCACATTGCAATCCAATTACAAATTTTCAATCGTCAATCACAAATCAACAAACCAAATGGCATTCACCCTCGCACCCCTTCCCTACGCAAACAACGCACTGGAGCCGCACATAGATGCGCGCACCATGGAAATACACCACGACAAACACCACGCTGCATACACCAACAACCTGAATGCTGCCATAGCCGGCACTGATCTGGAAAACCTCAGTATAGAAGAAATATTGACCAAAGGCATTGACAAGCCAGCAGTGCGCAACAACGGTGGCGGTTTTTACAACCACAACTTGTTTTGGTCGGTGATGAAGCCCGATGGCGGAGGCGAGCCTACGGGCGATGTAGCCACAGCCATCACTGATTCTTTTGGCAGCTACGACAAATTCAAAGAAGAATTCAGCAAGGCCGCCACTACACGCTTCGGCAGCGGATGGGCGTGGCTCTGCGTGCATAAAGGCGGAAAAGTGGAGGTGTGCAGCAGTGCCAACCAGGACAATCCGCTGATGCCCGGCATAGGCTGCGGTGGCGCCCCTATACTGGGCTTGGACGTTTGGGAACATGCATACTACCTCAACTATCAGAATCGCAGACCCGATTATATCAATGCATTTTTCAATGTGATAAACTGGGATGAGGTGAACAGGCGCTTTGCTGCCGGCAAATAGTTGGCAACCACATTTCTCGCACTATCCAATTTCGCTCAATGATTTTCAAAAAAATAGCATGGTGTTGCATGCTGACTTGTGCCATGCTGAGTGCGCACTGCCAGAGCCATGAGGTAACCGTTGGCCTGAGCTTTGGCACCACCCAATATGCCGGTGAGCTTGTCAGTGATCTGTATTCCTTCGGAACTGCAAACCCTACCGTGGGCCTTTGCGCCAGCTACACCATGCCGCAAGGCATAGGTGCTACACTGCGGTTCAATATGGGCCGTTGGGGAGCTACGGGCAAGGGTCAGACATTCAATGTGGATTTGCTGCAAACAACAGTGATGCTGAAATACGCACCGCTGCACAAACGAAGCACCAGATGGCAGCCATACGTGATGGCAGGTTTTGCACTGCACCACTATGCCAACTGGAGTCTGCGCGACAGTTCCGACACAGAAGTAACACACAACAATCTGGGCATGCGTATCAACACAAGGGCATTCGAAGGCTTCAACACCGCGGTGCCTGTAGGAGCAGGCTTACAGATAAGATTGGCACAAGCCATCTATCTGAGTTTAGATGAAACATTTTATTTTCAGAACAGAGATAATTGGGACGGCTACCAGCGTGGAGCTAAAGATGTAATGTTGGCTCACACTATAAGTATTTGTTTCGGGCTGGGGGCTAATGGCGGTGGTGCAATACCACAAGTGCCTGAGGCCAACTGAGGCCAATCAATGTTTGTCACTCATCACCGGCATGCATCCACTCAGGCACAAGCGGTGCTCTGTAAGCATCCATCGCGGCAAGTAGTGCTTCAAGGTCACTTTCCACGATCAACATTTGGTAGCTCTTTGTGCTGAGTATTCCTTCCTTATTCATGTGCTCAAGCAGGTTTACAAGGTGATCGTAGTAGCCATTTACATTGAGCAGGCCAATGGGTTTGTGATGCAGGCCGAGTTGCGCCCAGGTCAGTACTTCGAACAACTCTTCCAATGTGCCAAAGCCCCCGGGCAGGGCTATAAAACCATCACAAAGTTCCTGCAATTTTGTTTTTCTTTCATGCATGGTTTGCACCACCAGCATTTCAGTAAGTGCATCGTGGGCCACTTCTTTTGTTTTCAAAAAAGTGGGAATCACACCCGTCACCTTGCCGCCCGCCCGCAGCGCACCATCTGCTACTGCTCCCATCAGCCCGATTTTGCCTCCGCCAAATACCACATGTATGCCTCGTGAGGCAAGCCTGGCGCCTACCTCCGTTGCTGTCTCACTGTATATTTTGTTGTAGCCCGCAGCTGCCCCGCAGAATACAGTAATGCTTTTCATCATGTCGGCAACAATATGAATGGAAATATTTCGGCAAGGCTGCTATTCGAACTATGCAATTGCCGCCTGTATAATCCTCTTGAAATGCGGGAAGTAAATAGCGCCCCACATGGGATTGCTGGTGAAGAAATAGGCTTCACTTGTTGTGGTATCGCAGGCCACAGGTATGGTCATTGCCGCCCACTTCTTGCCGGATTTTAATCCGGTGCAATAGTCTTTGGCCTCCTGCTCCACCTGCTTGCCCAGCACAATGCTGATGACGGCCAGCCCCGACTGCAGTCCACGTGGCCAGCCTTTGTAGTGTTTCTGGGCATAGCGAAATGCCTCATTGAGGTGGCTTTCGAGCACGGCCTTAGTTACGGGCTCCTCGCCTATATCGGTAGCCACTACGAAGGTGTTCATCTGTGTGGCCATCCAGGCCCAGCGGAATTTCTTCTCGTAGCCAATCACAGAGGGTTTATCCATGACGGCATCTTCAGAATAGAAGATAGAGTTGTTAGTCAGTTGTGTTTTTATTGATTGAAGGTTCATGGTGTGTGCGAATTGGTGTGGGAAAATAGGTTGTTGCACTATTGAGTTTGGCTACAGATCAGGGGTGAAAAAGACAAATAAAAATAGCCTATAGAAATCTTGATACGTTCAAAAAAAACTGTGGCAATTGTTTCTATAACCATCCTCTTGTGCCAAACCTAAGCGGTCAAAACCAAAAACAGCTTTGTGGAGTAAAAACAATTTCTTGTTTATTTGTAGCTCTGCCGAATGAAAAGAAAGTGAACAAACTCTGTGCATACATTTTAATAACTCTGTTTGCGTTATCGCAAACGGAACTGCACCAGTTGCTGAAAGTGCCTGCGCTCATCATTCATTACTTCGAACACTTGCAGGATGAGGAACTGGGTTTTGCTAACTATCTCCACAACCACTATTGCCACGAGCATCACAAGTGCGGGCAAGAAAACGGGGAGCATAAGCA
>JBJXFP010000183.1:0-8736 GCA_046155615.1 Flavobacteriales bacterium | reverse complement strand
CCCAGCAATCCTTTCAGCACTTTTCTTCTTTTCATTGGGCGAAAGTGCTTACATCGAAAGGATAAAAAACACAACGAAGGTGAAATCAAGAAAGCCTCACCAATCAAAACTCCCATTGTACACCGTTGCATTTCCCACTGCGTCTATCACTTCCAATCGGAATGTATGCTTGCCGTGCGCAAGTCTCTCGGTATCGAAGTAGTAAGTGAGGCGATTGGTTTTGGCATCGTATTCCATCAGCACCCACTGTCCGTCTATTGTTGGAATGATTTGGTCCACACCACTTAGCCCATCGCTGATACGCATGCTGAATTGTGCGCGGCCTTTCATGTTGGCAGCAAAATCTGTGGCCGCTACAGTAGGCTTTATGGTATCTATCATAATGCTGAAATAACCGAGATATGAGGGGTTGGCGCATAGCCATCCGTTCTCGTACTTGCTTAGTTCAGCACTAATTTTTGTTTTGTCGGGGTCGTAGCGCACTACCACTGCCTTGCTTTCATAACTTGGTTTTACACCACTTGCATTGAGGCAAAGAGTGTAGGAATTGTGCACCGGTTCGTAGTTGGAAGCCATCAAATAAGTAGGCCCAATGGTGTTTTGAATGGTCTTCGATTTGCTGATATTCAAGTCGAGGTCTTCATACAAAGTGAAGGCCTTCATCGAGATTTTCACCTCGCTGTTTTCATAGTAGTTGTCCTTCTCCCAATTCCAGTTAGCCAAAGGTGCAACCAATGGCTTTGGTTTACCTGCTGCCTTCTGTGCATGCACGCTAAACTTCAGTGTGCTTACGTTTCCTTCAAAGTCCGTCACGATGTATTCGCACTTGTGCAGTTTGCCATCACGAAAACTGAGCACGCCATCGTTCACCAGATTATCATAGATGTCAAGCGGATTGCCCGGCAGTCGGTATGAGCCATGAATGCTGCTGCGGTTTTTCTTGAAACGCTCATAGATGGTGTGCGCATTCATAGCACGGTTGGTGGTGAAATCCAACTTGTCCAAACGCTGGCCAAATACCTGTAGGCTATCCACCCGCAGCTCAATGCGATAAATACCACAGCGGTTGCTGTTGCCGTCCAGCGCATCGCTGGTGTGTATGGCAAATGCAATATCACCATAAACCGTGGGCGATGTTTTGGATTGCAAAGTGCATGTGCCACTGCCTGCTTTGGTAAGCATGCTCACCGGAAGTTGAGCTCCATTCACCCAGGCGCTGTCATTCATGGGCATTATCCAGATTCCATTTACAGCAGGTTTTATTTTGTCTTTTATGTCGAAGCCGAACAGCATCGGATTCACCACTTTCTCTGTCACGGTTTCTCTCACCTCGAAGTGCAGGTGCGGACCGCCACTGCCCCCGCTATTGCCGCTCAGGGCAATCACTTCGCCTTGGGTAACTGGTAGCACAATTGAATCAGGAAATAAGTCCACACTGAACGACTTCAGTTTGTATTGCTGCTGCTTTACATAATCATCAATCTTTTCTGCATAGCGCTGGCAGTGGCCATACACCGTGGTGTAGCCATTGGGGTGTGTGATGTATAAAGCATATCCATAGCCAAAAGGTGAAACTTTGATTCGGCTCACATACCCATCAGCCACGGCATAAATTTTCAAGCCTTCCTGCTGCTGTGTTTTTATGTCGAGTCCTGCATGGAAGTGGTTGGTGCGCAGTTCGCCAAAGTTGCCGCTCAGATTCAGCGGAATGTCTAAGGGTGAGCGGAAGTAGTCTTGTGCATATTGCTTTTGGGCGAGCATGGTGAATGCGGAGTAGAGAAAGAAGAATGTGAGGGTGTATTTAAAGATGAGCGAGAACAGGTGACGGGTGACTGCTGTCTGATGAGCTCCGCTCCCCAGCTTTCTCCACAAGAAACCAATCTTCACAGCAGAGACCAAATAATTTGAAATCTGCACGTATTGGTCCCTTTTTGAAAATCTGAAATCTGAAATCCGCATGGTGGAGCAAAGTCAAACAGCAGGCCACCCCGTGCAATTGGGCATTGTCAGAAATATGAACAGAGGTGAAAGGAAAAATCGCATTTGGCGGATTGACAGTTCATTCTACATTTGACCGAAAGTTCTGAAGTTTTTTTCTCAAACAGAAAAAGCCATGCAACACAACGAAATACTTACACGCATAGAAAAGAAAATAGCCCAACTGGGTGAGACCAAGCGTGAGTTGGAAGCACAGGCTGCCCGCCTCAGCGAGGAGAATGCCTCTTTGTACCGCATCAACAAGGAGCTGCTTGCACAGGTGAACGAGCTGACAGAGAAAAACCGCGAACTTGAAAACACACAGGCATTGAGAGTGGACGTGATAGAAGAAGATTTTCGCACCGACACAAGGCAAAGAATCAATGCACTGGTGAATGAAATAGATGATTGTATTGCATTGCTCAACAAATAAGCACAGCGAAGATGAGTGAAACATCCATCAAAGTACAGATAGCAGGCCGTACCTATCCGCTCACTGTGAGCAGTGCGGAACTGGCGCGCATACGCCTTGCCGAATCGGCTATTGACGAGAGCATTGAAATATTTCAGAAGAACTACGCAGTAAAAGACAAGCAAGACCTGCTTGCCATGGCCGCCCTGCAGATGGCCAGCAAGCAACAACCCAAACCCGAAAAGGTGGTGGAAAAGGTGATAGAAAAAGTGGTGGAAACCGTAGAAGTCCCCGCTGACATGAGCACCGAATTACTTGCCCTTGAATCCGCTCTGGATGCGTATCTGAAATAGACAGCAGTCTTTTCATCTGTTTCATTAAAAAAAATTCTTTGCCGCACCATGTCCGTGTGGCTGAACGCAGCCCGCCCAGAGGCGGACAACACAAGTCGCTTGCTCGCATTTTTTTTCTATGAAGGAAAGAAAAACAACCGCTAAAGAAGGGAAGTGCGAAACGACACAACAAAAACAATAAATAATAAAAACACAACACAACAATGGGAGACATGATGAACGTTCTCATAGCAGCATTGGGCGGAGTGGTAGTTGGTGGTGCCATCACCTACTTCATCTTCAACAATGTGCTGAAAGGAAAAAAAGAGAACCTGCTGGCTGAAGCAGCCAAGGAAGGCGAGACAATCAAAGAGAAAAAGATTCTTCAAGCCAAAGAGAAATTTTTGGAAATGAAGAACCAGCATGAAAATGAAACGCGTGAGAAAACCAAACGCATACAACAGACCGAAGACAAGCTGAAGAACCGCGAACGCGAACTCTCGCAGCAGATAGAAAACAGCAAGAGGAAGGAGAAAGACTTAGATGGACACAAAGAGAATCTGAACAAACAGATAGAAACCAACCAACGGAAGGCGGCTGAATTAGACAAGAACAACCAGAAAGCCATAACCCTGCTGCAAGAGATGGCAGGCATGAGCGCTGAAACCGCCATGGCCCAACTGATGGACAAGCTGAAAGAAGATGCGCGCAACGCAGCCGCTTCGCAAATACAAGGCATAGTAGACGAGGCCAAGCTGAAAGCCAACCAGGAGGCCAAAAAGATTGTGATACAAAGCATACAGCGCACTGCTGTAGAACACGCAGTGGAGAACAGCGTGTCAGTATTCAACATAGAAAATGACGAGGTGAAAGGCCGCATCATAGGCCGTGAGGGAAGAAACATTCGCGCGCTGGAAGCAGCAACAGGTGTAGAAATAATAGTGGACGATACACCTGAGGCCATTGTACTCTCATGCTTCGACCCTGTGCGCAGAGAGATAGCCAGATTGAGCCTGCACCAACTCGTTACCGATGGGCGCATACATCCCGCACGCATCGAAGAAGTAGTAGCGAAGGTTACCAAAAACATCAACGAAGAGATAACCGAGATAGGCAAGCGCACCACCATTGAGTTGGGCATACATGGTATGCACAGTGAATTGGTGCGCATGGTAGGTCGCATGAAGTACCGCAGTTCATATGGACAAAACCTTTTGCAACACTCGCGCGAAGTTGCCAACCTCTGCTCTACCATGGCTGCTGAACTGGGCCTGAACCCAAAGGCCGCCAAACGCGCAGGCCTGCTGCACGACATAGGCAAAGTACCCGATGATGAAAGCGAATTGCCACACGCCATATTGGGAATGAAGCTGGCCGAGAAGTATGGCGAGAAACCCGATGTGTGCAACGCCATTGGCGCCCACCACGATGAGATTGAGATGACCACATTGCTCTCGCCCATTATACAAGTGTGCGATGCCATAAGCGGGGCACGCCCCGGTGCAAGGCGCGAAGTAGTAGAGGCCTACATACAGCGCTTGCGCGATTTGGAAAACATGGCTTTGGAAAACAACGGAGTTTCAAAAGCCTTTGCCATACAGGCTGGCCGCGAACTGCGCGTGATGGTAGAAGCTGACAAGGTGACAGACGAGCAAGCCGATGCTTTGGCCATAAGCCTTGCCAGCCGCATTGAAACTGAGATGACCTACCCCGGCCAGGTGCGCATAACGGTGATAAGAGAGAAGCGCGCAGTGGGGATAGCTCGATAGATAGTTTGCAATTTGCAACTCGTTAGTTGGCAAAGGATTCGGCTTACAAAACTTGAGATATTGAAAAAGACCATCCGTTGGGGTGGTCTTTTTTGTTGAAATGCTTTTCTTCCAAAAGGAACAATTAAGTATTTGAGTACGGTGAAGAGTGACTGTCCATTTACCGGAACTATAGCCGTCATTCGCCTACCAACAGGCTTCAATAAATTCGCGCCACATTTTCCCACAGCACAACATGTCAAAACACACAGATATACTCACCCTCTTTGCACAGCAGCCCACAGGCACAGAAGTGACCGTGAAGGGTTGGGTGCGCACCTTTCGCAACGACCAGTTCATAGCCGTAAGCGATGGTACCACCATAAAAACCTTGCAGATAGTGGTGAAGAAAGAAGAACAAGATGAAGCCAAACTGAAAAAACTGAATACAGGAGCTTGCATCAGCGCAACGGGCAAACTTGAAAAATCGCTGGGCAAGGGGCAAGAAATAGAACTCATAGCACACACCTTAGAAATATTAGGCGAATGCGACCCCAACGAATTTCCTATACAGATGAAGCGCCACTCGCTCGATTTTTTGAGAGAAAAGGCACACCTTCGTTTCCGCACCAACACCTTTGGTGCAGTGTTTCGCCTGCGTCATCACCTGTCATTTGCTATACACAAATACTTCAACGACCACGGCTTTTTTTATCTGCACTCGCCCATCATCACCGGCAGTGATGCTGAGGGTGCGGGCGAAATGTTTCGCGTGACTACGCTCGACCTGGAGAATCCTCCGCGGGTTAATGGCAAAGTGGACAGCACACAGGATTTTTTTGGAAAAGTATCAAACCTAACAGTTAGCGGCCAGTTGGAAGCAGAGCTTGCAGCCCTTGCGCTTAGCAAGGTGTACACATTCGGGCCAACTTTCCGGGCTGAGAACAGCAATACCAGCCGTCACCTTGCTGAGTTCTGGATGATAGAGCCTGAAGTAGCCTTCAACAACATAGTGGACAATCAGGATTTGGCCGAAGATTTTCTGAAGTATTGTTTCAACTATGCACTCAGCCATGCGCGTGAAGACCTTGAGTTTTTACAAGAGCGTGAAATCAACGAAGACAAGCTGAAACCTGTGGATGACAGGCAAACCATGCCACTGATACAGCGCTTAGAGTTTGTGGTCAAAAACGAATTTGAGCGCATCTCTTACACGCAGGCCATTGACATATTGTTGTCATCCAACCATTACAAAAAGAAAAAATTTAAGTTTGACGTGAAGTGGGGCATAGACCTGCAAAGCGAGCACGAGCGCTATTTAGTAGAAAAACATTTTCAAAAGCCTGTCATCATCACTGGTTATCCCGCAGCTATCAAAGCATTCTACATGCGTATGAATGAGCCAGATTCCGAAGGCCGCGAGACGGTGGCTGCGATGGACATATTAGTGCCGGGCATTGGCGAAATAATTGGCGGCTCGCAGCGCGAGGAACGATTGGAAATGTTGCAGAAAAAATGCGAGCAGTTCAACATTCCGCAAGAACACATCTGGTGGTATCTGGAAACACGCAAGTTTGGCACCTGCGAACACGCGGGCTTCGGGCTTGGCTTCGAGCGATTGGTGATGTATGTAACGGGCATGCAAAACATCCGCGATGTCATTCCATTTCCGCGCACTCCGCAGAGCGCTGAGTTCTGATCAGTTTGTTTTCACAATGCGCGTCACGCTGCTCCCAAAGCTGCTATGCACCTTCAGAAAATAGACACCCGCATCTTGAGGCAACTCAATGCGGCCTTGTACTGACGCTATGCTTTGCAACATTTTTCCTGAACAATCCAATACCTCCACAGCCAGTGGCAATGCACCATTGCTTTGTATAGAAACAAAATCTGTTGTGGGATTAGGCATCACCGTACATCTGAATATTTCTTCGTTCACGCCTTCATCACAATTGCCTTCGTATGTCAGCATTTTCACACCTGTCCAGTTGCTGGCAAAAGGAATAACCGCACAGATGTATGACAAATAGAGGTTGTGCCCATTGCGCGACACACCCCATGTTCCCAGGTTGTTGTTTATTCCACCATAAGTTGTGCAACTGTCAGGCATGGTTGGATCACTTACATCCACCACATTCAAATCACTCTTGCCTGTTGACATAAAGATGAGATTGCAATCCGTGTCCATCGCTATTTCGTTGGTGTGCCCGTTGCTACTAAACCAGTTGAGCGGATTGGTTTCGCAGTGCCACGGATTCCACCACGATACAGCAGTAATGTTGGTTGGATCAGAAATATTAAAAACTTCCATGCCGCAGTAGTCCACAGCTATGTATGCATAGGGCATGTCAACCACAATGTTGTTGTAAGCTCGTGGCAAATTGTCTAACACCGGATTGGAATATTCATCCATAGGCATCAGGTTCGCTTTGTCTGTTGCATCAATGGTTCTGAATCCACCTGCATCGTAACACAGGTATACGATGTCATTGAGTACTTGCATACCACGTGCATTTATTTTTTCCAAGTCAGGTGTAGGATCAGGAAAATTTACATCCGGCAAAAAGTTGGAGACAAACTGAATGTTGGTTGGGTCAGCAATGTTTAGTACATCAATGCCGCTGTCCATAGCGCCTAAGTAGGCGTAGTTACCTTCCACAGCTACAATGCCGGCACCGTGGTCAGAGTTTTCATTGGTCCAGTAGTCTGTGACAAGTGCCGCATCGGGCATGGTTACATCCACCACAGCTATGCCAGCTTGCTGCCCCGCACTGAAGTGATTGCCAAGTGCCAGATAGACATAGTAGCCTTGCTGTGTCAGGTTCATTACATGTAAGTTTTCAAATGCTGTAATAGGTATAGTGGCAACAAGACTCGCCTCTGAAGTGATGTCATAGATTTTTAATCCGCCTTCCTTAGAGGCCACATACACATAGGGTCTGTCCAGATTATCCTGCTGCATGGTAAGTGTAATTTCAAAACAAGTGGAAGCCACACTGTCTTGCAATGTGATGTTGCCGGATGAGCAAAGTTGAGCCTGTACATCTGAGCAGAGGGCCACTAACAGTATCAGAACGAAATTTTTCATGTGATGGGTATGGATTGGTAATGTGAAACGTGGTACATCATAATACCGGGTGATTGATTTGTATGTCAAGTTCAAAGATAATTTTTTGAGTTTGAAATACTCAAGCGTCATCGCCAACCTTTCTCTTTATTACAATGCGTAGCTTTTCACTCTCTTATTGCTTGCGACCACCTTGTTTGCCTCCGGCCTTTTTTCCTTCACCTTGTTTCTTTCCACCTGCTGTTTTCTTCTCTGCCTTTTCGTTCTTGGCAGGCTTAGCCGATTTTGCGTTTGTGTTGTCCCTTTTTACAGTTTCATTTTTTCCATTTCCTGACTGTGCTTTTTCATTTTGCACTTTGGCGGTTGTGTTTTTCTTGTGCTTCACATGTGCGTCTTTGTATTTATTGTGCACCGTGGCAGAGGTCACTCTGTGTGTATGATACACGCCATGCGCACGTGTGCAGCGGTGCACACTCACCACGTGGTAGTGCATGCGGAAGTGAGCGCAATGTCCATGATGTATTCGCCAACCTAAAGGTTTCCATGGTTTCCACCATGTAGGGTAAGCACGCCAGCGCCAGGGCGAAATCCATGGGCGGTAGGCCGGAGCAAATACAAAACGCACACTTGGCCAAAGCCACACATTTATCACCACCACACGCACTGCGGTATAGTCAGCAGGTCCTCCTTTGCCGCCCTTCACCTCTTCTTCCAAGGGTTCGGTAAATACATCCTTGCCATACAATTCTTCATCGCCCGCTATTTGAATCTGCGCATTGGCTTCCGCAGTTTTTTCTAATTCTATTACAGCCACATCCTGGCTCTCCTTTTCTGAAACGGCCACTTGCAACACAAAGGCATGTGCATCACCTTCACTGTGGTTTTCCACTCTCACATAGTCTATTTCGCCATCTTCATTCAGGTCAAGATTGTTCACATGGTTGGCTTCCGTGTTCAGCGCTTTTTCATATTCTTCTATGCTGGTGGCTTTGCTGAAAAGTTCAAGCGCACCTTGCAGTGAGAAGTGATCGCCTGCAAGCCCGGTGCTGTCTTCTTGTGCATTGCATACAACTACACAAAAGAATAAGTTGAGAGTGAGAATTATTTTTTTCATACGTTTTGGATTTGGATGTTGCGACTGTGCATGTTGCAATTGGTTTAATGCTCGGCACAAACATGCGATTATTGCAGCATGTTGCG
>JBJXFP010000176.1:0-7650 GCA_046155615.1 Flavobacteriales bacterium | reverse complement strand
GCCAGCAGTGCACAAGCAGCCATGCGCTGTGCTATGCTTTTGCTGCCGGGCGCTGTTATGCTGCCTGCCAACGATGATGGAAAAACTTCTGCTTTCATCCCGAATTGCGAAATTGAATGATTGTTTTATAGATGGCAATCGGGATAGTCAAATCTGCACGATGGTAAATTAGAATCTTCGGCTGAATAGTGTTGTTATTTCTATCGTGTGGTTTGAAATCATTTTCTGCCCATGTAGATGCTCGCTATGCCACCGCTCAAAGAAATGCAGCGCGTATCGCGATAACCCAGTTTGTTCATAACGGCTAAAAAGTCATCGCCAGAGGGAAATGCATTTACACTTTCGGGTAGGTATTGATATGCGCGGGCGTCTTTAGACACAAGACGACCTATCAATGGAACAATGTATTTGAAATAAAACCCGAACAACTGCTTAACAGGAAAACCTTTTGGTTTGGAAAATTCCAGCACTATGCCTAATGCACCAGGTTTGAGCACCCGAAGCATTTCAGCCAGACCCTTGTCTAAATGCTGAAAATTGCGAACACCGAACGCAACAGTGAATGCATCAAAACTTGCATCTTCAAATGGCAGTTGCTCACTGTCGGCCTCCACCAGTTCTATCTGCGATTCAAGATGCCTTTTTGCAATTTTTTTGCGACCTACCTCCAGCATACCGGCACTGATGTCCACACCCACTATTTTACTTGCACCAATATTCATACGTACAGCTTCAATCGGAAAATCGGCTGTACCTGTGGCCACATCAAGCACCACTTCAGGATTTTCCTTTTTCAAAATGCGAAGTGCTTTTTTGCGCCACAGCACATCTATGCCAAGGGAGAAAAAGTGATTCAGAAAATCATACGTGGGCGCAATGTTGTTGAACATTGCTGCCACCTGCTCTTTCTTCTCGCCCTGCGCTGCGTATGGTTTTACTTCTGCCAATGTGGTACTATGAAAAATTGCACTCTCGCTCTGCCATCAAAGCAACGAACCTGATGGATATACTTTGTTTTCTCCATCTTTATGCAACGCATAAGTGAAGCCTTTTTGCAAGGCATAAGCACCAATTTCACCTGCCTTGTTTATTGCAAGAAATCCAACTTGGATTTCTTTGTAGTTCGCATTTTTTAGTTGCACGCGCTTCACCGCTTCTTCACAAGCCTCTTGCGGTGTGGCACCACCCCTCATCAGTTCCACTACCAGAAAACTTCCGCAGACTTTTATCACAGCCTCGCCTAAACCTGTGCTGGTGGCAGCTCCCACTTCATTGTCCACATAAAGTCCTGCACCTATTATGGGGCTGTCGCCAACGCGGCCACGCATCTTATAGGCAAGGCCGCTTGTGGTGCATGAGCCACTTATGTCTCCTTTGGTGTCCATGGCAAGCAAGCCTATGGTGTCATGATTTTCTATGTTCACTATGGGTTTGTACAAACTTTCCTTCAACCATTTTTGATAAGCTGCTCGTGCTTCATCACTCACAAAATCATCTTGCGGAAAACCTTCAGCCAATGCAAATTGGAATGCGCCTTCACCTGCAAGTTGTACGTGAGGTGTCTTCTCCATCACTCGCCTGGCTACCGATGCAGGATGTTTTATTTTTTCAAGAAACATGACGCTGCCTGCATTGCCATGGCTATCCATGATACACGCATCTAAGGTGGTGTGGCCTTCCCTGTCCGGCAATCCACCAAGGCCCACTGAGAGGTTGGAAAAATCTGCTTCGGTATCGTTCACTCCCTTTTCTGCCATATCAAGTGCATTGCCTCCTGCCTGCAATGCCAACATGGCAGCAGCATTTGCCTTGAGACCCGCATCCCAAGTACTCAATACAAGTCCACCGATATAAGGCACAAGTGGTTCTTTGTTTTTCTGTTCATCATCGGTTACAGGCGTAGTTTTAGTACCGAGGCCACAAGCCGCAAGCAACGAAAATGAGGCGAAGCCGAAAAGGCTTTTAGAGAGGAAGTATCTTCTGCTTTTTTGCATATAGAACTGAATGGGTTTGAATTGCCACTGCCGCGAATCATGCATGTTACTGTATGAAGGCGTCACTCATTTTTTTGTTGAAAGTAACTGGTACAAAAAAGCCAGCCACAATGTGGTTGGCTTGTGTTGCAAACTGTAGTATGCATTAGCTTGTTGACGCGTGCACTTAGCTGCACATCCAGATAATGACTATTGCCATGACTACGCACACCAATGCAAACAGCACGGGTGCGCCAATTTCATTTTGCTGGGCCTCAGAGTGGCTGTGGTGTTCGTTGTGGTTATCGTGTGACATGTTGTGTGAATTTTTGTTTGTTGCGGGCCGCAATGTAAATGCAAGTATGTGCTTCAGGCAATGATGAAGTGCTGGTGTATTTACTGACAGTAATACAGAGGCATTATTCTTAAGGAAAACATCAAGTAGGTGGATAAAAATTCGAAAGCCAGCGAAGTTTTTTAGGCTACGCTGGCTCTCTACTTCGACCAAGTAACTTGGTCTCCACCCTATGTCATCTATCTCACAATAAGTTTTGTTTCCGCCTGCTGATTGTTGATGCGGTATTGCATCACATACATGCCCGCGGCAAGCGGATGCGCAAATCGGTATTCAATAATTTTCTGGGATTCGGGGTCGAGGGTGACATTCAGTCTTTCTACAATTTTTCCGTTGCCGGAGTAAATGATGAGGTCTTGAACGGTACTGCCAGCGGGCAGGTTACTGAAATCGAAGAATATATTTTCTCCATCACTTGGGTTCGGATATATCATCAGGAATTCAGGTAATTCACTTTCCACCACACTATTTGCAACACCAATGGTGATGGTGCATGATGCACCCCACTCAGTAAACTGTCCGGCTCCGAGGGCGCACCTTACTTCAACTGTGTAAGTCTCACCTTCTTGCAATTGCATGTTCTCCATCACCATCAGTTGGTTGATGTCTGTGTAAGTTGTCCAGTCATAATCATCACCTGTGATGTGCCACTGATAGTTGAGTGCTGCCTGTAGTTCTATGGCTACAAGTGTTTGTCCCCATTGGGTTATGGTGCCATTGCAGAACTCATCGCTGAGCGAGGTGGTGACTACCGGAGCATCGCCTGCAAGCGTGATGGAACACACTGGCCCGAACTGACCGTACACATCGTTCACCAATGCTTTTACAGATATCAGATAGGTCAATCCTTCAGCCACGCCTGGTATCTGACTTACCATGAAAATGTTTCCAAGCGAAAACTCATCGCTGATGATGATGCCGGTTTCATTCATGAATCGCCACATATACATACTGGCATCAGCGACAGGTATGCAGGTAATCATATCGGTAAGCTGCACTTCGGTTGCACCACAATCGCTATCCTGCAGTTGGGTATCATCCACCACTATTTCACATTCATAAGGTATTTCTATATCAGCTTCAAGCGAACAACCATTCACATCAGTGATGCTAACAAAGTAGTTGCCTGATGCGACATTGGCGAGTGTCTGCGACACCGTGCCATCATTCCAGATGATGAAGTAACCGGGCGCACCACCCATTACATTCACTACTGCGCTTCCATCATTGCCTGCGCAGCTTTCGCCACTTATCACCACCAGATTGGCACTCATCATAGATGGCTCTACAATTTGTACTTCTTCTTCGGTAGTGCATCCATTGGCATCTGTTACCAATACAGTGTATGCTCCTTCATTCAAATCGTTGATGGCCATTTCATCCTGGCTGTTGCTCCATGAGTATGTGTAGGGTGCAGTACCACCTGATGCTGTTACTGAAGCTGATCCATCATTCAATCCAAAACAAGAGATGTCCTGTTTGAAAACAACAACGTTCATTTCTTCTGGTTGTGTCACAACTATTTCGTCAGTGCCCTGACAGCCCTCACCATCTGTTACTATTACGCTGTAAGTGCCTGCGGCCAATCCTGAAATGGTAGCGGCAGTGCTTCCGTTATTCCATAAATAGGTGTAAACATTATTTCCACCCACAGCGGCTACTGATGCAGTGCCATTGTCGTTACCATAGCATGAAGCACTTGTGGAGGAGGCGTTCACGTTCAAATTAGCGCTTTGTTCAATGGTGAAATTGGAAGATGCAGTACATCCGTTAGCATCGGCTATGCTTACATTGTAGCTGCCCGCTGACAGATTGTTAGCTGCATTGCTTGTTGCACCATTGCTCCATGTTACTGTGTAAGGCGCTGTGCCACCCGAAGGGCTTACCTGTGCCGAACCAAACTGCGCGCTGCATGCTATATCATTGTCTATAAGATTTGCTTGCAATGCAAGTGGTGCCGTCAGTGTGAATGATTGTGTCTTGGTGCATCCATTTGCATCTGTTGCAGTTACTGTGTAGCTGCCTGCAACGAGGTTGCTGACAGTTGCACCTGATGCTCCATTGCTCCAGCTATATGTTTTGCTGCCAGTTCCGCCTGTTGCATTTGCGGTGATAGAACCAGTGTTGCCTGTGTTGCAAAGTGGATTGGTTGTAGTGCCTGTCACCGTCATGGCTGTTGGTACCGTCAGTGTGAATGATTGTGTTTTGGTACATCCATTTGCATCTGTTGCGGTTACAGTGTAGCTGCCTGCTGCCAGGTTGCTGACAGTTGCACCTGTTGCTCCATTGCTCCAGCTATATGTTTTGCTACCTGTTCCGCCAGTTGCATTTGCGGTGATAGAACCAGTGTTGCCAGTGCTGCAAAGCGGATTGGTTGTAGTGCCTGTCACCGTCATGGCTGTTGGTGCTGTCAGTGTGAATGATTGTGTTTTGGTGCATCCATTTGCATCAGTCGCAGTTACTGTGTAGCTACCCGCAGCGAGGTTGTTCGCTGTTGCACCTATTGCTCCATTGCTCCAGCTATATGTTTTGCTGCCTGTTCCGCCAGTTGCATTTGCGGTGATAGAACCAGTGTTGCCAGTGTTGCAAAGCGGATTGGTGGTGGTGCCTGTAACAGTGATTGCTGTGGGAGCGGTAAGTGTAGATGACTGTTGCTTGGGACATCCCTGCGCACTGGTTACGGTAACTGTGTAAGCACCTGCACCTATGCTCGAAAGGTTTTGCGTAGTTGCACCGTTGTTCCAGGAATAGGAGAAGGGTGCAGAACCTGCCACTGTATTGTTGATGCTTCCGTTGTTGCCTGCACTGCATGTAGGATTGGTTCCGGTGAGCGTTACAGTAGGTTCGGCAAACACAGTCATGCAATTGGTGCATGTGTTTGTGTGGCTGCCATAGGCATTGGTAGCTGTGAGTGTCACATCATAGTTCCCTGCATTGGCCCATGTAATGTTTTGAGGATTTTGTGCAGATGATGTTGCTGGTGTTCCACCCTCGAATGTCCAACTGTATGTGGTAGGTGAGTTGGTGCTGGTGCTGGTGAAGTCCACCTGAATATTTTTACATACCGTATTGTCTTGTATGGTGAAAGAAGCAACAGGAGCATCGCCAGGAGGTGGTGGATCATCAGTAAGACAAAAGTCATTTTCAGAAACATCACCCCAGTTGCCCGTGGCTTGTGCCAGTATGTTGTCATCAGCATCATACAATACGAAGTTGCCACTTGTGAAGCCCTGTCCATCACCATACGAGTCCATGAAAGTGAGTGTATAGCATCCTTCACTGAGGCAAATGTCCTCGGTGATTTGAGTGCCTTGTGCGTTGTTTTGATAAGGCCCGCCCTGAATGAGAATTATATCGTTTGTATCCGTGATGTTCCAGGTTGTTTCGCTACCGAAATAGTCGAGTGTAACAACGAGTTGTGCAGCCGCACCGGAGCTTACTGTAAAAGTTCCTGTAGCCTGATCGTTGGATGTGTTCTGGTCACTTAGGCCATTGGGGTTGCTTGTCCACACATATAATGTATGTGCGCCCGCTGCGGGGTTGATAGCGTTGAGCGTGATGGTAGCCTGCGCACCAGATACCAATGAACCAGTCCATGATTGTGTGCTTAGTCCGGCACCATCCACGTTGTAGTTAATGGTGACGCTTGTAAGTGTTGTGCTGCCGAAGTTGGCAAGGGTTACCTGTGGCTGGATGTTTCCGGCACATATAGTACCCGATGGATTTTGCACATAAGTAATGCCTGCATCGCGCGAAAAGACAGGCATACAGCCCATGCTGCTTATCATACTGGTACGTTGCGTTTCCAGCGTTGTCCGCATTCGCAGTTTCTGGCCTTCGGAGAACATGTCCTGACATGACTGCGGAGTGTAGTCCATATAATTTTCTACTTGCTGGGTGCCGCTGCACGCAGGTGTGTTACAAGATGCATTCTGAATGGTAACAGGCGTATCGCAAACACGGTCGCCTGCTGTGGTGCAACTGGCCTCGGCAGCGCACGAACTGGTGTCGTGAAAAGTGTGGTAGAGTCCAATGTAGTGGCCCACCTCATGGGTGAGGGTGCGGTTCATGTTGGTGTTTGGCTTGAGTGTACCCACTGTACCAAAGGCATTGTAAAGAATCACAATACCATCTATCGGATTGTTGATGGGGAAGTAGGCATAGCCCTGTATGCCGTTGCCTGCATCGTTGTTTTCAATTTCATTGACCACCCAGATGTTGAGGTATGACGCTCGTGGCCATGTGCTGAGTGCTTTCACATCTTCTTCGTCAGCACCGGAGGCGCTGCCCGCTTCTATGCCCTGGTCGGCATAGTCGAGCACAGAGGTGCCATTGACACGGACAATACCTGTAGTGGGCTGGCCATTGGGGTCGCGCTGGGCGAGGCAAAATTCGATGCCAACATCGGGGCCAGCTCCATCGCCATTGGTTCCGGCCAGGTGGCGGAAGTCTTCGTTGAGTGCATCTATGGCAGATATGATTTGCTCATCGGAGATGTTGGAAAGGATGCCATAGGCTTCGCCTTCGTGTATGATGTGGACTACCACGGGCAGTGTGTAGATGTCATCGGTGCGCTCTTCTTCGGGCATGGCCTGCATTTGGGCAAGCTTTTGCTCCATGTAGAAGAAGCTGCGGCTGAATTGCAGATCGTTTGCCAGCAGCGAATCGTTCTTTGTGTCGGATGCACATGTGTGTGGCAACTGTGCCATTAGTTGGGCGGTATTGCAGCATACCATGCAAGCTAAAGCAGTCAGGATTTTCCTTGTATTCATCGGTTGTTTTGAAAGTGGTTGGTTTCAAAAAACCTTTTTGTACTTACTACGCCTTGCCCTTGTTACACAACCATTTGGTGTATTCGACCTCAGGCATTTTTCTAAAGACTAAGAAAGCATTTTGCCTAATGAATGAAGGGGAAGGTTGGGCGAAAGAGCGATTCCAATAGACAAAACAGTAAGCAACGAGAAGTTGATTGATTGTGGAGACCGGAAGGCCTGAAAGTGTGAAGGGAAAATTGGAAATGCCCGGTGGTGATCAGAAAATTTGATGGCGCAGCCATGTGAAGATGCAGGGCTATTCAAATTTCAATTTGGGTCGTTTTGATTGGGCTGAATGATTTGCTGGATCTGCCTAATGGTTTCCACGGGCAATGACTTGAGGGCTTCGATGATGGGTGTATGGCTGGTGTCAGCGATGGATTGAAGTGCATGGCCGGCAGGGAGTTTTGAAGCTGCTGCGGGTGTGTAGATGAGTACATCGTTTGGGGTGCAATTGAGGGCAGTGCACGAGACCGTTCACCCAACTGTGTCAAAATCGGTTAACCGA
>JBJXFP010000145.1:0-2630 GCA_046155615.1 Flavobacteriales bacterium | reverse complement strand
GTGAAGACATAGAACTGACGGCTTCAGGTGGTGAATCATACACCTGGTCGCCCGATGAAACACTCTCCAATCCCAACGGGGAAACAACCACCGCATCACCCACTGTTACTACAACATATTCAGTTGAGGGAAGCAATGAAAATTGTACAGCCATGGATGAAGTAACCATCACCGTAATAGCACTTCCATTGGTGGATGCCGGTAATGATGCAGGTATATGCACAGGCGAAAGTATTGAACTGAATGCAACGGGTGCTTCCGATTTTACTTGGTTGGCTGATGCCACATTGAGCAACACTGAAGGAGCATCCACCACGGCCACGCCTGTGTTCACTACCACCTACACCGTTACAGGAACGGCAGGCAATTGCTCGGCAACGGATGATATAATCATCACGGTATATGAATTTCCGAATGTTGAACTGACAGATGATGCCGCAGAAATTTGTCTGGGCGATGGCATTTATCTGGAAGCAACAGGTGCCACCACTTACACATGGTCGCCTGCAGGCACATTGAGCAATACCACGGGCGCCACTACAACCGCTACGCCACTCGAAACTACAGACTACATAGTTAGCGGCACCACCAACGGCTGCACAAGTACCGATGCGATAATTGTAACGGTATTTCCCTTGCCACCCAATCCGATAATCACCATGAACGATGGCGTGCTGCAATCCACAGCAGCAGAAGTTTATCAATGGTACTTCAATGGTGCGCCTATATCAGGTGCTGATGATCAAACCTACACGCCCACACAATCGGGCAATTACACCGTATTCATCATAGATGAGAATGGCTGCTCTGCAGTTTCTGTTGCCTACAACTTTACAGATGTGGCTGAGCAGCTACATGCGAACAGCACCCTCACTGTATATCCCAACCCCGTGACCGATGTACTGAATGTGCACAGCACCACGGCATGGGCCAATGCACACATTACAGTCTATGATGCACAAGGCCGCATGGTGGGTGAAACAACACAAACTATTACAAGAGGCAACAATGCAGTAGGTGTGGATGTTGTCGACTTGGCAAGTGGTATTTATACAATGGAGATAAGGGATGGAAAGAGGGTTGAGAAGGTGAGGTGGGTGAAGGGGTGAGTGAGGTGTTTTGCCATGGAACCATTGGGGTACATGGCTGCAAGTCAAGGTTGAGACTCGGGTGACGCTTCGCTAAGCCCATAGAATGCGCCATTGGGGTTGTGATAAATACAAGGTTTCGAACACCCATGGATGCAGTCTTGCTCGAGTTGTGGCGCATGTTTTAGAAATAGAAGGAATAACCCCATTTTTTATGGGGTTATGAAAATAGCACTTGATTCTGAGACACTTGCTGAAGTAGAATTCATTTCAATGAGATTGCCATTTTTCCAAAAAACAATCTTGCCTTCACTTACCATAACATTGATAATGGTCCCTGACACATAGACATCTGTGCCGTTCACGGAAATTTCATGAGCAATATCTCTGAATGCGGTGCCATCGGTTAAAAGAACTGGTACACCGTTTTTCCAATATTTGGCCGCTGATTGGGTTCCAAAAGTTCCTTCTGTGTCTTCGGCACCACAAACATAGATGTCCCCTGAATCAAAGGCGATGTCGTTTGCTATTTCATTGGATGCTCCGGTAGTTAGCATAGTTTCAGTTCCGTTGAGCCAATACTTCGCCTTTCTTTGACCTGAATGATTTTGATAGCCACAGACATAGACGTTGTCGTCATGCACGGTTATACCTGTAGCCCAATCAGCACCGTTAGAGCCATCGGTTAAGTCAGTTCTGATATTATTTTTCCAATAAACCGCTTGGTCTCCATCTCTGCCTACTAAATAAACATCATTGTTGTAAACAACCAAATCATAAATTGAACCTGAACCAAGATAATGGCTCACACCATTTTTCTTGTAGCTACAGCTATTCATGTCGTAAATCACAGAACCATCTTGATTGATAATAAGGTGTCTGTTGATTCCGATATAAACATCTGAACCAACCACAAAAACCGCTTCCGCCCTATCTGAAATTACTATATCCCAATTGAGACTATCTGATGGACTAATGTCAGGACCTACATAGGCTGAATCTAATTCTAACACTTGCTCAATACCATTTAGCCAATATTTGGGCCTCCAAACGGTTGTCCCACTTTCAATGATTGTTTTTAAGCCTACCACGTGGGAATTTCCATTAACGACAACAACATCGAAAGCTGCGGTGAGATTGTCACTGTTATCTAGGGAAATTTCAAGATTGCCTTCCCAAAGCTTGGCTCTCATAACTCCGCTAGACTCATATGAGCCAACAACGAACACATTATTATTGGCTGATAAACCGATAGTATCAACTTGTTCTGAATCACTCTTTTGACAACCAAAAAAAATCAAAACAATGCAAGAAATTATAGAAAAACTGACTCTTTTCATGTTGTGAAAATAGACGGAAAGTTGCAGTCTTTCTGCCACGGTGATTTTCTTCGAACTATCCCCTAATCGAGCAAGTCCCCATCGCGCTGGCTTAGCGCAGCGTAGCCAGTGCGTTCAACTTCACTTGGCTTCCAGCCAAGTAAACTCTCCCATCAAACCACTCCAAGCCCAGCGAAGACCTCCTCAGGAACAAGATGCTCAA
>JBJXFP010000144.1:0-6882 GCA_046155615.1 Flavobacteriales bacterium | reverse complement strand
AGTCGGGATTTTATTACGATACTATACCCAATGCAGTAGGTTGCGATAGTTTGATGACGTTGAATTTGACCATCACACAAGATAGCTACCATGAGCTGTTTGAAAATGCCTGCACTTCCTACACATCATCCAGCGGCTTGTACACGTGGACAGAAGATGGTACCTACATGGACACGATACCCAATAGTGCAGGCTGCGACAGCATACTGACAATTCACTTGGCTTTTCACAGCACTTATGCTGAGTGGAACGTGGAAGAATGCACCAGCTATACCTCTCCCAGCGGCAACTATACTTGGACTGCCAATGGCATTTATCAAGATATTATTCCTAACGCAATGGGATGCGATAGTATTCTGACCATTGTGCTTCAATTGCTTTCAACTACTTCCATGCAGAACGTAGTTGAGTGCTTTAGCTATACATCGCCAAGTGGGCTTTATACCTGGACCAACAGCGGTCTGCATCAGGATGTGATACCCAACAGCGTTGGCTGCGACAGTATCATGAACATCAATCTTGTAATACTCAATGTGAACACCAATGTGAATGTAAATGGCAATACCCTTTCCTCAGCTGCTACAGGTGCAACATACTTGTGGCTTGATTGCAACAATGATTATGAGGCCATTGCCGGAGCGACCACACAAATCTTTGCGCCCACTCAAAATGGCAACTATGCCGCTATGGTAACACAACAAAATTGTACAGACACCACTGCGTGTTATGCCATCACAGGCATTGGCATTGATGAATTAGTGATGAGCGATTGGAAGCTATTTCCAAACCCCACAAGCGGCATCATTCAACTTACATCTGAGCATGGCACCACAGGAACGCAGGCTATACTAATGGATGTGCAAGGAAGAAAGGTGGACGAACACTACATCACTTCACTTCCGTTTGTATGGAACATGCAGCAACCTTCTGGTATTTATTACTTGCATTTAATAAGTGAAAAAGATGCCTCGGTATTGAAAGTGCTAGTGGAGTAAAGATGGTTGCTATCTGCAGCGGATACTAACTTTGCTTCATGCCTTAAAAGGAATGTTCATTCTTCGAAAATGAGTATGATGTGATGCGGCTGATACCCAAAGGCCGCGATACCAATTATGATGCTGTTGTCAAATACTTAGGCATCGGTTTGAGTTCGCCCATAGTAGGTTGGGCTATGAATGCAGCGCTCAGTAAACCCGAAGTTCCGGCCCATCGTGTAGTAAATCGAATTGGATTGCTCACAGGCAAAATGCACTTTGTCACACCTAAGCTGATGCAGGAATTACTGGAGAAGGAAGGTGTGAAAGTGGACAACGATAAAGTGATGAATTTCAAAGAAATTTATTGGGACCCGATGCATGAATTGCAAGTGTGATCTGCTACTGCGATGGCACATCTCGAAGAGGCAAGCCCCAAAGGGGCAAACGGATAACACAGATGAGACGGATGATCACGGATTAAAGAATTACATACCCGGATCATCAGTTGTAAATCAATTGCAATCATCTGCTGGCTGAGTGCGAGCAGCTAGCAATGCAAACCAATGACGAGCACGTGGCGCACTAAGATATTTCTACTTTCGCCCTATCATTCTTATATTGATAATACCAAGATGAAAAAAAGTATTTACGCTATCGCACTCTCAATGCTTGCATTTGCAGCAAATCATTTTGAACTTAAGGCGCAGGCCATCACTTTTGACAATGCCGTAGAGCTTGGCAACCAAGGCCCCGGCTCGGCTGATGTGATGGACCTTGAAACAGACGCACAAGGCAATCTGTATGCAGTAGGTCAATTTAACAAAACGATGGACTTTGATATAACTGCTACGCATCGTTTTATGAACGCAAAAACTAATAAATTGGATAAATCCAATGGTTTCATTGCGAAATATGATAGCCTTGGTAATATGCTTGTGGCGCACCCCATAGGTGGTTACAGCAACTATTGTTTTATTTCGGCAATGGCATTGGACCATAACGACAACATAATCGTTGTTGGCGGATTCAGAGACTCCGCATTTGTAGATATACAAAACCCAGCGATACCCATTTATGCAACCAGCGGTGGCACACTCAATCTGGGTGGCTTCCTTGCGCAATACGATTCTGAATTCAATTTGATATGGGTAAAAGTTTTTGAGGTTGTGAATGAAGCCGCCCTCACAGACTTGGAGGTGGATTCACAGAACTACATTTATCTCGGTGGTCAATTCTCGCACACGTTTGATATCGACTTTTCTGAGTCTGAGCAAATCCTTAGCTCTTATCCTGATGGTTCAAATCAAAGCGATTTGCTACTTGCTAAATACGACAACACAGGCAACTTTCAGTGGGCACATAGCATTGGTGGTGACGTTGATGAAAAATATGGCGACATGACTATCAATTCCGAAGACAAAATACTTTATGGCAGCACCTACCGCGAAGGTGTTTACATCGATGAGACTACTGCTATACCTGGCACCAGTAGTTCTTTAAATGCCGACTTTATAATTGTTTCAGAATTCGATAGCAATGGCGTTGTAAATTGGCATAAAGTGATTACCAGCACAACCGGATCAATAAGAATAATGGGAATGGATACGGATTCTGATGATAATATATTTTTTACAGGGGATTCTAACGGTAATGTGAGTGTCGAAGGAACTACCGTCACCCTCAGCGGTAACCCAAAGTTCTATATAATATCAATGACTCCGGAAGGCGTGGCTACATGGGCAAAAAACTCATCTTCATCCATTAATAGCACCAGTGCCACCATACAATTGGATGATGATTCCAACATTTATATCACAGGTACCTTTCTTGGTACCATGGATGCAGACTTTGATGCTGGCACCACCAGCATTACATCTTCTCCATCCACAGCTTACAACTACTTCATAGCCTCATATACTTCCACCGGTGCATATAGGTGGATAGAAAAAATACCAACAACAGGCACTCCTTGGCTTGTGCTTGGCGAGCAAAACGATGTGTGGATGACGGGCAACTTTGAAGACCCCACAGACTTTGACCCCACTGCGGGTATCAACAACATCAGTGTTCCTTTAGAAACCCATTTCATAACAAAATATTCTTCCATAGGTGTGTATGAAATGTCGGGTGCAATTGTTGGCAGCGGTGGAGTGAAAAAAATGGCGCGTGCAGTAAAAACCAATCATGCAGGCGATGTACTTGTAGCAGGTATGATGTCAGGCGATCTTGATTTTGACCACGGACCTGATGAACTGGTGCTGCAAACAAGCGCATCATATGTCTATGGAGATACAATGTGCTATGTAGCGTCTTATGCTGCTGATGGCAGCCTAAACTGGGCCTTTCCTATACGTGGCGATTTGGCCATCATGGGACTGGATGTGGATAGCCAGGACAACATTTACATCACCGGGCACTACACCGGCTACGTGGACTTTAACCCTTCGGCCACCAATACAGGCCCTGCAAGCAGCAATGGTTCTAACGCAATCTTCCTTGCCAAATACAATAGCCTTGGCGAGTTGATTTGGGTAAAAGGTGCAGGCGGCACCAACAACGACAGAGGTATGGATGTGATAGTGGATCACTCCGACAATTTGATCGTCACCGGCATGTTTGCTGATGCAGTCGACTTTGACATGGGCACTGGTGTTTTTACTCTCACTGCTCCATTTGGAGCTATACATTTCTTCGTGGGGAAATATGATGTTGATGGAAACTTGATCTGGGTCTTCAACGGTGCGGCCAGCTTATGCACCGATCTGGCTGTGGATGCAAACAACAACATCTATACTACCGGGTATTTCCGATCATTCCTGAACCCTAAAGTAGGCAGCGGATTTCCTGTAACTTATGCTGCCGGCTTTGGCAATGGCAACAACAACGATTACGATTATTTTCTGGCGAAATACGATAGTCTTGGGGCGCACCTATGGAACCACGCGCTTGGTTCCGTAGAAGACAACAAATTGAGTAGCGATGTGTGTGTCGATGCAAACAACAATGTGCTGTGGTGCGGCACTTTTGAAAACTACAACGACACCGTGGACATCCATCCCGATGACAACATAGAACAGCTTATTGCCAACTCATCGGTGCTGGCAAAGTTTAATCCCGATGGTGACTTTACCTGGGGCATTGGAGTGGGTAAACTCCGCTACGGATGCATAGATGTGGACAGCAATGGCAACGTAACCATGGCCAGCAAATTTGGTGGAACTATGGACCTTGACCCTTCCAGCGAAGTATATAATGTGACCAATAATTCTGGGTACAGCTTACTCCACTCACGCTATTCGAGCGAGGGCACTTTCGAAGCGGCACAGGTATATAACAACACGGGTTGGGTAACACCATACGATTTGGAAGTGGATGCCAACAATAAGGTGCAAACGGTGGGTGCTTTTCTAGGTGTAATCAATCTCAACCCTGCGCAGCCTCTGGAGGAGCGATTCTTCAATCCTTATCCCAGCGAACTTTATGATATTGCCAATGGTTTTCTGCTCACTTCCACACAAGAGGATTTCGAGTATGAATTGCCTCCGCCCAACGCGTTGTTCCAAACCACAACCAATCAAGTGTGTCAGAATGTGTGTATCCATTTTGACGACAACAGTGAATACAGTCCAACGAGTTGGAACTGGAGTTTTCCGGGAGCAAGTCCTGCATTTTCTACAGAACAAAATCCACAAAACATCTGCTATGCCAATGCGGGCCAATACGATGTGCATCTGATAGCCACCAACGCCTTCGGCAGCGACACTACCACATTGGTGAATTACGTTACCATTTATTCCAATCCGCTGATAGTGGTAAGCAGCGATGCCGAGATATGCGCAAGTGAAGACATAGAACTGACGGCTTCAGGTGGTGAATCATACACCTGGTCGCCCGATGAAACACTCTCGAATACATCTGGCGAAACAACCACCGCATCACCCACGGTTACTACAACATATATGGTAGAGGGAAGCAACGAAAACTGCACATCCATGGATGAAGTAACCATCACCGTGATAGCACTTCCAGCAGTAGATGCAGGTGATGATACTGGTATATGCATAGGCGAGAGCATTGAACTGAATGCAACAGGTGCTTCCGAATTCACCTGGTCTGCAGATGCCACATTGAGCAACACCCAAGGAGCATCCACCACGGCATCACCTGTTGTCACCACCACTTACACCGTTACCGGAACGGCAGGCAATTGCTCGGCAATGGATGATATAATCATCACGGTAAATGAATTCCCGAATGTTGAACTGACAGATGATGCCGCAGACATTTGTCTGGGCGATGGAATTTTTCTGGAAGCAACCGGTGCCACCACTTACACATGGTCGCCTGCGGGCACATTGAGCAACACCACGGGTGCCAATACCACCGCTACACCATTAGAAACTACAGACTACATAGTTAGCGGCACCACCAACGGCTGCACAAGTACCGATGCGATAATTGTAACGGTATTTCCCTTGCCACCCAATCCGATCATCACCTTGACCGATGGTGTATTGCAATCCACAGCAGCAGTAGTTTATCAATGGTACTTCAATGGTGCGCCCATATCAGGTGCCGATGAGCAAACCTACGCACCCACACAATCGGGCAATTACACCGTGTTAATCATAGACGACAATGGCTGCTCTGCAGTTTCTGTTGCCTACAACTTTACGGATGTGGCAGAGCAGCTACATGCGAACAGCACCCTCACTATATATCCCAACCCCATAACTGATGTACTGAATGTGCACAGCACCACGGCATGGGCCAATGCACACATTGCTGTGTATGATGCACAAGGTCGCATGGTGGGTGAAACAACACAAACTATTGCCACGGGCAGCAATGCAATAGGCTTGGATATTATCGGCTTACCAAGCGGCATTTATACACTTGAGATAAGTGATGGGAAGAGGGTTGAGAAGGTGCGGTGGGTGAAGGCCACCCCCTGACCCCTTAAGGGGTGAGATGTGATGTGCTTTGCAATGTCACTCATCCTTGCAAACTTGCCCTTTATGGGTCAGGGGTGTGTGAGTGAACCCTTGTTGGTATTGTCTATTCTGAGGAGTGGAATGTTCGTGTTGTGGTGAGAAGAAGAATCTATATTTGACTTGATGTGGGTGGAAAAAGATGAGGAAATCATCTTATTTATGAGTTCTTTGCAAACCTACTTTGCAATATGATCCGCATATTCAACTTTAAAGAAAAAAGAACAATTCTGATAGATGAAACAAGCTCTATGGTTTGTTTTCATTCGAATGATTGGGACGAGGAGAACCCCCACCTGATAATTGAATTAAAAGGGTTTCACTTTTCACATCACGCAAGAACGTGTGAAGATTGTGGTTCATTTCTAAATGCATTTGCAACTGAATCGGTTGATTGGTGTGTAGAATATTTAGGGAAAACCAAACGTTTGGATCTTTCAAGATTGGGAAAAAATTTCAACGATAACCAATTCACTTATAGGATTTCAGATTTTGCAAATGGAACCAAAATGAAATTAAATATCGACTTAGACACTTTGGAATTATTGGATGAATTGCTAAAGGTTCATGAACAACTTGAAGACTATGACCAGTGTTGCAGAATTCGTGATAAAATGAAAGCTATTTCTATATGAAGGGTTGTACACTTGAACTGCACAATAATATTTTTCCAAAATGCAAAAACTCTTACTTATTTCATTTGTCGTATTGACGATAGTATCATGTGAAAAGTTCCCCATCGCGCTGGCTTAGCGCAGCGTAGCCAGTGCGTTCAACTTCACTTGGCTCCCCATCGCGCTGGCTTAGCGCAGCGTAGCCAGTGCGTTCAACTTCACTTGGCTTCCAGCCAAGTAAACTCTCCCATCAAACCACTCCAAGCCCAGCGAAGACCTCCTCAGGAACAAGATGCTCAA
>JBJXFP010000143.1:0-6031 GCA_046155615.1 Flavobacteriales bacterium | reverse complement strand
TCTCTGCGGCCAGCTCCAGTTCTTTTTTGATACGTTCCTGTTGCAGAGTTTCCTCTTGCAGTTTGCGGTTTTGTATGGCCACCACCAGCACATTGGTAAGTGTTTGTATGAATCGCATGTGCTTCACCACAGGACTCATTTTTATTTCCTGCTCCACCTCATCGCCTGCCAGCAGGTAGGCAATGGTTTCGTCATTTTGTTTGATAGGAATGCTCAGGTCGAAGTATTCGCCACTGGTGCTGGTAGTGAAGTTGATCTCTTTCAGTTGCTGAAAGAACACATCGTCAGCTATGTCCGGCACACCTTTGTTGATGCCGAATTTCAGGATGCATCGCCACTTGTCTTGTTTGGCAAAAAGGATGAGCCTGTCAATGGACAACTGTTCGCGCAACACCTTCTCGTACTGCCTCAGCAGATCATCCACACCCATGTTGGCATTGATGGCTGAGGTTATCTCCAGCAGCGCGTTCAGTTTGAAATCGCGTTGTTTTATTTTTTCCTTGTCGCGGGTGGAGGTAGGCATTTGCATAAATAGAAAATGAGAACAGCTTATTGCAGCGCTCAAATGTGGACAGGCAAAATGGATTGTTCCGACTCGCTCTTGTTCAAGAAATGAACAAGCCAATCGGATATTGAATTCGCGAAGCCGGAGGTTACTTGTCAGCTTTCGCCACCAATTGTTTGAGCCTCGCCAACTCGCGCCATTTCTGGCGTGCTTCTTCAGCGGGGCTGCCCAGATAGCTCTTGCCCTCATCCAAATCGTTGCCCACACCACTCTGTCCAAAGGCTACAGAGCCTTTGCGCAGCGTAACTCCGCTCACCACACCTACTTGTCCCCACAGGGTCACGTTGTCTTCAATAATTACACAACCCGCTATGCCGACTTGCGCAGCAAAGAGGCAATGTTTTCCAATAACCGTGTCGTGGCCCACGTGCACGTGGTTGTCCAATTTGCTGTGAGCACCTATTTGTGTTTCGCCCGATACGCCCTTGTCAATAGTGCAGGCCGCACCAATCTCTACATGGTCTCCGAGCACTACGCTTCCACAACTGTGCATTTTCTCGCGGCCTTCAGGCCTTGCTTTGTAGTAGAAGGCATCGCTGCCCAGCACGGCATTGGCGTGTATGATGCAATCGTTGCCGATGTGTACGTTGTCATAGAGTACCACTCCCGGGTGTATGATGCAGCGCTCGCCAATGGTGATGTGGTTGCCCATCACAACTGATGGATGTATGGCGCAGGCTGCTCCAATTTTTACATCATCACCGCGGTTGCCCTCTGTCATTTTCCATGGGGAGAAGTGGCGGGTAAGAAAATTGTAATCGCGACAAGGATCGTCTGAGAAGATGAGCGCCTTGCCTTCGGGGCAGTTCACCTTCTGATTGATAAGAATGGTGGTGGCTGCGCTTTGCAGTGCTTTGTCGTAGTACTTAGGATGATCCACAAACACCAGATCACCGGGCCCTACTTTGTGAATCTCGTTGATGCCGCTCACGGCAAATGAGGCATCGCCTTCGAATGCGCAATGAATGAGAGCGGCTATGGAGGCTATGGTCTGCGGTGGGTTCAGCTTCATGCAGTGTAGATTTTTTTCTGCCACTCAAAAAATAAAAAGGAGTGAAGAGCAGGCGCCAAATGTAGAAGCGCTGCATGATGCAAAAGATGACATTGCACAGCCATCAAGAACAGAACAGCAGTAACATTTTTCTTCTTCTAAAAAATCCGAAACAGAAGTAGCTGCGTAACTGAGCGCATAACAAACAAAAACAAACAATGAAAAAAGCAATGACACTATGCATGATGCTGCTCGCAGCGGGTGCATTTGCACAAACCAAAACAATGGAAAAGACGGTAACTGTGGGTGGCCAGCCCATGCTGCCTTCGCAAAACATCATTCAGAACGCGGTGAACAGTGGGGACCACACCACGCTGGTGGCTGCTGTAACTGCTGCCGATCTGGTGGCTACACTATCGGGCGCGGGGCCCTTCACAGTATTTGCTCCTGTAAACGATGCTTTCGAAAACTTGCCTGCGGGCACAGTAGAAACGCTGCTGAAGCCGGAGAACAAAGCGCAACTGACCGCTGTGCTTACCTACCACGTATTGTCTGGTAAGTATGATTTTGCGGCACTGGCAGCGGAGATAAAGAAAGGAAAAGGAACCGCCAAGCTGCAAACTGTGCAGAGCGGGTGGCTCACTTTCACCATGAATGGCGAACACAACATCACCCTCATAGATGAGAAAGGAAACAGCGCAAACATCAGCGTGTATGATGTATATCAAAGCAATGGAGTGATCCATGTCATAGACTCAGTGGTGCTTCCAAAGTAACGCTGATTCGTATGCCCGCCCCCGCAGGTGAAGGCTGCAGGGCGAGCAGGTTTAAGGTTTAGTGGGAAGCCGTCCTGACGTGGGCGGCTTCTTTTTTTGAGGCAGCGCCTCTATTTTGCGCCTCCTATTCCTGCACAGTTCCCCAGCCATGAGATCATATTACAGCCACCTGCAAGCCACGCGCAGTCAGGGCGAAGAGGTTAGCCTGCTGCAAAAGCCGGTTTTCAGGTCATCAGCCATTTTTCCGGTTATGCAAAACGAGACTTGCCGCACACATGTCTTGTTTATGGGCTATTGGTTGCTGAAGCGCCACATCAGCGAGATAGGCCTGCTCTGTACCCTGCGCGGTGCAGATGGCCGCATGCTGGAGCGCAAGTTTATTTCAGTCAACTCAGCACGCGCGTTCCGCATTTCGCTGAGCGAATTTCAGTACACCGGCACAGCAGATTTTGAAGGCAGCATAGAGCTTGAAATTCACAGCACCCGCGACCTGGTTTTTCCTTATCCCGCCTTTGTGCTCATGTATGAGGGCGACCACTATGCCACCTGTGTGCACACCACGGGCCGCGTGTACAACGATATAGAAGATGTAAGCGGCAATGAAGAGTACACCGTGCCGGAGTCGGGCTTCGACA
Organism: Flavobacteriales bacterium; assembly: GCA_046155615.1. Taxonomy (GTDB): domain Bacteria; phylum Bacteroidota; class Bacteroidia; order Flavobacteriales_D; family Sanyastnellaceae; genus JANNVZ01. Next base: position 3,064 of record JBJXFP010000143.1, on the reverse strand, counting down.
TCTATGGTGATGGCGAACGCGATTCCTTTTTTGCTTTTACCAACGGGCCTTTGGCCAACACCAATGGCCAAATGCACTACACCATTGATGGGCCTGATGGACTGCGGCACAGCGGTGTGATGGATGTGGGTGAGGTGAAGGCTTTCGAAACCCGCTTTGTTTATTTGAAAGACCACATCGGGCTTGACAGCATATTAAACAAAGGAGCGGGCAGCATTAAGCTCACGCACAGTCTGCGCGGATTTTTCCCAAGGTTTGTGGCAGGTAACCGCCACCGCCACACAGGAGAGATGAGCATCACCCACACCTACTACGACAGTTCTCAGTTGGCCGATGGCAAAGCCTTTTGGACCAGAGGTTCGGATGAACTATATGACAGTTCGGTGTCCATACCGCTGTTTACCGGGAGCGGCTTTTATACCTGCGTTGCAGTTTATCCGGTCTTTTCACCCTCTAAGTTTATGCTGGGGCTTCATTTTTACAATGAGCAGGGCAGATTAATTAGCCATATAGAAAATGTGCATGAAGTGACACCCGAAAACCTGCAATACACCCAGATAGACATAGGCGCATTGATAGCTGCCCGCGGTATTGAGGGGGCAGTATCGGTGAAGCTGGTATGCACCTGGGCCGACAAAGAGCGCATACCCACCCGTGTTAAGTTTGGGCTTAATGTTGGCCGCAGGCAGCAGGAGAATATTGGCAGCAACATCTGCTTTGCGCCCATGCTGGGCAATCCAAAGGTTCTGGAAAAGAAAGGCACATTCAGGTGGGCACCCCTGCTCAACCACGGCAGCTCCTCTGTTGTGTTAACCAACGGCAGCACGCAGAAGCAGTACGATCGCCCGGCCCGTGTGCGCCTGAGCATACACCGCGAGGAGGATGACCAACAACTGCTGCGCGAGGCGACCATTGGAGCCGAATGCCTGCATACCATCAGCCCCGCCACCGACCCGGAGTTAGCCGCCTTTTTGCAAGGCAAAAGCGGCTGGATAGCGGCACAGTCCGACAATCCCTTTCTGAATGGATATTATTTCGATTTTTCGGAAAGCGGGGCCGTAGCCGCAGACCATGTTTTTTAAACGCGCACAACACAAGCACTAACTTATGTCACAAGACGCAGCAACACCACAGGTCGATTTTTGGAAAGGCCTCTTCGGCAAGGAATACACTGACCGCAACACGCGCACAGATCAGGAGTGGGATCAGTTTTATACCGACACTTATGGCCACACCAAATTAGCCATGAATGAGCGGGCACTTGGCCACCTTGCCAAAGACATGAAGCTGCTGGAGGTGGGCTGCAACGTGGGCCTCCAGTTGCGCGGCCTGCAGCGGCAGGCATACAGCCACCTGTATGGTGTGGAGCTGCAGCAATATGCCGTGGAGTCGGCCAAGGCACAGACACAGGCCATTAACATAATACAAGGTAGTGGTTTCGACCTGCCCTGGCGCGATGCCTGGTTCGATGTGGTGTGTACCAATGGCGTACTCATACACATAGCTCCTGCCGACCTGCCCCGCTTTATAGCCGAGATGTACCGCTGCTCAGCCCGCTACATCTGGGGTTTCGAGTATTTTGCAGAGGAACTCACAGAGATTAACTACCGCGGCAATACCGGATACTTGTGGAAGGCTGACTATGCCCGGTTATTCATGAGGCAGTTCCCCGATTTGAAATTGGTGAGCCAGACGCATTACCCACACTTAGCCGATGGCCGCAATGTGGATTGCATGTATCTGCTGGAGAAAGTAGGGTAGGGGGTTGTTTGCTGCTGCCAGTTACGTTGTCCCCAAGGGATCTGCGAAGCACAGCCTGTCCCGTCTTAGCGGGAGAACACCCGCTATCGCAAACCCCATGTTGGGTAGTTGTTCTCACTTCTTTGTCAGTTTATACCTTAAATGAGTTGTCAAGTCTGACGGTATTACTTCTACAATTTGAACATCGTATTTGTCTTTGTCAATACCGTCAAAGAGTCGGATACCACTTCCTAAAAAAACAGGTGCAATGTGAATAAAAAATTCGTCCACAAGGCCTGCGTTTAGAAATTGTTGAATAGTGTTTGCACCACCTTGTATTCTTATGTCCTTTCCTTTTGCTGATTGTCTTGCCTTTTCCAAGGCATTTTCTATTCCGTCATTAATGAAGTAAAAAGTTGTCGTTCCTTTTTGAACCCAGGGCTCTCGCTTTTCGTGCGTCAATACAAAAACGTCAGCTTTGTATAAGTCCTCCGGCCAACTGACTTCGCCTTCCTCAAACATGCGTTTCCCCATAATAAATGCACCTGTTCTGGCAATTGTCTCTCTAATAAATTCACCATCAGGTCCATCTTCTGTCCCTCCTTCGAATCCTAAGTATTCCCAGAAAGCTTTTTGATTAAACATCCACGAGTGAATTTGTCCTGAAACACCGCCCATAGGATTTTTAGGACTTCTGTTGTCGCCTGCGAAAAAGCCATCAAGAGATATTCCACTGTCGAAAATTATTCTGCTCATATTTTACTTTTCTATTTACTGGTTAAGTTATTCTTTGTCCACTTCTTTAGCTGTTGGAACTGTCGCTCTGCAATGACCGCTAACGGTTTGCAGCTACAAGAAGTTGGAGATTTCGAAGACGAAAACTGTCTGCCACCACTGAACTTGATACGAAGCACAAATGCTCATTTAACCACTGAATCGCCAATTTCTTGTAGGTGCTGTTAGCGGTTCGTTGTTTTGTCTATAGTTGTTGTCCGCTGTCCATTTTCTTTATTATTTGTCTTGTGATTTATTTGCTTTCAATTATTTTTTTAATATTTATCAAGTCCTTTGTCATTGCCTTCCTCATCATTGTCGGCATTAAAAAGGCAAACAATTTTGAAAATCCAGTAGGTTTACCTTTGCTTCGAAGTGTCATTTTTGTTGTCATGGCGTCTAAAGCAGTCCAAGTGTAAGTCGTCTCCATTGGAAAAGGTCCTTCTGATGTCCGCATTACAAGTTTTTGCTGTGGAATCAGCTCGACAAACTCGTAAGTGTATGCCAGTTTTCGTCCCAAGAAATGCGCAACAAATGCAACTTGAGAACC
>JBJXFP010000141.1:0-26364 GCA_046155615.1 Flavobacteriales bacterium | reverse complement strand
AACAATGCAGCGTACAAAAGTTTCCGCTCGCAGCTATTCCGCTCGCGCAGCGAGATTGATATATGTGCCAACTGCAGCGAAGGCACCAAGGTGTGGGCTGGCCAAGGTTAGATTTGACCCAAGCATCCTTTATGAAGCAATACTATCCGCAGCTTACAGGTTTTCGTTTTGTGGCGGCCATCATGGTTTACTTCTCCCATGTCAATCCGTTCATAAATCACGGTTATGCCGGCCTTTACTTCAGCGAGTTGCAGGCAGGCGTGGGTTTGTTTTTTGTGCTCAGCGGGTTTCTTATCAGTAGTCGTTACTTCAGCCATGTGGAGTTTTCGCGCTCCTGGCTCTGGCGCTTTTTTGTAAATCGTTTTGCACGCATCTATCCTGTTTATTTCATCCTCACCACCATCACTTTGGTGTATGCTACTGTGGCTAAGGGCCGCTTCTTCGACTGGCTGGAGTATGCGCTCAACATCACCTTCCTGAAGGGCTACAGTGCCTGCTACCACAGCAGCGGCATCATGCAGGGCTGGTCGCTCACGGTGGAAGAAACATTTTATGCACTCTCGCCTTTGCTATTGCTCTTGCTTAAAAATCGTTTGAAGATTTCAACCCTTGCATTGTTCTATGTAGTGTTCACGGCCATAGCGCTGCTCATGGTATGCATGCACGGCAGCAGTGTTTGTCTTTTTTATCCTTTCGAGGATGGAATGATTTACACATTCTTCGGTCGCTCTCTTGATTTCTTATTTGGTGTTTTTTTGGCCATGGTGCTGCTTGGCAAATTTTCATTACCACAGAAAATTGGATCTATGCACATGCGTTATACATGGAGTGGCGCATTGCTCATGGCCCTCAGCATTGGCCTGGTGGCCGCTGTAAGGGAAGATGGTAACATGATGAGTGGCCTTCGCGACTGGCGCGGACTGCTCGCCAACAACGTGCTGTTGCCCGCATCGGTCATGCTCTTTTTGCATGGGCTTATCACTGAGAACACCTGGGTGAGGACATTGCTCAGCAACAAAGTGATAGAGGCACTTGGCAAAAGCAGTTATGTGTTCTACCTCATACACGTGGGCCTCTTTCGCAATTTGATGAAAGACTTGACAACCTTCGAGCCGCTGCTGTTGTTGCTTACACTTGCCCTTGCACATCTTATCTACCTCGCCATCGAGCATCCGCTCAATGATTTAATCCGCAAGAAATTGATCCGCACTTAGATTTGTCCGAACCACCAACCAAGCTGGCATTTTATGGAATCATTCTGGGACCTCTTCAATCCTGAAACCATCATTCAGCATGGCGGATTGTTCCTGCTACTACTTGTCATCTTTTGCGAGAATGGGTTGGTTATCGGCTTCTTCCTTCCGGGCGATTCACTCATCTTTTTATCCGGCCTCATTTGCGCTTCCGACATCAGGCGTGTGGAGCTGGGCGAGAATGCATGGCTCGGCACTGATATCACCACATTGGTAATGTGCATGTTCATAGCGGCAGTGCTGGGCAGTGCTTTCGGATATTGGTTTGGCTACAGGGTAGGCCCGCCACTTTTCAAGCGCGAGGATTCGCTCATATTCAAAAGACGCTACCTGGAAATGACCCAAGCCTTCTACACCAAGCACGGTGGCAAAACGTTGATGCTGGGCCGCTTTCTGCCCATCATCCGCACCTTCGCGCCCATCATTGCCGGAGTCATCCGCGTGCCACTTCCCGTCTTTATGGGCTACAATGTGCTGGGTGCTGCGGCATGGATTGCATCACTCAGCCTCATTGGTTATTTCCTTGGTGTAAAGTATCCTGCCGTGGAAAATTATCTGGGCTACATCATCATCGGCTTTATTGGCATTACCACTGTGATAGTGGCAAGGCAGTTTATCAGAGAGCGAAGGCTGGTAAAGGCAAAGGAGTGAAGCGATGCTATTCTTTCACCATCTGCACCGTATCCAACCACCGGCTTCCGCTTATCCAATGCACTTGATACAGACGGCTTTCTTTCTTTTGCAACCGCAGAGGCGCAAAGGACGCAAAGGGAACGCAAAGATTGATGTTGTTAGTTGCAAATAATTCATTTCTCATTCTTTAACCACCTGCACTGTATCCAACCAGCTACCACCACTTACCCAATGCACCTGATAAACACCACTTGCAAAACCACCCATGTCTATTTGCTTTTGATATTGAGTGCCAAAATTTGAAATGGGCAAACGTTGCATTTCTCTGCCTTGGGTGTCGGTGATGATTAGTTCCGTTTGGCTAAAGTTTTTTTCGATTGCGGCAATGTTTTCCACACTCCATGCAATTGTACAAAGGTCACTAACAGGATTAGGAAACACACTCATGCTGTTTTCAAAACCCAACACTATTTCTGTTACATCTATATTTTGGCAGCCTGGTTCTAAGCAGCCATATTGGTCGAGGCGCATGAGCCAGACTTTTTCGAGGTCGTTTTCGCCTTCGATTTGAGCCCAGCCACAAGTAACAAAACCACCATTTTCGAATGTATCTACATCGGTAATCCTAAATGTGTTGTAAAACTCAAGAGGGTCATCATCGGGGTAGAAATATGACCTCAACCATAGGCTATCTAAAGATTCATCCACTATAAATAAAAAACCCCTTACGGCAGGAATATCCATCATGGATGAATCTTCATTAAAAATGCCACCAGTAGTATCTACCCGTGTACCCCACATTAGAAAATTGCCGCTATCCATCTCTTCAATACCGCACACATCTGTGGTTTGGAATGATGGTGCCCACTTCACATCCTGATCTATAAAATAATCATTTCCAAGGTCTTCAATCAATTGCAGTTGTATCCATTTTTTATACCACCAGCCTGTTCCGGGTTCTTCGCTTGAGTTGACATTCCAACTATTTGCGGCAAGTATTTTACCAGTGCTCGTTTCAATCATGGTAGAAAGTGACCCGGTAGCCATACCACCAAAAGTTATTCGCCATTGCTCTTCACCCAGCGAGTTGGTTTTAATCAATCGTTTATTGTTCTGAAGAGTAGTTACCCACCCCGCATTAAAAATGATATCTCCATCAGACAATGGAGCAAGTGAATTGATGGTATATGAGTCATCATATTTTTTTGTCCAAAGCTGTTCACCTTGTGGTGTCATTTTTACAAGCAAGGTGTTGGCGGAGTCGCCTTGGAAGTATTGACCTGTTTTCGATCGTGAACCATACAATAGAATATTTCCATCAATATCTTTTCTTGTGCCATTTATGTTGCAAAGCCTATCACCAATATATTCTTGGATTGGAAAATCTTGCACAATTTCTAAGTACCTGTCAATAATTAAGAACCGCATCTTGTTGGCTGAATCTGAATCATCGCTGTATGGTCCAATGCTCATATAGAATTTATCTTCACCACACTCATACAGTTGATTGTATCCTGTTCCAACTGCATTGAAACTAGAATTTTGTAAGGTATCATTCTTAAATTGAGCATAGTCGAGTAATTCACCATCACCCATTGAGTGTTTCGAAATGACGGCCCTGTTGTTTGCAACACTATCGGTTACAACGAAAACAGATGACACATAAATGGTGTCATCAATCACCCGTATCCCATAAGCCTCAGCACCTCCAAAGTTGAAAGGGTTCTCTATGTAACGCTGCCAAGATTGCGCTTGACTGTTTGCTGCGATGATCAGAAAAGAAAGAACATGTATGTATCTCATAAGTGTCTGAATTTGAAAGGGAGACTTGTCATTCACAAGTCTCCCTTGGTGTCTATTCTACTATTCCACCACAATCAATTTTGTTTCTGCCAATGTTTTTCCTTCCACCACAAGGCACACCAAGTACAAACCGACAGGGTATCCTTGGATGTCAAGTTCTGCAATTCCTTTTCCGTTGAGAGACAAGGTCGAAATCGTTTGACCCAACTCATTGTACACATGGAGTTGACCAATGCCATCCAATTCTGATGGATAGGTAACGAAGGTATTTTCTTTAGCTGGATTGGGATAGGTATTCAACACGATGGCTGAAACTTTTGGTTTGCGAACCGTTCTTATGTTTGAACCACGCTCATCAAAAGGCAATTCGGGTTCGGGCAAAGCATCTGTAAGGTCCAAATGGTGCAATACTGCCAACGCTTCCGCAGAGGCAGCGGATGCTGGATTTGCAGCCCAATTTTCTAAACTGGTCATTTGATTGGGATGCAACAAGTTCCAATCTCCGTTCAACTCAAGCTGAATAGTTTTGAATGCAACCAAGTCTTGCATGTCGGGCCAAGTGGCAATTTCTGATAACAAGGCCTCCGCTGAGGTGGCTGCGCCTTCTTCTATGTAGTAGTCAAGCAACCACAATTGCGCATGGCGGCTTCCGTCCATCAACATCAAATCGCGCGTTGATGTGCAGATGTCTATTTGGTCTGCATGAGCATTGTAATAATCAAGAAGACCGAGTAATGAAATATGCCTTTCAGCTTCACAAGAGGCTATTTCAAGTTCAAGCAACTTGCGCAGATTGAAAGTTCCGGGAATCTGCGCATCATAAATTAATGACATGAAAAATGCAGAAAGAATTTCTGACTGTTCGAGATTGTACATCACATCACGAGGCAGCGGACTATTGGCAAGCAAGACTTGAGTCAGGTGCCATGGATTCAATGTTTCGCTTTCATTGATGGCCTCAGTAAGTACTTCACTGCTCAACGGTGAACTACCCATGAGATAGTTCGCAAGTAAACTACTCTCCAGCGGGAAGGCGGAATTGAGTGCGTCAATAAGTGCATTCGTGTTGTTATTGTCTATAGTCAGTGCATAGATGTTCTTTGCTTGCTGTAATGCTTCCAATTTATCTTCATGTTCAGCAATGCCTCCACCTATGTCAGTTACATCAGGTATCAATGGGCAGAGTTGGGCGTTCGTGGGATTGTCAAAGAGGATATACTGACCAGGACAAAACTCATCCATAAAAGGCGAGAGTAAACATTCCAGCTCTGCTGTGTTATACGGTTCAGTCGCATTGGGTATATACCATTCGTTGTTTGGACGGATGTAGTCGAATTCATATCCGGGATTGTGCACAGGATCCACATACATGTCATACCTGCCCTGCTGGCAGTCTGGCCATTCAAGGCTAAAGCGATTGCTTGCAAGTAAAGTCAAACCACCTGCATCACCTTGATTGTGTCTCCACTCTGAATTGCTTGCCAAGTATTGGTCGAATCGGATATTATTGTAGGTATTACAACGAAGTTGTAATCCTGTCAAAAAACCAATATTGTCTTGCTGCACTTCCTGCCCCTTCCAAAGATGGCTGAACGTATTTCTGTAGCTCAGGTTATCAGCATCTCCACACTTCACCAGCATGGCTCCAACATTTTGTGCAGTAGTGTTTGTAGAAATGGTTGAAGATGTCCCCGCGAAAATATTTTCTCTAAACGTAAACCCGCTACAACCATACAGAATCACTCCGCGCGGCTTTTCGTTAGTGATATACGCATTGCTGGGCACAGTAAAATTATTGCCCACAATGCTTTCATTATTGACTGCGGTAGCGGTTATGGCAATGTTGCATTCTTGGAAATACATAGTGTTGGCCGTGAAAGAGGTGGTTCCTCCATTGGTTGCCTTTATGCCTGTTCTCCATTTGTAAAATGAAGTATGATAAGGATCGCCACCTCCACCGAAAGAACCTTGCCCTCCGGAAATGGTGAATTGCGAATTGCTTGCATTGATGCCAACCCCTCGTTGACTCGTAAGATACGTCATCAATGGTGTGCTGTTGACCCACGAGCATAGTATGAATGAAATATTGTATTTCATATTCGTCATTTGCACCATGGTGCCGGGTATTATGGTAGGGTCATTCAATTGCGCAGTTATCATCCACCGGCTATTGCTCCAGTTGCCATACTGCACTTTATTATAGGGCCGATAACGCACCCCATTCTGGCAGTTTTGAAACAGTGCATAATTGCCTTTCAGGACACCACCACCATTCAGGTTTGTGGTACCCACTTCTACGCCCGTGCGTGCATTTTCGATGGTGCTGTTGTTTATAGCAAATACACCCTGCGCGGTGTATGGGTTGTCCGCACTCGATTGGTTGCTGTTGGGGTTGCCCATCAGATTCACCCCTGGCCACATCAATAGATCACATTCATAGCTGGTCCACTTGCTGCCATTGTTCAGCTTTACATAGGCACCAGTGTTGATGACCACATTAGCCTGCAGGCTAAAGCGAAACTCCATTCCATTGATGGTGATGTTGGCACCGGGGTTGAAGATGAGGTCGCCATTCATATAAACAGGCCCCGTTGTAACATCCCATGGATTATTGTCTATACCAAAGGTCCATGTGGCTGCTCCGGCAGTTACGATGTGGCCAAGGGGAGCCGAGTTGTTGATGTTCGTCTGACAACATGCATCCTGTAGAAGCTCTGGTTGTTGCTGGCTGAAGTAAGTTCGGCCTTGCACCATTACCGGATTTGCAAATGGGGAGTATCCAGATGCAGTTACTGATGTTATGCCTATTGCAGTTAGATCATACACAGGCATTGTGAGTGTGGGAAATGGATTGCTCACTAAAGTTACTGTAGCCGGGTTGTTCACGCCTTTGAGTACAGCCACACCTGCCGCATGAAAAAGATAGATGGAGGGTTGACCCTCAAAGAAGTTCAATGCCATTGAACAATCTGCATAGCTGCTAATTCCCGATAATGAATTGATGCTTGCAAGCGGCACAGTGCCTGCTTGTATATTGTTCAAATCAAAATATTCAAAGTACGGTGCATTGGGATGTATGAGATAAATGTATTGGCCATTTTGACTGCACTCGGCAGAAATGACCTCGTCTGTCATTTCTAAACTATTGCCTAAGTCGGGATACATGCACTCAACTAAGTCCCAGTTGGAATTGTATCGGGAAAGGTAGTATGAGATATTGTTGGTATTTGGAGTAAATACGAAATACTCATTGTTGTATTTTGATATAGTCATTCTATCATTTAGGCGCGGCCAATCGTTGGAGTAGCCAAGACACTCGATTTCAGGATTACAGAAAATTCCATTCTCGGCAATGTCGAAACTCCAGCCAGAAGTCTGTTTTGCTGCAAACAGTTTTTTTATCCCGTTCGCATTATTGTCCTGAACAACCAAATCACAATGATCACTGGTAATGAATTGACCTCCGCCTGCAATAGAACCATGAAGTGTAATCAAATGTCCTTCTAAACCAACCCCAGAAATCAATGAATTGGATTGGCCGGACTGATCTAAAAAGTCATAGAAATTGATTTCGTAAACTGATGATGCACCCGCCTCATCATTCTGACTCAAAAATGGAGTGTAGCTTTCAAAGTCAATCAGCCCCCCCAACCTTTCACCGGGCCAATAGGCATTGGGTAAAGTCATGTCCAACACTGCTACGGAAAAGATGCCTACGTTATCATCATTCTGCCCCATGATGATGTAGTACTTATCGCAATGATTGGGAATTTTTACAATTTGCATATCAAGTATGTAGGACGGATAGTTGTCATAAGCTTCAAAATCCGTGACTTCCTTTTTCACCATCAGATAGCCCTCTTTGTCATAGATGCTTCCGTCTACTTCGAAGAATAGTAGTTCTCCATTCTGATTGTATTCAGCAAACTCACTCAACACAGGCATTTGCCCAGAATAGACCCGTTCTTGCATACCGGTTGTTACACTTGGCTGAGGTAAAGCTTGCACCACCACGTTGTTTGGGTCATTGAAGTCGAGTAGCTTATTGCCCACCATCCAGAGTTCGCTTTGGGCGTTGGAAGCAGATACGCACATGATGCAGGTAGCAGTGAGTAACACTTTGCTGAGCGTAAATCGCATTGCACGTTTCACCGTTGTTCTTTTTGAGCAGCCCATTCCCATGGAATTGCGGCTCCGGTTAAGGTAATTTTTCATGTATGAATTGATTTAATTATTCCGCTACATACTCGCGGAGGCGCACAGGGTGTTCTTCGTTTTCGTATTTCAATCTGACTACACAGGGTGTGCCTTTGCTGATCCAATTATCCCACTGAGGCGTCTGCAGAGCCTGTAAGAGAATAACGAATCAGAGAAGACACACCCTGTGAATGCAGGGTGCATCTGTCTGACTTGTCTCTCTTACCAGATTTTGCAGAACTTTCAGTGAGAACAAGACCTATAAATGCTTTTTCAAAAAAATGTCTCGTTAGACACTGTCAAAGATGCGCAACCTCATCTGATTTCATAAAAACAATTGAATTTATTTTTATACAAATCAGAACCTCCACCACAAAAGACAATCAAAACCAAAGCGATTTTTGGACACCTTGCGGCACGACTCAAAAAAAACTTTGCGCGGTTTGAAAAACTGATACTTTTGGCCGCGCATTTTTTAACCCCATAAACACATTTACAAAATGTCAGAAGTAGCTAAGAAAGTAACCGCCATCATTGTTGACAAACTGGGCGTGGATGAAGCAGAAGTAACCCGCGAGGCCAGCTTCACCAACGACCTTGGTGCCGACTCGCTGGATACCGTGGAACTGATAATGGAATTCGAAAAAGAATTCAACATTGCCATACCCGATGATCAGGCTGAAAAGATTGCAACCGTGGGCCAGGCCATCGACTACATTGAGGCCAATGCGAAGTAATTCACGTTGCATTAGTTTATCAGCAAAAAAGACTTCAGTTTTTTTATCGTAGAAACGCCATCTTTGTTGGCGTTTCTACTTTTACAAGACATAAAGTTTCACTCACACTTGTTATCTCCATGCAGCTCAGAAGGGTAGTAGTTACAGGCCTCGGTGCTTTGACACCACTTGGCAACAATGTGCAGGACTACTGGACAGGCCTCACAAATGGAGTGAGTGGTGCCAACATGATTACCCGTTTCGATGCGAGCAAATTCAAAACCCGCTTCGCTTGCGAGCTGAAAGGCTTCAATGTGGAAGACCACATTGACAGAAAAGAAGCAAGGCGCATGGATCCTTATACACACTACGCCATCGTGGTGGCCAAAGAAGCCATAACCGATTCCGGCATCAATCTGGAAACCACCGACAAGGATCGCGTAGGAGTGATATGGGGCAGCGGCATTGGAGGCCTGCTTACATTTCAGGAGGAGGCCATGGCCTTTGCCAGAGGCGATGGCACACCGAGATTCAATCCGTTCTTCATTCCCAAAATGATTGCCGACATCGCATCGGGTCATATCAGTATCATCTACGGTTTTCGCGGGCCTAACTACACCACAGTTTCTGCCTGTGCATCGTCCAACAACGCCATCATCGATGCCTTCAACTACATCAGGTTGAACAAAGCAGATGTGTTTGTGACTGGTGGAAGTGAAGCTGCAATTACAGAAGCAGGCGTGGGTGGTTTCAATGCCTGCAAGGCACTAAGCGAAAACAACGAGAACTACAGTACAGCCTCCAGGCCATTCGACCAAACCCGTGATGGGTTTGTGTTGGGCGAAGGCGCAGGCTGCCTCATACTCGAAGAATACGAGCACGCGAAAGCACGTGGAGCGAAAATCTATTGCGAACTGATGGGCGGTGGCATGAGTGCTGATGCTTATCACATCACAGCACCACATCCCGAAGGCATAGGTGCACGGCAGGTGATGAATTATGCATTAGAAGATGCGGGTATGAAAACTGAGGATATTGACTATGTAAATGTGCATGGCACCAGCACTCCACTTGGCGATGTGCAGGAAGCAAAGGCAATACAGGCAGTGTATGGCGAGCATGCCTACAAGCTGAACATCAGCAGTACCAAAAGCATGACAGGCCACTTGCTTGGTGCCGCAGGAGCCATAGAGGCCATAGCCACCATCATGGCAGTGAAGCACGATTTAGTGCCACCCACCATCAACTTCAGTGTGCCTGACATGGAGCTGGATCAGAAGCTCAACTTCACCTTCAACAAAGCACAACAACGCACGGTGAATGCAGCCATGACCAATACATTCGGATTTGGCGGTCACAACACTTCCGCCATTTTCAAAAAAATCTGATTTGTGCGCTGGAAGTTCCTTTCCCTCTTCAAGAAGAAAAAAACTGACCGTGAAATTCAGGCCTTTGTGAATAAGGCTTTCGGATTTACGCCCAAAGAAACCGACCTGTTTGAGCTTGCACTGCGCCACAGCTCGGCTGCCACCAAGATAAGGCCCGGACTGAAGAACAGCAACGAAAGGCTCGAATTTCTTGGCGATGCGATCATTGATTCCATAGTAGCACATTATCTATACACCAAGTATCCGCTGCTACCTGAAGGCACGCTTACCAAAATGAAAAGCAAAGTAGTGCGCAGGGAAAACCTGAATATGCTTGGCTATAGCATTGGTCTGGATGAAATGCTCCATTTGAATCTAGGCAAGCAGGAAATGCATGACAGCATAGTGGGCAATGCCATGGAGGCACTTGTGGGCGCGGTGTACTTAGACAAAGGCTACCTCACCACACACAAAATAATGCTGAAACTGCTTAAAAAACATGGGCTTGATACCAAGGTGCACGATGATGTGGACCACAAGAGCAAACTGCACGAATGGAGTCAGAAGTATAGGAGAACCCTTGAGTACAAAGTGGTGAGTCAGCGCAACGAAGGAGGCACCAGCCACTATGAAATAGTATTGTCAGTAGATGGCGCAGAGTATGGCCGCGGCACCGGCACATCCAAAAAAGTAGCTGAGCAAAAGGCCAGCCGGATGGCCAGTGACAAAATATTCAAAAGCAACTAAGCCAATAGCTAAGCCCAGCCTAAATGAAGTCTGCGAAATGTGGCCAACAAAAGCAATATTTGCAGGCCTTAACTTTTTTGGATTTACACCCGAAAAAAATCATTCGTGAACAACCCGATCTTTGATCTTATATACGCCTTTGGAACAGCATTTATGCTTGTGCTTATTGCTACACCATCTCTCATTAAAGTAGCAAAAATCAAGCATCTGGTAGATGAGCCGGGTGATGCGCGCAAGCTGCACAGGCGTTCAGTACCCACTATAGGCGGTATCATGATTTTCGCTGGAACCATCATTGCCTATTGTCTTTGGTTTCCGTCTAACGAGCGCTGGGAGCTGGGCCGCAACTACGATGCTTTCGGTGCGCTCAGCGAGTTCAAGTATCTGGTGGCTTGCATGTTCATGCTTTTCTTTCTCGGACTGAAGGATGACATTGTGGGAGTAAGCCCGATCAAGAAATTGTTGGTGCATGTGTTAGTGGGTTTCATCCTTGTAATTGTTTCTGACATACGCATCACTCAGTTCTGGGGTCTGCTCACCATAGAGGCTGATTTGCCATATTGGCTTAGTGTTATTTTTTCTGTTTTTGCCTACGTAGTAATAGTGAATGCCATCAACCTGATAGATGGTGTGGATGGCCTGGCAGCAGGTGTTGGCTTCATAGCGAGTATGGCATTTGCTTATTGGTTTCACCGCACGGGCGATCAGCCACTGGCTTTATTAGCCATGGGTCTTGGCGGTTCGTTGCTCGGCTTTCTCATTTACAACTTCCAGCCGGCTAAAGTTTTCATGGGCGATTCAGGCTCGCTCATCATTGGTGTTGTCATTTTTGTGCTTGCCGTCAAGATGATTGAATTCCCCGTAAGCCGCATGTTGCCTCAGATGCGCGCAGTGAGCAAGCCGGTGCTTGCCATGGCCATTCTATCTTATCCATTGATTGATACGCTGCGTGTATTCATTATCCGTGCAGTTCAGGGGCGCTCACCTTTCAGTGCCGATAAGAATCACATACACCACAAGCTGCTTTCGCTGGGCTTCACCCATCGCCAGACAGCGCTCACACTTTATGGGTTTACTCTCTTTATCATTCTGCTCACCTTCCTCTCGCCTGACTATACACCGAACATCTCATTCCTGATAGTAGGTACCACGGCAGTGCTGCTTTGCAACTCTGTCTTTCTATTTAAGTCGAAGAAGTAAGAAGCCGCAGCATGGCAGCAGAGTGCTGAAATAAGAAGGTTTCCACAATCACTTTTACTATTCTTCTCTATCCATTTTGTCAAGCCTATTTTCGCCCGTCCGTTTTATTTAGAAATACATAAGTGAACAACAAAGTAGACATACTGCTCGGCCTGCAATGGGGCGATGAGGGCAAAGGCAAATTGGTGGATGTGCTCACACCACGTTACGACATCATTGCTCGTTTTCAGGGCGGCCCAAATGCGGGGCACACATTAGAGTTCGAAGGTGGCAAGCATGTGCTGCATACTATTCCTTCGGGTATCTTTCATGCTACAGTGCAAAATGTGATTGGCAATGGTGTAGTGATAGACCCCGTGGTGTTTGCAAAAGAAATAAAAGCACTGCGAGATAAAAATGTACCGGTAGAAAAGCGATTGCTCATATCGCGCAAGGCACACATCATTCTACCCACACACCGGTTGCTGGACAGAGCCAGCGAAGCCTCCAAAGGCGAAGCAAAAATTGGTAGCACACTCAAAGGCATTGGCCCGGCTTACATGGACAAAACAGGCCGCAACGGAATGCGCATAGGTGATCTGTTGGATGCCGGTTTCGATGCCAAATACAATGCGCTGAAACAAAAACATCTCTTCCTGTTGGAAGGGTTCAAACAACATTTCACGCTGGATGAAAGTGAACTGAAACAAATGGAATCAGAGTTCATGCAAGGCATGGATGTGTTGAAGAAGCTCACCATAGTGGACAGTGAGCACTACATCAATAATGCGCTGCGAGACGGCAGCAGAATACTTGCAGAAGGCGCACAAGGCTCTTTGCTCGATGTGGACTTTGGTTCGTATCCTTTTGTTACTTCAAGCAATACAGTGGCTGCCGGAGCCTGCACAGGACTTGGTGTGGCGCCCAATCGGGTAGGAGAGGTGATTGGCATTTTCAAAGCATACTGCACACGTGTTGGCAGTGGCCCATTCCCTACCGAGTTGAATGATGCAACTGGCGAAAGCATGCGCCAAATCGGCAATGAGTTTGGCAGCACCACAGGTCGCGCACGCAGGTGTGGCTGGCTTGACATACCTGCACTCCGCTATGCGTGCATGATCAATGGCGTTACTCAACTCATCATGATGAAAGCCGATGTACTCAGCGAATTTGATACATTGAAAGTTTGCACACACTACATGCATGCAGGCGAAAAAATTGATTATTTGCCGTACGACATAGAGCCAGCCAAGGTGCAGCCCGTATATGAAATTCTGCAAGGGTGGAAAAGCGACCTTACCGCTATGCGCGAGCTGGCACAGCTACCAAAAGCACTGATGGATTACATCGAATTCATCGAGAAGCAATTAGAAATACCCATCACCATCGTTTCAGTTGGTCCTGACAGAACGCAAACAATTGTGAAGGAGGGTGCTTTGGCATGATATGTCGGTGTGGTTTGCACCGCACACAGCGCAATGAATTTTTTCGCCACCTCAAATATCACAGCACTTGCACTCTGCGCAGGTGCTTTTTTGTTGTGTACCGAAATACAGGCACAGCAGAGTAAAAAGCGTGTGAAGCTGATACATACCGATAATTTACTTTATGACAAAGCACTGGTTGATGCACAAAGATTGATTGGCAGTGTACAGTTAGAATACGAAGGTACCATGTTCTACAGCGACAGCGCTTACCTCTACGCCAATGATGACTTTGATGCGTTCAGCAACATTCGCATAGTGAAGCCCGGTACCTATAATGTGACTGGAGATTTGGGACATTTCAATAAGCAACAAAATACTGCAACGCTGACTAACAACGTGACACTGCGAGACAGTGACATGACACTTACTACCAATTATCTCACCTTCAACACCAACACAGAAATAGCGACCTATGCAGGCGGTGGAAAAATTGTAAGCAATGCCAACCACAATACACTCACAAGTGACAGGGGCATCTACCATTCGAAAACGGATGTGTTTTTCTTTAGAAAAAATGTGGTTCTGAAAAACCCTGACTATACAGTGAACTGTGATACCATGCAGTACAACAACCTTTCAGAGATTACCTACTTCTTTGGCCCTACTACAATCGCAGGAGATGATTCAGAAATTTATTGCGAGAATGGCTACTACAATACCAAGAAAGATCAAAGCAGATTCGGAAAAAATGCCCGAGTGCGATCAGAAAAAACTCTACTTACTGGTGATAGCATTTACTACGATGGTGAGGCAGGCTTCGGTGAGGTATTTCGCAATGTTACCATTCGCGATACAACGGAAAACTTTCTCATCAGCGGGCAATATGGTAAACACATAGAAGGTACAAAGTTGAGTTTTGTAACACAACGCGCATTGCTCAGTCAGTTTTTTGAAGCCGACACACTCTTTCTTCATGCTGACACACTGAAGGCTGTGCCTGACAGCATGGGTCGAAAAATCGTTTATGCATATCACCGCGTCAAATTTTTCAAGCATGACATACAGGGCAAATGCGATTCGCTGGTTTATTCTCAGGCAGATTCTACCATGCAGATGTTTGTACAACCCGTGATGTGGAGTATGCAAACCCAGATAACTGGCGACAGCATTTCGCTGCAAACAGCCAATGGCGAAATGCAAAGCATGTTGGTGAAGGGCAATGCATTTATCATCAGCGATGCTGAGGCAAAGGGCGATAGTATCAAAACAACCAATGACCGATACAATCAGATAAAAGGAAGGAAGCTCACCGGCACTTTTACTGAAAATGAATTGCGCAACGTGTATGTGGAAGGCAATGGGCAACTCATTTATTTCCCGACAAACGATGAGCAAGCAAAACCTTTAGCGATGGGCCACAACAAAGGCGAGTGCTCCAACATCAACATCACCATAGACGACAGAAAATTCTCACGCATCAGAATGGAAACTGAAACCAATTCAAAATTCAGCCCTATGAACCTGAGCGATGAAACACATTTCAAATTAGATGGGTTTAATTGGCGCGAAGGCGAACGCCCAAAATTGATGATGGACATATTTGAATAGAACAATACAAACGATTGTTTTACATTTCGTCCATGCGCCATCTTAGAAGAATAATCATAGCACTCATTGCCAGCATACTGTTGGCAGCGCTTGCGCTGGTTGTCACCGGCAACAAGCACGTGCTGAACGGCATCACCAAAACCTACCTCATAGGCAAGGGCAAGCCTGACATTGATGACATGGAGTACTTCGCCACAAGTACCATCAAGGCTGATAAGCCAGAGCCATGGCCCATTCACAGCAAATACAACCTGAGTGTCATTCCGTCAACATTTATGGCAAGTGTTGATTCGATGCAAACAACTGCATTGCTTGTATTCAAAAATGATTCGCTCTTGTTCGAACAATATTGGAATGGCTATGATGTAAACACCAAAAGCAACTCATTCAGCATGGCGAAGAGTTTTTGTGCTATGCTAATTGGTAAGGCCATTGATGAAGGCTACATCAAGAGCCTGGATCAGCCTGTGGGAGATTTCATCCCTGAATTTTCCGAAGGAAAAAATTCAATGCTCACCATAAAGCACCTGTTGCAGATGACCAGCGGTATTCCGTTTGGTGAGAGTTACGGGAGTCCATTCGGCTACATGGCCAAGGCATACTATGGTGATGATTTGGTGAATGAAACTATGAAATACCGAGTGGAAAGGGAGCCTGGTACATTTTGGATTTATGAAGGAGGCAACAGTGTATTGCTTGGTATGATTCTGAAAAAAGCAACAGGCCGAACACCGAGTGAATATTTCTTTCAAAAAGTATGGTCGTGTATCGGTGCAGAAAATGATGCTCACTGGAACCTTGATCACGAGGGGGGACTAGAAAAAACATTCAGCGGATTTTATGCGACAGCGCGTGACTTCGCTCGCTTAGGCAAGCTGTATGAGCATGAGGGCGTGTGGGAAACAGATACAGTGATACCAACTGATTTCGCAAAACTCTGCGTAGCACCTAACATGATAATTGACTCAAGCGGTGAGCCATGTACGTGGTATGGTATGCACTGGTGGCTGGGTAAATACATGGGTAATGACTTCTTCTCATGCAGAGGAATGCGTGGCCAATACATTGCCGTTGTGCCTGGCGAGCAGCTTATAGTTGTTAGACTTGGACACAACCAAAGGCCGGAGAGAGTGGATCACATGCCACCTGATTTGTATATGTATCTTGATATTGCAACAGCCATTGTAGGTGCGCATGAATAGTTTCGTTGTGTTCGATTTCACACCTTTGCCTTATTTCGATTTATCGAGAAAACTCAGTTGAAGAAGGACATAGAAATACCTGAAGTAACAGAAGTCAGCTTGGCTGTTGTGCCAAGCGGAAACTCTCACGGTGAAAAGGAATGGGGTGTTTATTTGTTAAACACTGGTGCAGAAGCATTGGATAACGTGCTCATCAACGTAAGTGCAGAAGGCGAGGTGCATGGCGTACAAAAACAAACGGCTACACTGCGGTTTCATATTCCAAAAGTGAAAGCCATGAGCACCAAAAAAGTAGAGGTGATATTGCCCGAAGCTTTTGCACTACGCAACAAATACTGGGTGAGCTTTTACAACAACGGAAAATTGTTCGACAAGAAGTTCATTGCCGAACCGAACTCCATCATTGAAGATAACTTTGAATTTATCCCGCTGCTTACTGCTGTGGGTTTCATTTTGCACTAATCACACTTGCATTTATGCTCGAAACCATCAATGCCGAACAAATTCTTTTTCTGGATATAGAAACCGTTCCCCAACAATCAGGCTTCGAAAGGCTGACAGAGGAATGGCAAACACTTTGGGCAGAAAAATCCAGATTCACCAGAGAGCGACAGCAGCTGGGCCTCGAAGAGTCATACCACAATGCTGGTATCTATGCTGAGTTTGGCAAAGTCATTTGCATAAGTGCAGGATATTTTTTCAAAACAAAAAGAGAACGTGTGCTTCGCGTTACTTCATTTTTTGGAGATGACGAAAAGAAAATACTTATTGATTTCTCAAAGCTATTGAAAAACAATACCGGCAAACGATTCAAATTGTTATGCGCTCATAACGGAAAGGAGTTTGATTTTCCATACCTGTGCAGACGCATGTTGGTGAACGACATCAAGCTACCCACATTGCTTGACATGGCTGGCAAAAAGCCATGGGAGATAAATCATTTGGACACACTGGAGCTTTGGAAGTTTGGCGACTTCAAGCACTACACATCACTGAAGCTGCTGGCAAAAATTTTCAATGTGCCTACACCCAAAGATGATATTGATGGTAGCCAGGTGCGCACAGTCTATTATGAAGACAAGAATCTTGCTCGCATAGAAGCCTACTGCAAAAAAGATGTAGCTACTGTTGCACAGATATTCTTGCGCTACAGAGGCGAAGAGATTCTAAGCGAGGAGCAAATCATCCATGTATAAAAAACGACAAAGGCGATTTTGAAATCGCCTTTGCTGAAAAAACCTTCGCTTTATTTACTTACCTGTATGTCTGCGAAGTTTGGCCTACAGGTAGTTTCTGGGGATAAGGGATAATAGTTTGCAGTGCAGGAATTATCAGAACGGAACTATTTGCAGACCCACGGTTACAGGGTAAACCTCAGGGCCTTTGTCTTTTTTGAAAAGTGGAGTAAGGCCATAGGTTGCAAAGAGAGTAAAGTCTTTGTACCCGATACGGGCTGTAGCATCTAATGTGAATGGATTCAGATTGTAATCTGCTTTTCTGCGATACGAGTTTTTATCATCGCCATCTTCCCACTTCTGCCTTACTAAGCTGCCCATCTTCCAGCCACCTATTACACCGGCAGCTATATGGAAGCACTTGTCATTGTCATCACTTGTATTTATCTCCAGCATCAGCGGCACATTGATGTATGAAGCACGCAGTTTGTTTTTGGAGTAATCAATTACCGAGTCAGGCACTGTGAATGCATAGGTGGCACTACTGTCTTCTGTCATCACATTTACATTATTCTTCAGGCCATAGCTGTTGTATGTGAATCCTGCACCTACTATCAATCCTACATAGTCTTTGTAGAATCTGATTTTTTCTTCGAAGAGATTGATACGCCAGCTAAGTGAACGGCTGTAGTCCAGTTCCAGCCAGGTGTTGGCCGAATCCATGGCTGTGCCGCCATCTTTATTCAACAGAATGTTTACACCCAGATCTAAACCGCCCCAATGGGTCAATGTGTATTTGTCAGTGTCTTCATCGTCATCTTCCCATACTATATCTGTGGAATCAGAGTCAGGTTTTTCATCAATCATAATGATGCGTGTGTCGCCAAATTTCATGTCTGTGGTGTCAGGCTTCACCGGTTCGGTTTGAGCCATTGCGCCAACACCGAGCAATATGGCAAGTGTTGCGATTGTAATTTTTTTCATAGCGGTAAAATTTTATCGTTGGAATTTATTTTTGTGTTGTTATGGAAGTGTGACGGCCTGATCATTTTGTAAGTTACAAAGCGCAGAGAAAAATTTCTCGGTTCGCCATTTAACACATGTTCAGACCTTTTGTGAATTGACACTTTTATCCGATACAACCAAATCCGGTAACTTCACATCAACTTTCAACGTCTTGTATGCTGATACCTTAGTCTATGATGTACCGCCTCTACCTGTTGTTTGCTATCTGTTGTGCAATGGCCACGAGTCAGGCTGTGTATGCGCACAACAATCAGCAGGCCCCTCAGGAACAAAAGAAGAATGACAAGGAAGATCCGGAACCAAATATTGATGGGGTGGTAGAGGTTAGTTTCAAGATAGATCAAGCAGGCAAGGTTGAGATAATCAATATGAATTCAACAAGTCCTCAGTTGGCTGAGTATGTCATAAAAAAACTCAGCAAGGTGCAATTACAACAGGGCGGTTCCCAGATTGGTAAAGTCATACGCTATCGGTTTGTCTTTAAGAAGCAGGCCTGAATTTGAGCATGTATTTTCAAGAGAATCATGCTGTTCTTTCCCCGCTTCACATGCTTTATTCAACTACATAAGTTATCCTTCAGGTAGCAACGGAATTTGATGTTCAACTTACATGGTTGTATGAGTTACATCATTGTGATTCGTTAACAATGTGCTGTGCAGCGCTACAGCCATAGGCTCATCATGAGGGTGAACGAGTGGTAGAATTCAAGTTTTGAAATGAATGTGTAACAAATGAATGTGGCTTTTCGCCACACTCTCGAATTCAGGTTGAAACAACGAATTCATCCACAACAACCCACAACAAATACAAAACTTATGAAAGCACTCG
The DNA here is from genome assembly GCA_046155615.1 of Flavobacteriales bacterium. Lineage (GTDB taxonomy): Bacteria > Bacteroidota > Bacteroidia > Flavobacteriales_D > Sanyastnellaceae > JANNVZ01. Next base: position 7,203 of record JBJXFP010000141.1, on the reverse strand, counting down.
CAATGACCCTCGCAATAGCACTCTTTACTTTGACTGCTGCTGCATCCAATGGAAACACCAACGGAATAAACAAAGACAAACTGACACGCTTCAAAGAAGCTGTAACCAAGCAGGTGAACAAACACCTCTTCTTCCTTGCAGAGGGCGGAAAGGATATAGCTGGTGAAGCTGACGTAATGCTTAGTGTGTTACCTGAGGGTGATGTGCATGTGATTTTTATTCTGACTAAAAATCCACTCATAAAGAAATTCGTTGAGAAGCAAGTCTCAAAAATGAAAATTGCAAAAGACCAAGTGGTGGCCGGTCAGATTCTCAACTACCGCTTTGTATTCAAAGCGCACAACTAAAGGCAAGTAGATTCATATATATAACAAACAGGTTTTTTAAAAAAGGAGACCGCAGCTACAAAGGTGGCTGCGGTTTTTTCATTGTTGGAGATGGACATAAATCAGCTTTTTTCTGAGGAGAGTTTTTCCGGCATTCATTGGCCTTCCCTTCATTCTTTGAAGAGTTGCCACAAAAGAAAAGCCCTGGCGCATCACCAGGGCTTTTCAATTTATTTAGCGGGAAGTCAGCTAACAGATTAGCCGCATCCCATAGTTCCAAATCCTGAAACTTCAGCAGCCTCAACATCATAATCTTCGCCATCTAAGAAGGCGTCAAAAATGTCAATGAGTCCGAGATACTCGCCATTGAAAGTCATGCTGCTTGAAGCAACTGTAATGGTGCCATCAGTAGAGAAGTAGATAGCCATCTCCTGAAAGTCCATGAGGAATGCTGCTGCCCAACCATTGTCGAAGTAGTCTTCGGTGCCATCAGATTCCATCCAGTCAAATACATCGTAAGATCCGGCAGCCAATTCGTCCGCAAGGACGAAGTATTCCGCAAAACCGTGGAAGTATTCGAACGGATCGAAATCTTCAGACTCAGTATCAGCTTCAGCCAGGGCTTCAAAATCGCCAGCTATGCCAAATACCGCAGCAAACTCAGGGAATGAAAATCCTGAATCGAAGAGGTTGCCATACCCTTCGCCATCACCTACTTCTTGCAAAGACAGGCAAATAGCAATGTCGATATTGAGTGCTGAATTGCCGGCTACAACAGTGCCACCACCCCCTGATCCGCCTCCGCTCACTGAGCCGGAGAACACAAGGTAGTCGTTGTCACCAACTTGAACGTACTCTACACCATCGCCATCAGCATCATTGTAATACCAACCGTCTGGCGGGCTTACAAAACTGAAGTCGCGGTTTTGTATGTCAAGTTCTATAACGTTGCCTGTGGCTAAGTCATAGTATTGAATGATAGGAACGCGGCTCACCATATCATGAAGCTTGCGCTCCTGATCTTCGTTGAGCACTACTTTCTTCCCTTCTGTGATAGATGCGTTGCCATTGCCAGTTGGCATCTCTTTGGTGCAAGAAGCTACCAAGAAAATACCTGTGGCTATAGGAAGCGCTTTGAGTAGTGTGAAATTCTTTGTCATGATTGTAATTTTTTTAGAGTTGCTAAACTAAGAAAAATCTTAGTTGAACAACCAACCAAGACGGAGTGTGCCTTGCACACCTGGGCCCCATGCTGAGGAGGTAGTGTTGCCTTCAATGCTTGTGGCATCATCAAATCCATCAGGAGCATCCACAAAGGTCACTTCGTTTTCTTTGTCTTTTGTGCGGCCAAATCCGAATGCTATCTCAGCACCCATGTAGATGGCGTCAGAGAAATAGAAGTCGCAACCAGCTACAGCATTGATTCCAAAGCTTGAAGTTCCGCCTTTTTCTGTCATGGTATAAGCTTTTGGGTCACCATCATCATCATACTGTGTCATGCTTTCCATGGTTGTGCTGGTAGATCCAAATGAAACCTCACCACCCCAATATGGAGAGAGACGATCAGTGCCCGCGAAGTGCATTTCATAGCCAAGGCGGATACTGAAGCCAAACTCCTTGTCTGTGTCAATCAATTCGAGTAAATCATTGTCATTGTCAGCTTCCTGAGAGATAGTCTCACTGCTGTTACCGCCAATGAAAAGACCAATACGGATGGCGCTGCTTTCGCTGTTGAACATACGCAGGCGAATACCGCTCATTGAGATAGGATTACCACCGAGAGGTGAGAACTGAACTTCGATGTTCTTTTCACCACCAGTTTGTTTTTGTGCAAAAGCACCAGATACGCAGGCTACTGCGAGCGTAAGGAATAAAGCTACTTTTTTCATATTGTTTGAATTTTGATTTATAGTGACGGGCAATAAGGGAAGAAAATCTTGAATGACCACTACGGTAAACACCTGTTTTTTCACACATGCCTTGTTAATTGGCAGTATTTCAGTGTTTTGACTTCGCCAGCAATGGGTGCTTTCTCAAGAAAAAATATCATTTTCTTACAAAAGCATCACTCCACGGTGACGCTTTTGGCCAGATTGCGTGGTTGATCCACATTGCAGCCACGCATCACAGCTATATGATATGCGAGTAATTGAAGTGGGATTACAGAAATAATGGGCACCAAACTGTCATCCGTTTTCGGAATTTCTATTGCATGGTCAGCCAATTCCTTCACCACCTTGTCTCCTGCAGTTACTATGGCTATGATCTTTCCTCTTCTTGCTTTTACTTCTTGAATGTTGCTCACTACCTTTTCATAACTGTGGCCTTGTGTGGCTATCACGAATACAGGCATCTCATCATCGATGAGCGCGATGGGGCCATGCTTCATTTCTGCAGCAGGATAGCCTTCTGCATGTATGTACGAAATTTCTTTCAGCTTTAGAGCACCTTCCAATGCAACCGGAAAACTGTAGCCACGCCCGAGATATAGAGCATTGCGATGATCTTTGTAAATCTCGGCAATGGTTTCTACTATGGCGTTTGTTTTTAGCACTTCTTCCACTTTTGCCGGTATGCTGTGCAGTTCCGCTACGAGGCGGCTTATTCTTTCTTGTGCAATGGTTCCGCGCTTTTGTGCAACAGCCAGTGCCAACTGGTAGAGCACCGTTACCTGTGCCGTGAATGCCTTGGTGGATGCCACGCCTATCTCCGGTCCGGCATGGGTGTATGCTCCGCTGTGTGTAGCGCGTGATATGGTGGAGCCAACTACATTGCATACTCCGAATATGAAAGCACCTCTTTCTTTGGCCAGCTCTATTGCCGCTAGTGTGTCCGCTGTCTCTCCACTTTGTGAAATAGCTATGATGATGTCGCCAGGTTGAATGATAGGGTCGCGGTAGCGGAACTCTGATGCATATTCAACTTCAACAGGTATGCGTGCAAATTCCTCAAACAAATATTCTGCTACCAGACCGGCATGCCACGAAGTGCCGCAGGCTACTATCAATATCCTGTTGGCATTTACCCATTTGGATTCGTGTGCATCCACTCCGCTCATCTTCACCATGCCCTGATTCATATTCAACCTGCCGCGAATAGAATCTAATATAGAACGAGGTTGCTCATGTATTTCTTTCAGCATGAATGAGTCATAACCACCTTTTTCTATGGTTTCCAGCTTCAGCTCCAACGCTTGTATGTATGGCGTTTTTTGCTGGTTTTGTATGGTCACAATTTTTAGCCCCTGCTGCCTGTCGAGCAAAGCCACCTCTTCATCTTCGAGATACACAACGTTTTTGGTGTACTCTATAATGGGCGTGGCATCTGATGCTATGTAAAAGTCGCCATCCGCACCAACACCTATCACCAGCGGGCTTGATTTTTTTGCGCATATCAACTGATCCGGGTTGCGCTTGTCCATCACCACTATAGCATAAGCACCTATCACCTCGCTCAATGCCACACGTGTAGCTTCGAATAGATCAACTCCGGTTTTATTTAGAATATCTTCAATGAAGTGTACGAGCACTTCCGTATCGGTATCGCTCACGAATTTGTGTCCCTGAAGGGCTAAGGCTTCTTTCAGTGTTGCATAATTCTCAATGATACCGTTGTGAATCAGAACCAGGTTGCCATCACCGCTAAGATGCGGGTGAGCATTGATGTCGTTTGGAGCACCGTGGGTAGCCCATCGCGTATGGCCCATGCCTATAGTACCCGTCAGGTCTTTGGTTGCAGTGAGCGTTTCCAAATCGGCCACTTTGCCTTTGCACTTATATAGGTTGAATGAACCCTTGTCTATCATAGCTACTCCGGCACTGTCATAGCCGCGGTATTCAAGCCTTTTCAGGCCTTTTACCAATATGGGGTAAGCTTCATTGTTGCCTACAAATCCTACAATTCCGCACATAGCAATGTGAGTTTATGGTTTGGTTGATTGGGTTATGGAAACATCTGGTCCGATTTCGGAAGTTCAGTCAAATGTATAGGTAATGGCCAATCGCATGTTCTGCGCTTGCACAGGAGAAAATTCCGGGCCGTGAAGTTTCGTCTGCCTGACATAGCTATAGTCACCGCCAAACTCAACCTCTTCCTTTCGCGCACTCAGATAAATCACAGCATCATTCAATTCTCCTTTTAGATAACTCTGAAGGTATGAAGTGAGATAAATCTCATAATACCCAAGCCCGTTTTTGATTTTACCGAACGATTGAAGGCTTTGCAGTCCGGCATCGTTGATTGAATCGTGCGCAATTATCATGTCTATATCACCATACTTGTTAGTATCGAACGGGACAATGAGTCGCGCACTGTTGATTGTGGGTGTGCCCGATGCAAGCAGCCAGTCTATAGACGATAAGTCCACCTTCAGATAAGTGCTTGCTCCGCTTTGCAGATTAGCTGTTTGTTGTGCAGGCACGGATGAGGTCTCACTGATGCCTTCAAGAGCACTGCCCTGTGCTGAATAAGCCAAGTGAGTAAAAGCTTCGCAATTGTCATTGAAGCCAAAGTTGTATGATTTTGGCTGACTAAGGGTGCCGTTATCCGGATCGCTGTCACGGTAATGGACTACCATCTGCGTAAGGTCGTGTTCCATATCAATAGAAACGATGAAGTTGGAACCATTGCTGCTAAGTGCAAAACTGCCTGCCTCGTCCAGAAAGAAAAACTCACCATTCTCGGCCTGCTGAGCCTGGCGCATGAGCAAGGATGCATATTCCAGACTGAGCCGTAGCTTCAATAGATAGCCCGCAGTAATTTTTTGCAGCCTCCCCGTTTCGAATCCTGATTCTATAAGATTTTCAGGTCTTACCGCCACTACATCGTCAGCATAATAACTGGTGCTACGGAGCAGACGTGCAGCCAATGGTTGCAGCGAGTAACTGACTGCTGCCAAATCGCCCTGCACCGAGTCTCGGCATACCAGTGTTAGCACCAGGGAGTCTGCCAAAGAATTTTCTGTAAAGGTGCAAGGAATGCTTTTGTCCAATTGGAGGTAGGCCCTGGCTGAAGTACTGCCGAATGTCTGGTCGTTGTAGTTGCCTACCAATACATTGTTACAAACGAACTGATCGGTTTGAATGACGGCCCTGTTGAGCAAATAACTGCTAACCAACAGTGGGGTTGTGTCGTTGCTTTGCACGTATATCTCATCACTGCCCGGCAGCAAATTTTGACCAAGACCATCTGTTTGCTTTTTGCAAGAGCAGAACACTGCCGCAATCACCAAGCAGGAAAAAAGCCCCAATTGCTTGAGGCTGTTTCCTGAAATAATATGATTGGAAAAAATCTTAATCAACGAGCTCGGTCTTTCCCAGCACAACATAGTCATAAAATTCGTCAACAACTGGTGTTGGATCCATGTGCTCATAAGCACGAAGCAGTGGAATGTCGTTTTCCACGCAGTAGTTTGCAATGTCCGCATGTGTTTTGTCCTCACCCAGTATTACCGCATCAGAATACTGTGCTGCCAGTTTCATCAGATTCAGGTGGGTGGGGTTCTTTATGACGCTCATGTCTTCGGTTTTGATACCGTCAAACGAAATTTTGTCTGTGAGCTTTTTGTCTAAGCCACCCTCAAAACTGTCAGTATAAAATGATGTAACAATTTTAGGCTCGGTGAAATGCGGATCGCGCTTGTACAATTTCTTGATGTACAAACCCATCAGGGATGTGAACCATCCATTGCAGTGGATGATGTCAGGCGCCCAGCCCAGCTTCTTTACAGTCTCCAGCACCCCTTTGGTGAAGAAGATCATGCGCATGTCATTGTCAGGGAAAAGTTTCTCATCCTCACTGTGGAAGAATGCCTTGCGGTGGAAGAACTCCTCGTTGTCAATGAAGTAAACCTGTAGCCGGATTTGAGGTATGCTGGCCACCTTTATTATCAGCGGATGGTCAGTGTCGTTCACAATCAGATTCATTCCGCTCAGCCTTATTACCTCGTGCAACTGGTGTCTGCGCTCGTTGATTTTACCATAGCGTGGCATGAATATGCGGGTCTCCTTGCCGTTTTCATGCACATATTGTGGCTGGAATCTGCTGTTTACCGCAGTTGGCGTTTCAGGCGAAAATGGAAGTATCTCCTGTGATACGTAAAGAATTCTGGTCTTCTTATTCATAAGTGTCGTAATAGGGGAAGGTCAATTGAAGGCTGCAAAGATAGATATAACTGTTTGTTGAATAATCCAAATTTTTATGTTTGACCTCGCACGAAATCATTAAAACCCTTGTCCGTTGCTGTTTTTGATACCATAGAATCTGTCCAACTTTGGTTGGCCGATAAGCGTGTGAGCCAACAAAGGGTGGCCTTTGTGCCCACCATGGGTGCCTTGCACCCGGGACACGTGTCTCTTATAAAGCAAGCCAGACAGATGGCAGATGTGGTAGTGAGTTCCATTTTCGTGAATCCCACACAATTCAACAACCCTGCTGACTTGCTGAAATACCCAAGAACGCTGGATGCCGATATTGCCATGCTGGAAGAAGCAGGCTGCGATGTTGTCTTTACCCCTGATGTGGCTGAGATCTATCCTACCATAAGCAAAAGCCATTGGGACTTTGGTCTGCTTTCATCGCGGCTCGAGGGTCAATTCCGCCCAGGACATTTTGACGGAGTCTGTACTGTTGTAAAAAGGCTATTCGAAATTGTGCAGCCCAATCTGGCGCTATTTGGAGAGAAAGATTTTCAGCAGTTGGCCATCATCCGGAAACTGGTGGAATATGAAGGCATGCCAATAGAAATATCTGGCTGTCGCACCATGCGCGAGGCTGATGGATTGGCCATGAGCAGCCGCAATCTGAGGTTGACCACAAAACAAAGACAACAGGCACGGGCTATCAGTCAAACCCTTTTCTGGATGCAGCAAAACAGACA
>JBJXFP010000140.1:0-22386 GCA_046155615.1 Flavobacteriales bacterium | reverse complement strand
ATGGGCAGCATTTTTCGCGTGCGGGTGATGTATTCAGAGGTGTCGGAAATATTGGACATGCTGCGCAAATCTCAGTTCGGAATTGCAGGTGCAGTAATGAATGGCGAATCACTTTACGAAAGTGCATTTGCACAGCGCACGGCATTGATTATTGGTAGCGAGAGTCATGGTCTAAGGCCTGAAATGATACAGGCCTTAGAGTCACGCATCACCATACCGCGCTACGGCAAGGCCGAAAGTCTGAACGCCTCGGTGGCATGCGCCATATTACTTGCAGAGTGGAAGCGCAGTGCGCAGTGAACATCAGCGGCTGCCTGCGTAATAGTCAAAAGGCTGAACCATGGGTTCGAAGGTGTACATCTGCGCCATGGCAAATTCATCAGCATCAGTGCGCGCATAGAAGTAGTCACGATCCCATGGAAAGGGATTTCCGGCTTCATCATAAGTCAGTTTGCTTGCTCGTTTGAGGTAGAGGTCAATGTGTTTTTCTGTGCCGCTATTTTCTCTGACGTAAATGGTGAAAGCAGGCTTTGTGTTTCGCAGCGAATCCATTGCCTCAGGCCTGAGCAGCGTGTTGTACGACTCCACGTGAGCTTTTTTGAATTTGAGCAGAAAGTCTTTTACCGCAAGTGTGTCAAAAGTTTTTACGGGAAGTGAAAATGTGTTGTTGTCAGCAATATATCCAGTATTCATGCTGATGTTGTTGCCACCGGTATAGTTCACTTCAAATGAATAGTTCGTGTTATTGTGATTTATCATGCGCACACGGTTGATGTCTAATGCCGGATATTCGAATATGCCTGTGTATCTCCATTCCATTTCGCTGGTGAAGAAGCGCGTGGTGAGAAACCCTGTGAAGCCTTCCATGTGTGTGATGTAAGGGTCTTCGCTTCGCCCGATACCAGGAATTTCAAGCAGCATCATAGTACCTGTGTGGTCTTCTGTTGCATTGCCTACATAATAAATTTTTGCCGGCTCATTTTCGCCCATGTAGATCTCTACTTTTTTACTGCTTGTTATCAGCAGTTTCATCATGTTGTCTCTTCCTTTTTCAGACACGTTGCCACGTACCCGGATTCGGTTCATTGTTTTCAGCAGTAAGTCTGTTGCGTCTTTGCGGGCGAAGTATTTACCATTGAGAAGCCAAAGTGTATTTCCCGGTATGCGTTCCAGCACTGCTCTGCCGCCTTGCATATCGCTGATCACTATTTTATTTACACGCGCTGTGTCCTCTATGGTGAAGTCAGATAGTGGCTTGTTGGCAAGCGTGCTGTTGGTGTTTTGTTTCCAGATGATGAATGAAACAACTGCCAGTACGATAAGCACAAAAAGCAACAACAGGTTTTTTTTCATCTTGTTTAGTTCGGGTTGTGATAAACTGAAATGTGTAAAAGGAGCAGCATGCTAAGCGGGGCTTAGCCATTTTTTTCTGCGCAGCAGCCATTGAGCAAAACCGAATACAACAACCATGAGCAGAGGTATCAGAACGTTTTGCAGTTTTATGCTCGTGCGGTTTGCATTTATCAATGCCAGATCAAGTGCGCGCAGCTCAATGCTGCGCGAACGCACAGTTATCAATGCCTGATCGTCCAGCAGGTAGTTCATGCAGTTGAGCAGAAATTCTTTGTTGTCATACACCACGCGGTTGGCTCCAGATTCGTAGCCAAGGGGTCGCGGTGTTGGTTTACCATCTCGCAGCGCTACGTCATTGTAAGCCACATCAGCATCTGCTATCACTATCATTTTGGTTTCATTGCTTTTGTCGCGGTATGCTATTTCAGGGCTATTCTTAATGGATGGCGGCAACACATCTTTAAATGCACTGGGGAATTTTCCTTCCATGATGATGCCGAGCATTTGGTTTGGCTTGTTGCCACTTTTGAAATAATTCTCATCAAACCGAAGTGATTCAAGGCTCACACGTGTTGGTGCACGCAGCTCCTTCGATAGTGGTGAGCTGAAGAGGAAAGGAATTTTTCTCACATCTGCATTTGAATTCACTGTGTCTAAGCTGCCTACAAATTCGAACCTGACAGGGTCGAGATTAGAAATGATGGGGTGTGCCTTTTTGGGAGAGAACACTAATGGTGCATAGTAGTTGGTTCGGGTTACGTATTGGGGTTGGTTGCCTTGTTGTCCGTCCACCAGCACTATGGGCACACCCTGAAAGTCCATCACCACTGTGCGATTGAGGCGCACACCGTATTCATACAACATTTCGTACAAACCATTTTCGTTGGACACTGCCATGGCATCCATTATTTCTAAACTGTCCATATCCATGTGCAGTGCATCCAGCAACCACAACATACGACCACCATTCATTATGAACTGGTCAATGATCACCCTGTCTTTGTCATTCACCACGCTATCAGGTCCGGCCACTATCAGAGCATCATATCTATTTACACGGTTGGTCATGCCTTCTAATTTGTCGCTGAATGCATTTACCTGCGAGTCAATACGCATGAATTCTATGTCATAATTGTCGCGCAGGCCAAACATGAAGTCGGCCATGTGCAATGCATCCAATTCTCGGTGGCCTTGCAGTACAGCAATTGCCGGTTTCTTATTGCGTGTAATTTTTCTTACAGCACTGGCCAGTTCAAATTCTAAGTTGTTCACGCTGTTGGCCACCATGGCCTGATCAGTTACGGGCATTTCCGATTTCAAAAATTGAACAGCGTATTCCTTGTTTCGGTATTGGATGATGGCTCCGGGCCAAATAGCTTTGGAGCCTTGCGCGCCATCTTCCGCTATGGGTATGGTGGTGTACCTCAATCCTTTCTCAAGCAATGCAGCACCTGTTTCACCAATTATTTTTTTGTTGCCACTTTCATAAGGGTCTATGAATTCGTATTCAATTTGTCCACCACTGTAGTCACGAAATTCGTCTAAGCGTTCGCGAATGCTTTGCTCTAAGTGTTTGTATTCAGCCGGAAAATCGCCATGCAGATAACAACGCACGAACATGTTGTCTTCCATGTTTTGCAACATGGCAATGGTTGGCTCGGCCAGCGAGTGGCGTTTTTCCGCTGTTAGGTCAAGCTTGAAGAAGTAGATGGAAAGCAGATATGCTGACAATAGCACAATGGCTAAGAGCATTATTGAACGGAGTATATCGTTGCGTTTGGTTTTCAAATCGTGTTTCTGTTGTTGTGCGGAATGAGATGCGCAAATGAAGCCGTAAAGGTGATGGCACGCACAATGGCTGCGGTGGATTTGTCAGCCATTTTTTATCAATAATAAATAGTCAACAGCGCGTGGGCCAAGGTTCATTAGCAAATCAATGCCAGAGAGGTTGCTCTGAAAAGGGTGCCTGTCCATGAATACCTGCGGATAGGCCGGAAGCTGTGGCCAATTATGCGCGGGTTCCAGCGAGCTTGTCCATTGCTTTTCATCATGCGTCATGGTTGCAAATGATTTGTGAGATTCAGAAATGGAAGGAATAGGTTGTTGGACTTGTGTCAATTGCCACCGGATAGTTGCCATGTTGAAATCCGCAAGCGAGTTGAAATCAGCCGAAAGCACCTGCTGAATTTGTGGCATATAATGTTCGAAGAACGCTGCACGACTGTATGCTGATATAAGTGTTGCGATAATTTTTTTGCGCCAGTCTTCATCAGTCAATTGCAAATTATTCATCGTCACTTTATTTCCTTTTTGACCCGCTACATTTATTGTTAGAGCAACTCGACCATTGGCAGCAAGCACATCGAATCGGTTGCGCAATGTTTGCTTCACGTACTGCTCATGTCTGTGTAATATGCAATCGCCTTGCATGCAGCGCACCAGCCAATGCGTATTTGGAAATGGACAAACCGGAATGAACATGGGGTGCAACGATACTGCATCCAACTGTTGGAAATTTGGGTCAGAATTTTACCCGTTCTGCTGCGACAACATCAGTGAGTAAATCACTTTCGTAGATAGCAACCGGTGAAATCATCATCATGTCAAGAGGTGGCTTGCTGCCATAACGCGCATCCATAATTTGTTTTACTATTGGCTCATTCAGATTGTATTCTTTCAGTGGCTTGCGTACACCAACCTCTATGCGAAGCGCGTTGTAATAAATTTTCCAAACCAGCTCAGAGCAATACCACTCGGTGTCATCCCAATTGAAGAAGATGTCATAATCTTCGCCAACGAAGTGTGAACCATAATTCACCATGCGTTGCACCACATCATCAGTCAACAGCGAATCGGCAATAAGTCTTTTTACTTCCATTACATTTCCGTCTCCACGTTTTTTCCATGCACCAATTTCTTCCCATTGCACAGGTTGTATAGCTTCCAGTACCATCAGCTTTCCACTGTGCGGTAATATGATGCCACAGTGGCTCCACTCACTGCCTGTGGCGGCTTTCACTGCTACACATTGTGCGCTGCTCCCTTGCTGAAATACGATGTCGCCTGCTTTATATCCATCCGTTTGCTCAGTGCTTTGGCTTTTTTTCAAGCTGTTGCCTGTTGTGGTGCCTGTGTTGCACGCACTTAGAATCGTTAAGCTGATGAAAGCTGTTATGATGTATTTCATGTGTTGAGTATTTTGTTTTGGAAATAGATGGCAAACTAATAAGGAAGATTGAGCAAGAATATTGTGTGCTGGCAGCAAAGTTTAGCGATGTACTTTATCATTGCTTTGAAATGAAAACAAATAGTCAATGAAACAAAAAATTGCCGCCTGCTTGTTCTGTATGTTTTTCTACTGTACAGGCAAATCGCAGGTAATAGAAGAGGTGAAAGAACCGCCTCCACCACCTGTGGAGACAATCGAAGAACAAGACTATTGGATTGTGCAAGAGGAACCTGATCGGGAGCAATATGATGGCCTTCAATATCCGCCCATCGGTTTTGGCGAAATGGCCACTGAAATTTTTGTGCATCACGGACATCAAAATCCTGAGTGCTTTTCAACGGAACTTCTGAAAAAACTCGGAGTGAAGAGCGCAAGCATTTTCTATGAACCCATTTTTGAAGATACCTCTATTAAATCACAAATGAACTACCGAACTATGCGCATGTTATTTGTTGATGGCCAACTTGCTGAACAGACAACTTTTAAAGGTATGTACAACTTTGTGAGTTATGTGGGTTTGCCTCAGGAACAATTTCGTTACCACCGCAAAGGCCATCACACAAGAGTCATTCACAATTGGGTGACACCTACTTATGAAGGGCGCTATTCATGGATGATTACCAACGAATCAATGGACGACTACTTAGCCACAGAGCTGGATTTGATCGTGCCTACAGTCACGGATTTTTATACCGATGGCGACAATCTTGAGATGACCACAATGATGAATGAAAGCACCTTCCTTGAGCCTTATGAATACAGGCGGCTGGATCCATTCACGCTAACAGGTGATACGGTTGTCACCAATTCATTTAAAGCAAAAAGGAAGAGCCAGAGCAGTGTAGAAACGCGTTGGTGGGGTAAGTATGCCGATGAGAATCCGAGCTTCATAAAATCAGAGACCACTTTACAGAAAGACACCATGGTTACCATACGCACTGCTGATGGCAAATCAAGAATTACAGGCAAAGCCATTTATAATAAAGAGCAAAAGCCGATACTTCAGTTTCAGTATGAAGAAGACAATGCCAGCACAACCAGCTTGATGAGGTATTCGGAAAAAGGTCTTTTGTCATCACTAAGAGTTGAGCATTCATCGCCACAAAAGTTAGGGCAGGAAATGACCTACACCAATGAGCAATACGATTTCTTCTATACCAAAGAAGGATTGCTTGACTATGTAAACTACAAAGCAGGCGAGCATAGTTGTGTGCTGAAGATGAAGTATCAGATGGACAAAGATTGATTTCAAGTATATGTAGAATAAGAAAAGGGCTGCCATTTCTGGCAGCCCATTCTTTAGGTTATAGTTTTAGTAAGTACCGGTTATTTCTTAACAAACAGTTTTTCTATAACAACTTGGCTACCCGTGATGCATTCAACCATATACACCCCGCTGCTCAGTTGTTGGTCAAAATTGATTACAGTATTCAGTGAACCTTCTGTAATGAATTGATTGCTGTAAATCACTTTGCCCTGCATATCCATTATGCGTATCTGAACTTTGTTTTCAGTATTGCTGATGTTGAGATTCAGCATCTGTCCATTGTTCGGGTTTGGATAGATCGAAGCCATGACTCCAGTATCTGCATTCTTTTCAGTTGCATCAGCATTTTCATCCATGGCCACTTCCTCCATAGATGAGCCACCAACGAATATGTAGCGTGCAATGCCATACAAACCGTTGCCATATCCGAATGTTGGACGGAAACGAACGCGGTACCAGCTATTGGTATTCAAAGCTGTTGGTGAAGTAAAGCTCAGGCTTAAGTTAGAAGCCGCACCACCGGTAGCAACTTCGAAAGGCAAACCAATATCGCTTGTACCAGCACAATCTGAAACCTGTGTGAACTCCACAGTGAAATTGGAAGCTCCGCATACATAAGGCTTGCCTTGAAGCACAGAGCCCTTGAGCACTGTGGCCGGACAACGCTGAGCCAATTTTACCTCCACACTGGCATGTGGCAGTATAGTGACGCTGCATACAGATACTCCCGGCACAACCACGATTTCCGGATTACCCAAACCGTCCACCAAATTGTAAGTAGCATCAATAGTAACGTCATATATACCACCATGTCTCAATGCCAGCGTTGCGGTGGACAATGCAATTTGTCCTGATGCAGTTAATGAAGTAGGTAAGCCTGGAGTTGGCACAACAGGATTGAAATCGAAAGTATATGAGTTAGCACCTGTCCATGTTGGTTTAAAGTTGGAACACAAGTCGTAGCTGCCTGAGCCACTGTTGCAAGAAGTAGCCATCAAAGCCTGGAGGCATACATTGAAAGTGCCAAGTACACCATCGAATGAGCGAACAGCTACATAATAAGTGTTTCCTACGGTAAGACCGGTGGTTGTCATTATTTCCGTGCCTGTACCAGCTATCTGGTTGGCCATGTCCAGCTCTGCAGTCAGCGAGTTGTGCAGTTCCAGCACCAGATTTACGGTACCTGAACTTGCCACTACACGCAGGGCAGTTGAAGGAGCAATAATTTTGTACCACCTATCATGACCGCCACCTACCTGAACATTGGCAGCAGTGCCTTCAGCAGATACAGTAGCACCTACCAGCGTGCCATTGAAGCAAGTACCGGAAGGATACGCCACACCTGCCAGCGATGTGTTTTGTGCACCAGTGAATGAGTCGTTAGAACCAGCAGGTGGAGGAGGTGTAATTACGTTGATGCTGATAGTAGCAGAGGTAGTTGTTGCGCAGTCATCATCTTTTGCAATAGCATGAATAGTGTGCGCGCCTAAAACTGAAGCAGTGTAGGGGAATGACCATGCCGGACCTGCATTGTCAACACCTATAGAGATAGCATCAACAAAAAACTCTACACTTGATATGGTTCCATCAGAATCATTCGCGTTTGCAGTGATAGTGATGTTCGAGCCTTGGTTAATGTTAGCACCATTCAGAGGTGAAGAAATGTTCACAGTAGGAGCAATATTGCTCGAAGTGTAAGTGAGGCTCGGATGTGTTTGTTCACCAACTTGTGGCGTTGCTGCCACATAGTTCTCAGGCAAACCTGTTCCGATGTTCACTAACTGAACATTCAATGAAAAACTGAATGTACCTGATGTAGTGAACTGACCTACCAACACCATATTGGAAGCATTGGCACCTACAATGCCACCCAAGGCAGCTATTGCGCCATTGGCTACAACTATTGAATTGCCGGGAGTTGCATTCAATACATCCAATGCTGAACCGAGACCAAGAGTATTTGGATCAACGGCAGTGCCTGCAACGAATGGAATGAAACCATCCTGCGCTCCGGCACCAACAATTGGAAGACCGTAACAATCGCCAGGATTGTTGATCAACACACCTGCGGTATTACCATTAGAACCATTTGTATCTTCTGATTTCAGTACACCGGTTCTGTTCTGAGCTGCATAACCTGTGGTGAACCATGAGTCAATCAATGTGGTCTCATCATCCATCAACGGAAAGTTGATTGTGTTGGGATTGATAGAAACAGAGTTTGAAGGATCATTGAAGAAATTGACAGTAGAGTTAACCGTAAGATTGTCGGTAGGTGTGCCATAAAGTTGTGAAAACTTGTAGCCGGCAGCCATATCAACATATACACGGTAAACAGTTGATCCAACAGGAAGTGATCCTCCGTTGGCAGTCGCTTCCGCTGCATCAGCGGCATCAGTGAGGTAGTATTTCTCCACCACTATGCCATCAAGGCCTTGTGCAATGGCACCCGTGGAGAGGGCCACCATGCAACAGGCTATTATGTGTTTTATTTTTTTCATTATACTTTCTGATTTTTTGTTTTGATTACTTGTAAAACGATAAATCCTGAAGCTGGATTAATCGCAAGTGGTACCGAATGCCGGAGCGAAAATCAGGAAGTCAAGAATGTCAGTAGAACCATCTTTGTTCAGGTCAGTTGGACAAGCCTGAACGCCTTTGGTAGCATCCAACACCGCAGTGTATGTCCAGTTTGACAACCAATTGTCACCATGCTCATCAGAGAAGGCACCGCGATAATCAGCAGGTTCAAAGAAGCCATCCACAGGAGTAGCAGGACAACCTGAAACAGACAATGCCGGATTTGGAGTAGGATCATTTTTGGTAGTGAAGGTGTTGCCTGCGCGAACAAAGCTGAAATCAAAACCTGGAACTGATGCCACAACATCATTCATGTCAGTAACATCGAACTGCGTAAGTTCAGCACCTACAAGTGCTGTACCGGCAGCACCGCTTGATGCTCCTACTGTAAGCGGATTGGTGCAGTTTACAAATGTGTTGCACACTACTTTCAGTGATTGCGTACCATTACCGGTAGTTGCAGTAGGCAGAGTTGGTGTTGCTGGATTATTATACCAGTTGTGCCAAGACTCACCACCTTCTGCGAAAGAACGTGTGCCGCTCAGCGACTTCACCATATTCAAACCATTGCGGTAATTTGCGAATACTGAGTTATAGATTTCTCCGGCAGTCAATTCCTTGGCGTTAATAGCAGCAAGTGCTGAATTGTCTGCTGTTCCTGTTGTCTTTGCATTGCCAAGCATGGTTGCATTGCGCACTATCGGATGCGAGTATGGTGTGTTGTTAGACTTTTGGTCATCACCATCTGCTTCGATTCCGTTATCAGAATCAACACTTCCGCCCGTATCGTTCTTCATACCGAAGAAGAACTGTACTTTACCAGTCCAGCCAAGATCCCAGTCAAGCATATCATCGTTACCGAAAATGGAAGTGACGTATTTCAGGTTCACAGTGCCACCGAAAAGTTCGATGTTGTCATCAGCGCAAGAAACGATCTCGATGTGCTCAAGAGTTGTACCTGAACCAACAGAACCCATAGTAAGGCCGTTGATTTCAGCACCCACTTCGAGTGAAGCGCCTGCATGGCGAATAGACACATAGCGCATGATGCCTGAGTTGTCGTTGTTGTCAAAGGAACCAACGGTTTCTCCGGCTACTACACCGGCAGTCAGCACACCGAAGCGGTTGTGTGCACCGGTGTTAGCATAACCTTCGATAACACCCAGACCATCACCCAATGCCAGTCTTCCACTGGTTGGAGCGGTTCCGTTTTCAGCAACCAGCAGGTTGTTGTGTGCGCGACCAAGTATGGTGATACCACCCCACTGACCTATACTGGTGATAGGGAATGTACCATCCAGATTGTCACCGGCAGCGGTGAATACGATGGGGCAACGCTCGGTGCCTGGAGCAATGATTTTACCACCACGTTCTATAACGAGTGCAGTAGCATCAGCAGGAAGAGCAGCGAAAGCACCTTTGATCAAGCTGCCTGGAGCAATAGTCAAAGTCTGGCCGGAAGGAATGTAGATTTTTTTGTCAAGAGTGTAAACGTTGTCGCAAGTAAAAGTTGCACCGGCAGTGAGTTGATACGCATCAGGGTCACCGGCAATAACAGTTGCACCGGGCATAGTTGATACGTTGATAGGAGTACGTAAGCCTACCGCAGGACATCCGCAGTCAGCTCCAAGGTTGGTTTGTGCATTCGATGTGGTGAGTGCACCAAAAGTCAAAGCCATACCGGCAATGAATTTTGAAAAATTGCTTTTTTTCATTTTGATAAAGAGTAAATAAATTTTGATTAATTAAAAAATTTGCGGAACAAATGTTTGCTCCTTCAAATCAGATTAGAATAAAGAACTCATTACCCTTTCATTAACGAAATGCTTGCTGTTTGCGGCTTTCAGCATTGCATCTCACTCAATGGCATAACCTGAATTTTGCACTCACGCAAAGTGATGAAACAATTTTGTAACATTAAAAATTCCAATTGAGGGAAGCAGAAATACCGACATTGTTCAGGTATCGCTTCAGTGGAGTGTCTGCAATCGGTGATATGGCTTGCGATAACAAAACAATACAGTTAAGTTGAACATTTTTGTATAACAATTTCTCAAAGCCTAAACCTGCGTTGATTGTGTATCCGAATTTTTCTGATGATTCAAATTCATCAAAAGAATACTCCATAGAAATGCCTTCGCGCAAAAAATCTGTACGCTGCTTCAACAGAAAACGTGCTGACATACCCAGTGCTGCTACAGGATGTATTTTTCTGCTATGCCCCAGCACACAATGCAGCCTCAGTGGCAGTTCTAAATAGTTATACCTGTACTGCATGTCAATCAATCCTGTGCCGGGCAGTGTATCTATGCGATAACCGGAAGCGCAATACTGCAATCCTGACTGAACAAACCAACGCTTAGAAATGACATACTGAATAGACAAGCCTGCGCAGTAGCCGGGTATACCCTTTTCAAGTTTGTCAAATTCTTCCTTCATACTTGATACTGTTCCTTCGGCTGTGGACAGCCTGTTGCACCAGCCAATACCTGTAGAAACGCCAAAACGAAAAAATCGCAGCGAATCTTGAGCAGTCATCTGAATGGCCACACACAGGAATATGAAAGAGAAAATTTTTTTCATAGAAGTTAATCTTTCACACAGCGTATGCTCAAGCCATAGAGCGAATGGATACGCTGCCTGAAAATTCGCTTGTGTGATGCCTCAATATTTCGGTAGTACCATTCAGTGCCTTCCATTGTGTCTGCCCACCAAAATGCTGAGTTGCTCTGAATATTGGTGCGGCCATCCACGCCCCTGCATCCACCGGGCCTTGCATTGAAGCCATACAAATCGCTGCCATACAATCCGTTTTCAGTATCGTTGGCTCCCCAGCCCACATTGTATTGAGATGTTATCAGGTCAGCTTCTTCATCTCCACGCCATCCTGTCTTATGCGATTCAGAAGCAGACATACCAATGGTCTGCTCTAACTTTTTCCAATCCGCATCAGTGGGTACATGCCAGCCGACAGGAGCAATATTTTTTTCTGAGGCTATTACATAAGAGTTGTAGAGACAGCCTGATATTGAATCGTTGATATATGAATATGCAGGAAATGTGGCGTTGGTCCAGTTGGTGTCTGCTCCTACCGTTCTGGCGAAGTATTGTATGGGAGTGTTGTCGTTGAAAAGGGTGGTTCTCAGATTCTCAGCCATCCACCACTGGTCACCGATTTTCACAGTTGCGTAGGTGTTCGCTTCCACATCAGTTACGCTGCTTCTTTCAATTATGATGATTGGCTCTTCCTCCTTCACGCAGCCTTGCAGCGTGGTAATTGCCATCGCTGCTACTAATGATATACGCGTGAAGTGCTTCATAGCTTGACAAAAAGTTTTGATTGCTCTCCATTGACACCTTTCACCCTCACCTGATAAATGCCTGAAATGAAAGATGACAGATCAAAGGTAGCCGTGAAATTGAGCGGAGCATTGGGGATAGTGCTTGTAAGCAATTGTTCCCCGTAGTAGTTGTACACTGTGTATTCCATATTGTAGGTCACTCCGCTAAGCACATTCAGCGAGATAGATTCAGTAGCAGGATTGGGGTAGAGGTAAATATCAAAATCTTCACCTTTCAACTGTGGGCAAACCTGTTCAATATCCCTTTCTGCGCAGAAGCCGGGATAGCAACAAAGTATCTGCACGTTGGTGTTGGCCTCAGCGCTGTAGTTACATGCCAGCGTGTCAGTGCAACCGATAACTACAGGAGTGATACAGGCACCGGCATCGCTGCATGCAAATGCAGGATCATATTCTACAAAATTCGGATCCTGACAACCACACACCTGCGGATAGATGAGGAATGGGTTGAAGAATTCATCTTCATTGCTAAGAATATTTGTTCCATAGTATATGAGGGTAGTTGTATCACCATCGGCTATCTGCATGATGCGCGCATTCATGGTAAAAGACAACTGGCCTGCTGTAGTTAGTTGGGCTACAAGTACAAAGTTGCTGTCAGGGTCAACACCCTTCACACCACTGTTTCTCAGTGAAAAATTTTCGCTGTAAAATTCATTGCCTGCCACCAGATTGCCGAAAATGGAACTGTCGTTGCCGCTTCCAAAATCCAGCACCCCAAAATGGAACCAGTCGGAAATACTTGTTTGCAACGTATCCATCCCATCAGCTACAGTAAGCGGTATTCCTGCATCAGGGTGTTCATTTATGAGCAGTCCGTCTTCAATCATGGCACTACCTCCATCGTTGTTCACTCCACCTATGAATGAGCCATTGGTGTCCTGCTCCTTGGGTAATCCAAAGAATGAATTGATGCCTTGAAAACCTGTTTGACCCAGTGTGAGATAAGTATCAAGCGCTACTGTGTTCATCTCATAGGAAACTTTTGGAATTTGGTAACCGAATGAATTGCCATCAGCATTGTTGTAGAAATGCTCTGTGCTTGAAATGAAGAATGGATGCTCTTCATCGCCAAATATTTCCAAAAGTTTTGCGCCAGGCTCCAAATCAAAAAATACACGATATGTTTTTACACTAGACTCTATTTGTCCGCCTTCTGTGTTGGTGGCATCATTTGCATCAGTCACATAATAAGTTTCTACCACCACTTTCTCCAATTGCGCAAATGACCTGAAAGCACAGCCAAGGCTAACGAATAGTAGAATTGTTATGTGAAGTTTCATATTCATTGGTCAATAGGAGTATGCAAAACTCATCAGATAAGTAGTACCGTATCGAAAGTTGTCGTAGTCAAACCAACCAGAAGGCAATTTGTAGGCGCGTCTCACAGGAGCGTTGAGTAAATCGCGTATGGTAAGACCAACAGTAAAGTGGTTTCCAATTTTTTTGCTGAGCTTGAAATCAATCAGGTGTCGCTGAATTTCATACACATCAGGCACACCTTTGATGGTGCCGGTGATTACTAACCGCGGGCCTTGCACATTGTAACTAACCGTGGCTGTGAGTCCAAGTGTATCAGACTTGTACGTACAGATGGCATTTATGAGATAGGGTGCCTGCCCATACATCGGTCTGTATATGGTATCAATGGGTAAGTAAAATTTTTCTCCGTTGATCAACTGAAAATCACTGCGGATAAATTCTGACTTAGATTTAACGAGGGTGACGTTGGCCCGAAGCTCCAGAGCATTGCCAATTTTTTTTCGACCTTCCAGTTCTAATCCTTTCACATTGGAGTTCTGAATATTTTGCCAGGTGATACCGATGTTTCCAAAACCCATTTCGATGTGGTCGTGAAAGTCCTTGTAAAACAAACTGACTGAAATGTTGTCACCATTGCCGAAAAATATTTCACCCCTGAAATCATAGTTGATGACCCGCGCAATTTTCAGATCAGAATTGCCATAAATGAATGTGCGGAATTCATTGTCAATTATTGCAGCGTCATTCAACTCGCGCACACTGGGCCGCGCAAGAGTTCGGCTGTAGTTGAAGCGCAGATTTGTTCTTGCCACATCAGTGCTCTCTATTTTGTAAATGATACTGCCGCTTGGCAGAAAATCCCATCGGTTGATACTTGCCGGATTGACATTGGGAAAGTTTGGAAGATTGGCCCTGCGCGGATCATCGCGCACATAATTCAGCCGTGCAAACTTGTCCACATCTGTAAACAGATCTGTATGCTCTGCTCTGACACCCCCGGAGAATTTTAGATTGTCAGTGAGTTCCCAGTTAGTCATCACATAGGCAGCATCTATGTTGCTGTGGCCAAAGTTGTGATTGCGATCAAAATCTGTAAAGAGGTAATAAAAATCAATAAGTGAATCAGACATGATGAAGCGATCACTCGACATGTATGCGTCTAAATCGTCATTCTGGATTGTGGGAATGACATTGTTGTTGCCAAGCATCACTCTATACTCTTCATTGTCCGATTTTCGGTAGGTGCGCTGAGTAGCAGCGCCAAATTTCAGTTTGCGGCTTCGTTCTTTTTCTTCTTTTGCCAGTGGCAGTTCAAGGCTGATTCGTGCATCAAGCGTATTCTCGGTCAAGTAGCGGAAAAAGCGCCTGATGCCATCGCCTGCAGTGGGATAGTATTGGTAGCCAACAGCGGAATCGTTGTGCAGTTCCACAGCATATTCTGATGTTCTGAAATCAGGAGCTACCCCTTGCCCGGCAGTGTAGGATGCATTCACATCAATTTTCATTTTGCTCGCAGATAGAAAGTGCTGCGATGCGTATTGATAAATCATCTGTTTACGCTGCTCGTAAAAGAGGTTCTTGCGCACCTGTATGGTTTGGTCAATCACATCCAGCGGAATATTGGTGAACGATGCCACGTCATTGGTGCCAATCACATTGGGCATAAAAAGGAACGAGATTTTGTTATTCTCATTCAGCTTGTAAGCCAGATTGACCAATGCACTCCAGGAGTTGGTCTCTCTGCTAATAAGGGTCTTGTCCTGAAAATCGATTTGATAGTCGAGTGACTCGTTCAATACACGTTGCGATAAACCATTCGGATCATAGCGATAGTTGTTTCCATATCGAAAGCCAACAAAAAATCCAAGTTGTTTGCCAAGAAATGTAGTTTGATTTCCAATACTGATGTTTTGTGAGAGGCTCAGCGGTGCCCTTCTGAATTTTGTATTCCAGTTGTTGGTAAATCCATTGTTGTAATCCGTATTGTTGGGATTGATTTTTCTGTAAGCCTGCGGCTTGTATGTGGTGTTGTATGCATCAAGAGCCTGCTGATAAGCGGCCTGGTCGTACATCAATCCTTGTGAGAGCAGGCCAAGCTGAACAAGACCCAATCTGAAGTATGTATCGCTTGTGGGATTGCCATCAATCCATCCATTGATGCCCATTGAGTGAAAGTAGTCACCAAGTCCAAGGGCTACCAGCTCGTTGTAAGTACCTGGATTGAGATTCGGGTTTTGCAATTGATTGCCCTCACGTGTTCTCATTCCTGAATCGAACCCAAGCCAGTCGGTAGAGCTGCGATCTGAGGTAATAATATCCTTGAATGTACTTTGTTCATTGAATCCAATCTGCGACTCCAGATTGATGGTGAGCTTGTCAGGATAATCTTTTGTTTCCACAGACACATATGCTCCTGACCAATCTGCAGAATACTCGGGGCTTGCGGTTTTGGTTATCACAATATTGTCCACCAGACTTGAAGGAAAAATGTCAAGTTTGATGTTGTTGGTAAGCGGATCGAGTGTGGGAATCCTTGAACCATTCAAGGTAGTTTTTACATACCTGTCACCGATACCACGCACTGTTATCATCCCGCCATTTGTAGAAACTCCGGAAACACGCGCAATGGCATTTATCACATTGGAGTCTCCGGTCTTCTTTATTGTTTCCGATGAGATGTAGTCAATCGTTGTGGTCGAATTGATTTTCACTTTCTCCATGTATGAGTCTGCTGCCTTAGATGCTTTGGCAGTAATGAGCACCGCGCCTGTAGTATCCGACATTGAAAATAGTGTATAGTCTCTTTTCAGCACGTCATTATTTCTAAGCAACACTGTATCATACAGCACTGCAAAACCTATCATATCAAATCGCAGAGTGTATTGACTGGCATCAGGAAACTGAAGTTCAAACAAGCCATCGAAATCTGTATCGGTTATGATACTTTGATTTTCGTTTGATCGGATAATGGCGCCAATGATTGGAGAACCTTCCTTATCGGTGACCTTGCCAACAAGTCTTCCCTGGCTGTTTGCACACACTGATAATGTGAGCAATGCTATAAACAAAAGGTAGGCTTTCATCACACATTCAACTTACAATAGATGATCGCGTTTGATTATTCTTTGATGAATTGTATTGACTCAACACCACCTGACTTGCGCAGTGCGATGGTATAAACACCTTGAGGAAGAGTTGATGTATCAATCTGTTGCATGGCGCTTCCACTTGTGGTGGTGAAGATTATCCGCCCTGTTGCATCCGTTACCTGAATATGGGTTTGGTCAGCAGCGCCTGACTTCTGCTCTATTGTGATGATATCGTGGCAAGGATTCGGATATGCAACATAGCTGTCAGAGTGAGCCACAATTTCTTCCACACCTGTGATGTGTGGCGGAGGTAGCGGAGATTCGTATACCAGAGTAGGATGCGTAAGTTGTCCTGATTGTGGTGATTCTGCCACATAGATTTGTGTTTCACCATCCACAGGAGTCAGCAGTTCAATATTGAATTTGAAGCTGAGTATACCATATGTTGTAAACTGACCAAGCAACACATGATTCAAACTTAGGTCAACGCCCTGCACACCATCAGCAATTTCAATCTCACCTGCTTGTGTGTTCAGCGTATTGCCAACTGTTTGATCCAGCGCACTCAGTTCAGTTGTAAAACCTGTAACTGTGGGGATAGTGGTTGTGCCAGCCATCAATCCGTCAGCACTGCCAGCACCAGTTATTGGTGTCTCCACATATTCATCATCATTGGTCAATATGCCTTGTGTGTTTCCGATACTTCCGTCTGTATCATCTGCCTTCAAAACACCCATCTTGCCTTCAGCAGCGGCACCGATGGTGAGATAAGAATCAATCAGAGATGTGTTGCTTTGTGCTTCACTCACTGTCATTCCATCAAACACACTGGTTCCATTTTGTGGATCGTTGTAGAATGCTGATGTGGTGGTTACTTCCAATGGATGTCCGGTGCTGCCGAATACACGTTTCACTTTGAATCCTGGTTTGAGATCAGCAAACACACGATACGTTACAGAATGGCTCTCAAGTGGATATACAGCGCCATTTATTGCAGCATTTGTTGAATCGGCAAGATCCGAAGCATAGTAGTTTTCAACTACAATTCCATCAAGCCCAGGAGGAATGATAACAGGATCTGTGGAAGTGTAAATCAGCGTGTTGTCTTGAATCTCATCATCTATTGGTGACTCTGCAACATATGTTTGAACTTCGCCTTCCACCGGAGTAGAAATGTGAAGATTCATTTTGAAACTGAACACACCATCGGTGGTGAACTGACCCAGCAGTATTTGATTGGAGGCAGTAATACCCTCAGCACCATTTGTGGCCGTGAATGAGCCGGCAGTAGTGCTGAATCCACTTCCTGGTGTTTGATCGAAAGCATTCAGTTCGGTTGTAAAACCTGCGGATGTCACATTGACACCTGCACCGGGCATCAATCCATCTACACCATCAATGCCGGTGATAGGAGTGCCTGCCGAAGCATCGTCATTCGCAAGTATGCCTTGCAGGTTTCCGATAGTTCCATCGCTGTCTTCTAATTTGAGCACGCCTGAAAGTCCATCAGCCACACCACCCATGGTGAAATATGAATCAATAAGTGTTGTGTTGGTCTGGGTATTCGCAACACTTGTTCCCTCATACACATCAAATCCGTAAAGAGGATCATTGTAGAATGAGGTTGTGGTTTGTACATCAAGCGGGTGATTGGCATTGCCAAAAAGTTGATTCACTTTGAAACCCGGCAAGAGGTCGGCATATACACGATAGGTTACTGTGCCATTGCTCAGCGGATAGGAGGCATTGTTGGCTTCAGCGTTTGCAACATCATCAAAGTCTGACACATAATATTTTTCTACTACAATGCCTTCGAAGCCATTGGGTGTAGGAACAAAAGCTGAACAATAACTAAGACTTGGCAAAGTGAATTCACCGACTGCCGGTGAGTTGGCTACATATATTTCACTCTCGCCCGGCACAGGTGTGGCTATTTGCAGATTCAGCTCAAAACAAAGTTCTCCATTGGTAGTGAATTGGCCAAGTAGGACATGATTGGATGCAGTTACACCTTCGACCCCACCAAGCACTGCCACAGTGCCGCCATTTGTTGAGAACAAGTTGCCTGGTGTCTGATCAAAAATTTCTAATTCAGTAGTAAGCCCAAGAATATTTGGCAACACGGGTGTGCCCGGCATCAGGCCATCAATGCCACCTGCTCCCACTATTGGCGAACCTGCATCGGGATCATTATTGAGAAGCAGACCGTGAATATTATCAATGGTGCCATCGGAGTCTTCAGTCTTCAATACACCCATCAATCCTGTTGCAACTCCGCCCATTGAGAGGTAAGAGTCTATCAATGTAGTACGCTTCTTTGTGTTGTTCACACTGGTGCCCTGGTAGGTGGTAAAGCCATAGTTGGGGTCATTGTAGAAACCGGTGGAAGTCTCTATTCTCAATTCGTTCGCTGGGCTTCCAAACATTTGAATCAATTTGTAACCTGGAAGTAAATCAGCATATACCCGATATGTAACTGAACCGACATGGAGAGGAAATGCTGCGCCATTTTCAGCAGCATCCATTGAGTCAGCGGCATCAGAGATGTAGTACTTCTCCACTATAATTCCTTCAAGTCCTTGCGAGGCAGAGCACAATGCGATGGTGTTTGCAATAATGAAGAATAGAAATTTGTTCATGATGTTTTTTTGTTAGGCTTTTAAAGTCAGGATGGTTTGATGGCGGCTTCCGCCTTTTTCTTTTTCTGTTGACCGCGCTTCCGAGTCTTTTGTTTCTTCAGGGTAGTGTATGATAGGCTCTCGTGTGTCAGCTCGCCTTCAGCAGGATTCACGGCTACATAACGTTCCGATTTTCCATCAGGCGTTCCAATCATTATGTTCAATTGAAACGACAAATCACCCGCGGTAGTAATTTGAGCAATGAGGATAGTGTTGGTAGTAAGAGAATCAACTCCCATGGAACCCTTGCCCATGCAAGCCCATGCGCCATTGCTTGTTTCTATGCGCTTTCCGGTAGTGGAACTTCCTAAGTGTTTGAGGCAGGTATCCATTTGAAAAAAAGTTGGAAAAGGCAGGCTGAGAGAACGTTGCATCCCGTCACGTTCAATTGGGGTAATGTCCTTTTTGTTTTTCTTGTTTTTCAGAAAACGCTCATCAAACGTTATGTATTCATCAACGTCTTCATTGTCAAATGTCTTTGGAATCCCCAAATGATTTTCACCGGCAGCACCTACAGATAGCCACGAGTCGAGTAGAGCAATGTCTTCGCTGAGTGTGCGTTCGGGCAAAACATTGGGATGAGTAGTGCCTGCTTCAATGTGGTTATAGATGAGTTGTGTGCTCTCAATAAATAGTGGATGTCCGGGAGCACCATAGGCAGCCTGAAAACGATAGCCCGGTTTTAAGTCAACAAATATTCTGTAAGTAACTGAACCCACCGGCAGGTTGCCACTATGCAATGAGTCAGCGCGATCGGCCTCGCACGAAACATAATATTTCTCAACAACAATTCCTTCAAGCCCGCTCTGGGCGTGTGTTGCAAAGGCAAAAAGAATAAGAAGGCTGTTTAGGTAAGCAAGTCGCCAAATCATTGGGCAAACCTATGTTCACCCATTTGGCTGCTACGTTTCTAAAAATTTATGATAGCCTGAACAAAACGGTCGGAAGAGTAAGTTGAATGTTAGCAAGTCATTACCTAATGCGACTTTATTGTTCCAAAAGTTTGAAGAAGATGCACCTTGAATCTGTCGGGATTCAAATTTTTATTGGTAGATATGTTCTACTTCAATTTAAAAATATTCGCATCAACATACCTATAAGAACAGAATGTTACCTTATTTGCCTTAGCCAGAAGGGCACATAACAAATCACCATGGCCAAGGCAAAAAACCATAAGCCAAACACAGCGCCAATGAAAAGATGGAACAACACTCCGATAACAAGTAACGGTTTTCTGATTCTCCCCAACCATACCAAAACTGGAAACAAAAGCTGATAAGCCAGACCGCCCCATGTAAATAGTTGGGTGATGAAGTAATTGTTCTCGGCAAACTGCTGCCACCAAGAACTGCTGTAGTGGGTGATGTGCAGTGTGTAGTAAAGTGCACTTCCATCTAACCATTGTGTACCGCCAAGTTTGTAAAGCGCAGCAGTGAAGTAAACTACGCATACCTGTATAATACATGCAATGCGTGCTGCATTGGTTATCGCTTTGAGGTATGGATTGTTAGTGTGTACAAAAGCAAACGAACAATAGAATGCCATGAGCAGCATCAGCAATAGGCCACTGTCAAAAGCTTCGATGGCGGCATAGAATAGCATGAGGCCACTGCACCATGTAACAAGCCGCACACCAGCAGCGCCAATGTTCAATTTAGCTAATGACCATGAGTTCTTGCTTGTGTAGAAGACAGGATGAAATGAAACGACACTCAATAACGCACACACAATATGCAACACGTATATATAAGTAGATCTGCCTGATTCGTAAACCAACTGAAAGAAAAAATTCTCGATGACTGAATCAGCATAACCATGGCGGTAGAAAATTTTTTCAGTGCCCCACAAGACGCTCTGACTAAAGAACAAACTGATGGCATGAATCAGAAACCAGACATACACCAACACACCAAACAAAGTGAACGGGCCTTTGCCGCGCACCTCTTCGGTGAAGTAAGTTGTGAGTTGGTTTAGGTATCTGTTCATCGCGGCTGTGGATAGTATTCAGGGAATGCAATCACCACCTCTTTCGCAGGAAGCATAGATAGTGGGTGAGGTGTGAAGGTGTATTTCAATCTGATCTGCCAACCCTTAGGCGTGTAATATTCCAAATCGCCCTGCTGTGGCGACACAAGCTTCAGTTCATGGTGTTTCATTACATAAAACAAAGCACTTGCATAGGCAGGGCTACCCACCACGCGGTCGTACATGATGGTGCTGTCACTTCTGTATAGATTGCCTGCAAGCTGCGCACTTAGCTGCGTACAGAAGCCCTGCTCCACCGTTTCCAATACACGTGGAGATTCCTTCAAACCCTCCTCATAGGTAGCATCTTGCCATGGGGTCCACACCTGCGAGTTCGCAGAACTCGCACTTCCCTCTCCACTGGAGAGGGGCCGGGGGTGAGGCGCAGCGAGGCATCTCCATTCCAACTGCACACTGTATTCAGGCACATCAGGCGCAAACAATTTCCAGTTTTGATGAAAACAAGGCACCATGTAATGTTCAGCCAGCGCATTGGCCTGATGAGGCATGTTATCTCTGAAGGAATAAATGAGTGTAAATAGAAAATGCCCGCACAATACAGCAATGAGCAGTAGGGTGAATACCGTGAGGCGTGTTTTCATGCGGGTAAACGTAACTGTGATTTCAAATTTCAAATTAGGACATCAACAATAGAAGTGCAGATATGCTGCACAACTCCCACTAAAATTTTGAAATCTGAAATTTCTACCTTCGCCACATTCTCCATTTTTCGCGTAGCGACCACTACGTGGCAATTTTCTATAATTATGAGCGAAATAAAAGCCAATGATCCCAAACTGAAGTCGTGGGTAGATGTGCCTGCGGAAAGCGATTTCCCTATTCAAAATCTGCCTTTCGGCATATTCAGAACAGACAGCCAACTGCCGCATGTGTGCTGTGCCATTGGCGACAAGCTGATAGACCTGAAGGCTTTGCATGTAATGGGTTATTTAGAAAATCTCCCCATCACATTGGAAGATACCGTGAGCGATTCGCTGAATAGGATAATGCGCCACGGCAAACAAGGAATGCGCGATTTGCGCAACCGTGTTTCCAAACTTTTGCGTAGCGATATGCCTGACCTGCGCGACAAGGAACACCACGTGCGTCAAGTGCTTTTCAATCAAAGCGAAGTGCAACTGCTGATGCCCATCCAGGTGGGCGACTACACAGATTTTTATAGCAGCATGGATCATGCACGCAACGTGGGTATGATGTTTCGCGATCCGGAAAAGGCGCTCTTGCCCAATTGGAAACATTTGCCCGTGGGCTACCATGGCCGTGCCAGCAGCATAGTGAATAGTGGCACACCAATCATTCGCCCTTGCGGCCAAACCAATGCAAGTGACGACACGTTACCAACCTATGGGCCTACCAAACAACTCGACTTCGAGTTGGAGATGGCCTTCATAACCTTCGATGGCAAACCACTTGGACAGCGCATCAGCACAGCCGAAGCGGAAGAATACATTTTTGGATTTCTCCTCTTCAACGATTGGAGTGCGCGCGACATTCAGCGCTGGGAGTATGTGCCACTCGG
>JBJXFP010000137.1:0-2802 GCA_046155615.1 Flavobacteriales bacterium | reverse complement strand
TTACCTCGTGTAGCGGTGGTCTTCCACATCTGCCTGCTCTATGAAGGAGCGGAACACATCGTTGGTAGCCCGCGAGTTGTAGCCACTCACTATGCCATCTAACTGCGATAGGTAATTGTCAGTGCTCGTGCCAAGGCTAAGGTCTGTGGTTCGCTGTATTACATAAATGCCGCCTTCGCCCACTATGGGCAGTGAAATGTTACCCGTTGGAATACCGAACAACGCACCTATCAGCTTGTTCTCCGGCATACTCACACCACTGCTCGGTATGTTGGTGGCCTTCATATTCACATTGTCAGCGTGTTTCACTGTAGTGCTGCATGCTGCGGCTATTTCGGCCAGCGTTCCTTTCATCATCAGGTCCATGTATTTCTCCGCCTTCTTCTCTTTTATCACTCTGTCTTTTATTTTGTCTTTGATGTTCTCAAAGCTTGGTGTGCCTTGCTCTTTTATGTCTATCAGGGTTGCTATTATCCAGTCGTTGTCCACACGTATGGGCTGGCTTACCTCGGCTATTTCAGCGCTGTAGGTCCAGCCAACCACTGCACCTGCATTGCTTAGGCCCTGCACACTGGTTGCGTTAGGTTTTATGTTTTGTGCTTTGGTTATTTGGGTGCCGCCATTCAGTGTGTCAGCCGCTGCGCGAAACGAGGCGGTGTCCGCATACATCTGGCAGAAGTCGCGCGCTAATTGGTAGGCGCTTTTTACCGTCAGTTCCGAGGGTACTAATTTTTTATCAATCACCGCAAGGCTGGTGAAACTGCTGCTGGGGCCGCGCTTGGTTACTTCTATCAGGTGAAAGCCAAATTCGGTCTCTACCAATTGCTGCGAGCCTACTGCGCCATTGAAGCATGCATCAGAGAATTTCTTAGTCATGCCTTGTCTGCCAAACATCCCCAGGTCACCACCTTTTTTCTTCGATGTTTCATCGTTGCTGTATTGCTCATTGATGGCATCAAAGTTCTTCTTTGCTTTCCACTCTGCAAGCAACTGGTCTGCGAGGGTTTTAGCTTCGTCTTTGGTGCGGGTCACATTCGCTCCGGCACGTTGTGCACCGGTGTATGCTATCAGTATGTGTCGTGCCTGCACTGAGTCAAGCTCGCTGCTACGGTTTACTATCTTGGCTATCTTCATGTAGGCGCCTTGCACGTATGGACCGAGTACTTTGCCTACTGTGTCAGTTGCTGCCTGCGTATCGAAGGGTTCGGGCAGGCTGCCTTTTTTGGCTTTGGTAAAAGCTTGTGTAGGGTTTTCAGCCTTAGATGCAGCGTAGGTAGAGTCGGTGGTCGATGTTTTCAGTCCGATCTTAAAGCTTTCAAGTGCCGCGCGTATGTCCGCGCTGTCGGCAGTGCTGCACACCACCGGAAATTTGATAAACTCGATGGTGCGGCTCAGTTGCTGCTTGTATTCGCGGTCGTTTTTGTGTTTGTTGTAGTAGGCACGCAGGTCGCTGTCTGTCCACGTTACAGTGCTGTCGGGTATTTCAGCATAAGTCTTCACCACATAGTCCACACCGGCTTTGTCGTTGTCTGCTTTGAATGCCCACTTGCCGTCTAATGTGTTCGCAAATGGCCCGTGCTTTATCATGGCGTCATACTTCTCGCGCTTGCGGGTTGCTATCAGCAGGTTGCGCCAGCCCTGGCCTTTGGCAGGCTCTAAGCTTTCAAAGTTGGTGCGCAGCTGATCTTTCATTTCCGTGCTGTCCTTGCCGCCATATATGGTTTGCAATACAAAAGGTGAAAGGTTGTCGCCAAACAACATGGCTTCATATTCCTCTTCGGTTATGTCCAATCCTACTTCACTGTATTCATCAGAGAAAAGCACCGAGTCTTGTATCTGATTCCAGGTTTCATTGCTGATGGTGGACTCGTTGCCGTCATAGTTGAACAGCATGGTGCGCACCTGCTTGGCTGTTTGCCATCTGGTTCCGGTTATCACAGTGCCATCTATTTCGCCTGCCGAGTTGCTGTTACCACCAAAGAGGGCCATCACAGCATCATAAGGAATGAGGAAGCTGAGAATGCCAAAACCTACAAGTACCAGAAGGAGCCAGCTCTGCCTTCTGATTTTTTCAATCATTGCCATAGTCTTTGTAAAATCTGATTTTTAGAAAATTGGGCCGCGAATATCGTAATTCAGTTTCATTTACAAGCGGGTCTTTTTCAAAGGTCCACTTTATGTAGTCATACCCGGCTACTGTATGGTCACTTTTACCTGCTCTACCCGTTTTTCGCTCACCACTGTGGGTATCAGTGTAAGGTGGTCGTGTATAATGCGCTCACCCTCTTCGGGTATGTCGCCATGCAGGTGCAGTATCAGGCCACCCAGCGTATCGTATTGCGCATCGTTGGCAGGCAGGTTCAGGTTGTACTTCTCGTTCAGGTAATCTACTTCCAGCCTCGCGGCAAAAAGAAATTCGTTTTCACTTACCTGTTTTTCCACGCCTTCATCTTTGTCATGCTCATCTTCTATTTCGCCAAATATTTCCTCTACAATGTCCTCCATGGTCACTATGCCTGCGGTGCCCCCGTACTCATCCACCACCACCGCCATGTTCTTTTTCTGTTTTATGAAAAGCTCAAGTATTTCGTTAGCAGGCATCGGTTCGGGTATGATGGCTACAGGGCGCAGCACGTGCTGTATGTGTTCCGGCTTTTTAAATAAGTCAAACGAGTGTACATAGCCAATCATGTGGTCTGCAGTATCACGGTAAATCAAAATTTTAGAAAGGCGCGTTTCCATAAACAACTTGTGCAGCGATGCTATGCTGTCAGTTATTTCGGCAGCCACTATCTCGTTGCG
>JBJXFP010000106.1:0-36653 GCA_046155615.1 Flavobacteriales bacterium | reverse complement strand
AAAACCAACAAATAAAAAAGCAGATAGCAGCAGTATGGGAGATGTAAGATATTCCGACAAAGACCTCAAAGAATTCGAAGTGCTCATCCATGAAAAATTGAAATTGGCCAAGAGCGATTTGGAAGAGTTGCGCCAATCACTGTCGCACGAAAGTGACAATAGCACCGATGATACCTCGCCTACCTTCAAAATGATGGAAGATGGCAGCGAAACCATGAACCGCGAAGAACTCGGTCAGTTAGCCTCTCGTCAGGAGAAGTTCATCCAAAATCTTGACAACGCACTGCTGCGTATCAAGAACAAAACATATGGAATTTGCCGTGTAACAGGCAAGCTCATTCCTAAAGAACGCCTGCGCCTTGTGCCTCATGCTACACTGAGCATAGAAGCGAAGAACATGCAGTGATGAATTGAAAATGGAAAGTTGAAAATGGAGAATGACAGAAAACCATTTTCAATTTTCCGTTCTCTATTTTCCATTTCTAATTTGAAAAAAGCCCTCTTTACCATTCTTGCTGTGCTGACACTTGATCAGTGGCTGAAGATTTGGGTCAAGCTCAACTTTCATTATGGCGAAAGCATGGAAGTATTCCCCGGCATTCTGGATCTGCAGTTCGTAGAAAATCCGGGTATGGCCTTCGGCTGGATGTTACCAGGTGAGGGAGGCAAACTTGCCCTTAGCATTTTCCGAATCATTGTGGTGAGTGCCGGTATCATTTATCTCATCCGGCAGATAAAAAACCGAGCGCACCGTGGATTCATTATTTGTGTTTCGCTCATTGTGTCCGGTGCGCTGGGCAACATTGTGGACAGCACTATTTACGGTGTCATTTTCGACAAAGGCTCAATGTACAGTGCAGAGTTGGAAGACTACCGTCCTTATTTCGACAAAGCTGAACTAAATGGTGAGGGATATGCAAAGCCGCTGATGGGAAATGTGGTGGACATGTTTCACTTCACTATCAAATTTACCTGGGACAAAGAGCGATACGAACTTTTCCCACCTGTCTTCAACATTGCTGATAGTGCCATTACCATTGGCATCATACTCATCCTCTTTTTTCAGCGCAAGTTTTTTTCCAGGTCAAAGCATGATAACATAGAGACTGAACAAACCATTGAGGACATCGCTTTGAATACCGAAGCTGAATCAGCGTTACCTCTTTAGGTATCAAATCAATTCTTGATGAATGCCGTGGCATAGCGTTGCCCATCACCAATAACCTCGATGGTATAAAATCCACTACCCAGTGAGGCTATATCAATTTGCTGTATTCCATGTATCATCTGATGGCTACAAACTTGCTGGCCAATCGCATTGTGGATTTGAACTGTTGTTTGTTTTCCTCTCCAGTGAATATTCAAAATCTCGTCAGCCTGTGTCGGATAGACCGACAACTGTTGCTCAACACTTGCCTCATCGGTGTGCACAAATGTGGGTGTAAAACGATACACTGTGCCTGAGGCTGGCTCGCCATCCAATGTGGGCGGCATTGATTTTAAATCTGCATACAACTCCACAGTGGGTGCAGCGGGATCACCATTGAGCAGCCACAGGCTTTCCCAACCACCGCCATTGGGCGCATTGGTGCCAAGCCCTATGAGCGGGCCTCCGGCAAAGTGCACAAGTATGGGCGAGTCCACGGTGTTTTCACCAAAGCGGTATTCTATCACATTGGTGCCTTCATAAAGCCACATCTGAAAACTGATTCGGTTGGTGGTGGTGTCCAGCTCCTCCCACTCGTTGTAGAAACCAACGTTGCTCCACTCCATCCTGAATATGCGCGAACCCACGGGGCCTTCTGTAGCATATCTGATAGGCGAGATTGCTGCGGTGTCGTACCCCACATCAATAATATCTGCCAAATATGGTTGCAAAAAATGCACAGAGTCTTGCAACGCAGTGCTGATGATTTGAGAACCCGGTGCGGTGAGGTAGAGTGAATTGATGGTCTCATCAATCAGTTGAAAGTAGAATCCTATCGGAACAAATGAATTTGGGTCGTCCCATGTTTCATTGTCCACTGCTGATACAGCTTCTGAGAGTTCTGTGTATTCCTCATTCAATACACTGAAAGTATATGGCATTTCCTGAGCATGTGTGGCAAGGCTTGCCACGATGGTGGCTGCGGCAAGTAGTCGTTTCATCATAATTGGTGATTGTTATAGTTGACAAAGAGACGACTTGCCAATGGTGTTCGTTACTCCACTTACATAGTTATCTGTCCGTTCAAATACCGGACTGTGCATTTTGCCAAAGCTGGTATTCATCTGCAATGGCTTTGTACATCAGCTCTGCCATTTTGCGCGCACCGGCAGGGGTGAAGTGTGTGTAGTCAGGCCCGGCATAAGGTGGCGAATTTTTTACCCAGCTCACCATGGAGTTTTCTCCACCCATCACATTGAACATGTCCCAGAAAGCACAGCCTTCGGCAAATGCTGCTTCTTTCATTCCTTCATTCAACTCAGCGAGAAAGGGCCATGTACGCATCACACCATCAATGCTTGTACTCATATCGCTTGGGCCTGTCACCAATATAGCAGCTCCTGGTGCGCAGCGTTTCATGTATTGTATCTGCGATTGAAAGGCCTTACCATAAGCGCGTGCAGCAGTTTCATTTTTCAAATAAGGCACTGCATTGCCTCCGAACTGGAGTATGAGCAGGTCAGCACCGGCATCGTCCATCATGCCCTGCATCTCTGCACTGTTCACACGGTTCAGTGCTTTGCCATCGTTGCCGCGCAGTGCTATGTTGCTCAGACTTACCCCTGACACATCATTCAATGCCACTGCGTAAACATCAGGGCTGTCTGCCCCGCTGAATATGAAACGGATTTTCTTCGGTGTGCTTTCAAGCTTCCATTTCAGCATCTGCATACCAATACCGACTTCTATTTTTTGTTCACTGATAATTTGGTCATCCGCTTTCACCGTGAGTGTGAAAGGCAAGTGATGATTGCCGAGATACATTGTGGCCTCGTGAAATATTTTGCTGTGCGGCTGCGCCATGCCGGAGGGTCGCATCTCAAACCAGGCTTCATGCGTTTGGGTAGAATCAATGTCTGCTTTGCTTTTGAGCGCAGGTGTGAACCTAGCAAACGAGCACATCGCTCCGAATTTGTTGTGCGGAATTTTTCCATCGTCAAAACCATAAGAGGTGTGGCGCTTCCAGTTGCCGCTGTTGCTCTGCGAGCAGTGCGAGGTAGCGGCCAAAGGCAATGGACTAACGAGTCCGGGGCCATTGCCACCAAATTGAATTTGCAATTTTTCGCGCAGGTTGCCACTCATGCGATCGCACTCTATCTGTGAGTCGCCATAGTGCAACACATGTACGTGAAGTCCATGCTGTGCGCTGTCAAGCGCTTCAAACAATTGATAGAATGAACTCGCATCATTGTCTTTGAATTGCAATGAGGTGATGAGTTGAACACGCTGAACATGCAGGACACTGTCCGCATTCAGGCTATCTGCTGCACTCAGGCTATCCAGTTGGGCTAAGTATTTTTCTACATCCTCTATTTTGTTGTTGGCTGTTGTGTCACTTAGAGCACTCCATGTCGGGAACCTCAGCTTCACGTTGCCAATCATTACTCCCTCCTGCGGAAATACAAACATGAGCAACGCGCACAATGCAGCCACACAGCCAAGCACTACGAGTGTGATATGCGGGCGTACTATCAAGTTGAAATGCGTTGGGTTTATTCGAGAATCTTGAATTCGGTTCTCCGGTTTTTAGCTCTGCCGATGTCTGTATCAGTTGTGTCAACCGGCACAGATTCACCATAGCCCTTGGCCACAAGGTTGTCAGCACTCACTCCTTTCTTCACCAGATAACTCACCACACTGCTTGCTCTGTTCTCGCTCAGTGTTTGGTTGGCCTCTTCGTTTCCTACATTGTCTGTGTGTCCGCTTATCTCCACTTTCTTATCAGGATTTGCCAGCAGCAGCTCGGCCAATTTGTCGAGTTCAGTTTTCGATTCTGGTTTCAGATCCCATTTGTTGGTTTCGAAAAAAACATTGTGCAATACGATGCGGGCACCCGGTCTCAACTTCTGCAATTTGATGTCGAGCATGTATGGCTCCATGCTGGTGTAGTTCTTCAACGAAAAATTTTCAGAATGAAAAACGTAGCCTTGCTTATTCACATTGAGCGCATAGTCTCTGCCACTTGGTATGCAAAGCAGGAAGCTGCCATCGTTAGGCGAGCTGTATGATTCTGCAATCAGTTTTCCGCTTTCGAGATCTATCAACTCCAGATGTGCTTCTAATTTTTTGAAACTGAGCTTATCACTTATCACTCCTTTAACATAAGTAACCGGTGTGGGCCGCGCCCGCTCGTGCAGTGCGAATTGGTATAAGTCCAGGCCTCCGTATCCGCCTTCGCGCTCGCTTGCAAACAATGCAAATTTTCCATCAGTGGACACGTGCATGGAATTTTCATCTTTATAGGTATTGATAGGATAGCCCAGATTGACAGGCGTGTCCCAATCTCCCGCGGGCGTCATGCGGCTCATGAATATATCTAAACCGCCCATGCCACTGTGGCCGTTGCTGCTGAAGTACATGGTGCGCCCGTCAGGGTGTATCATCACACTTTCCTCTTCGAATATGGTGTTGACATGGCCGGGTACTTTCATAGGCGCACCCCACGAGCCATCAGGTCTTATGCAACTGTAGTAAATGTCTTGTTCTTTGATCCCGGTTGGCGTGCTCTTACCTCTTACAAAGTAGAGTGTGCGACCATCTGCACAAAAACTCGGCTGACTTTCCCACGTGCCTGTATTGATGCCATTGCCCATGTTCTCAGCAGGTGTCCAGCCATTGGCACTCTGCATGGAATAAAACAAATCGCAACTGCCATAGCCTGTTCTGTTGCCTCCCCAGGTATCATCTATGGCTATGCAGGCGGTAAATATGAGTGTAAGTCCATCGGCACTTAGTGAGGGTGCACCTTCATTCTTTGTGGTGTTGATGGCGGCCACGGGTAAGGCTTGCATCCATTCTTTGTTTTCCATTTTGCTCAGATAGAAATCTTCCTGATGGCCCTTGTATGCATCTGCCGATGGCACATCGCGCGTGAAGAGTAAGGTTTGATTGTCAGCAGTGATGCACGGATAGTATTCACTTGCGGTGGTGTTCACCCCTGCGCCCAT
This sequence comes from Flavobacteriales bacterium, assembly GCA_046155615.1. Classification (GTDB taxonomy): domain Bacteria; phylum Bacteroidota; class Bacteroidia; order Flavobacteriales_D; family Sanyastnellaceae; genus JANNVZ01. The sequence goes on along the minus strand of JBJXFP010000106.1, from coordinate 31,499 downwards.
ATTCACAGGTTCGAATGGTACGGGATATTTCAAAGCATCTTTAGCGAACACACAACTTGACAGCAGCAATTGTGCGCGCTTCTCCTGCTTCATGCTTTCCTTAGGATGTTTCATGAATTTGGTGATGGCCTTTTCTGCCTCTTCATAGTTGCCATCAGCAAAGTAGCATTCGGCCAACATCATCCAGCCAGCGGGGTAAAAACTTTCATCCGTTTCCAAAGCCTTTTTCAGTGGGTCTATCGCCTTTACTGTTTGTCCGGTTTCATCATACAGTTGAGCAAGGAAGTATTGCGCCTCTACAAATTCAGGATACTCCGTTGTCAACTCTTCCAATGTTTTGATGGCGAGCTTGTCCACCTGTTGCTTGTATAGCTCACCGGCCTCCTCATATTTTTTGATTGCCTTCTTGTTGCTGATGCTGTATGTTTTTTTCGGCTGTGCGCAGCCGGCCATGGCAACAAGTATTGAGATGAAACAGATTAGATACTTCATAAGATTTGAGAAAACAAAATGATAAGAAAACACGCGGTTTTGTTCAGGCGCGTTTTTGCCAACTATCGAGCCTAATCTATTGTGCATTCTTAGGCTTGCATTTCCATGGCCATCCAAAGTTTTGAAGTGCCCTGCGTTAGAAACGAAGGGCCGGTTTCAAAAAGTGGATGAGTCAGAAAAGAAGGTGAGCTTGCACAATATTCCCATGTAATCGTAGTTCATACTCTGTCGAATTTTTTACGGTCACACATAAAAACAACACATAATGAAAAACAAAATAACCGCGGCCATAGCCATCATACTGTGCACTGCTATACTGGGTGCATGCACGGGCTACCACGATTGTGGTGCCTACAACAAAGTTCCATCCGCTCAATTGAAGCAGGGGAAGTGATTGAGTAATTGGAGTTTTCATAATAAAATTGACAAAAAAGAAAGAGGCCCTGCAAGGCCTCTTTCTCTTTTACCAATAAAAACCCTACTGCCGGAATCTATCCCTGAAAAAAACTATCTCGTCACTACAAGCTTAGCCACTTCGCTTGTGTAGTTTCCGCTCAGTGTTACCACATAAGTGCCTGCCTGTAGTTCATAGGCATCTATCACATACAGCCCTGTGCGCAAGGCATTGCTTTCCTGCTGCACTATCCTGCCTTGCATGTCTGTTATGGTTATCTGCATTTCGCTTGTGGCTGCGCTTTTCATTTTCACATACACCTTGTCAGCCGAAGGATTGGGAAATATCATCATGCCGGTGCTCGCTGTACTTTCCTCTACACCGATGAAGTTGTTGTTCGCATCGAAGGTGGGTTGCTGTATCTGGAAATCACCTGTGCCATTGGGATAGCGCGCAAAGCCCATGTCGGTTTGTTGTTGCTCCAGGTTGCTTTGGTCGGCAATGAGTCCGTCACTGTTTATGAGTGTTATCAATTCGCCACTAGCACTCACTTTGAAGTTGGCATGCATGGGGCCTTGTGCACTGTCTTCATCAGCCCAAACTATCAGGTAGTCATCAGCAGCCAGCATTGTGCCTTCGGGCAATGCCCATTTGTCTAAGTTCTGTGCATTGTCAGTCAGATACCAGTCTGTAAGATCAATTGTGTTGTTTCCTTTGTTGTACAGTTCTATCCAGTCTTCATACTGGCTTTGTTCATCCATGGCTGTTGCATTGTTGCTGGCCATTACTTCATTTATTACTACCTCGGTATCAGAGGCATACTGCGGCAGTATCTGGTAGTAGTACACATCGTGCTCGGCACCTACGGGCAGATAAGTGCGAGTAAGTGACAAGTCGCTTTCCACTGCCTCTACATAAAACCTAATAAGAGTTCCCATTGCATAGCCCGGAATAGTGGCAGTGAAGTCATTTCCGGTTCCGGTCATATTCACTTTTGTGAAATTGCCAACGGCCTCCGGACAGTAATACAGATTTACGGAGTTCACTCCATCTGATGATGTCACTGTGCATGTTACGGTGGCTTCTTCTTCCGGCATTGGCGAAATCCACATACCCTGAGCGCTGCTCATTACCACCGTGGATATTTCTGCGCCCACTTTGTTCACCTCCGTGTTTGCATTGATGGTATTCCTTCGTGTATTGATAATGTCTTGGAGTGAGGTAAGTCCGCTTGTGTATTGGCTGTATGAGTATAGTTTTTTATCATCCAGCTGCACTTCGGCATCTATCATGGTGTCATAAAAATCTATGAGACTTTCTGTGAGATCAGCATCGAGCAATTCACCCACGATAGTTCGCATGTGGGCTAAGTAGCGCTGTCTATATTCTGGCACTTGCAGTATGAGGTAAAGCAGCGGATAGTTAGCATTGTCAGCATGGTAGAATGGCGACCAGCTTTGGGATTGGGTAATGAGGGCACTGTTTCCGTCATATTCCAATGGCACCATTCTTCCGGTTTCCTCTTCCCAGTATGTGTAGTAATCCATTTTGCCTTTGTATACATAGCTATCATCATCGCCAAATGCAATTTCGCTTGCCAAAAACCAAAGGGTGCGATCCACATCGAGTACCGCTGGCAATACAGTTGGGAGATTTGCTATGGTCGTGTTCTCAAGTACATCGCAGGTGTTCACAAGGTCTTCCCAGGGGTTTACTTTATTGGTTGATTTTAGGGTGTAGAAGTCCTGATAATCTGTAGTGTCTGCACCGAGGTAATTGAGCGCTGCGGTGCCATCGCCCCACTGCGGGCCGCCACCACCACCGCCACCACCTGTTCCCGCAGGTGCATCGGCACGCCACAGGGTGCCATCGTTGCTCATAAACCATTCTTTCAGGTAGTCGCCATTCATTTGTTGCACACTAGGATATACGCCCCAGTTTTCTCCGTTTATCACCAGCTTCACATAGGCCGCTTTTGCCGCAGGCACATGGTTGCATATCAAATGCAGGAACAAGAATTCGCGCATGAAGGTGGGGTCATCAAAGCAATTGTTCAGGTTGAAAGTTTTGTAGCCCTGGCATGTCTGACCATCCACAAATGCATCGGTCTTGATACTGAATGATTTTTTCTCTTCTCCATTTGTTTGGTTGTATGAGGTTTGTCCCTTGAAGCCAACACCCACATCCTCGTAGGTAATACCATCAATGGTCATGTCGGCAGCTACATCAGTTCCGTTGTTGTAGCCCTGGGTAAGCAGGTTCCACCAGTTGCTTTGTGCAAACTCCAGGTAGATGGTTTTCATCTCATCGTGCTTGTATAGACCCTGCTCTGTGTCTCCGCCCATGTTTATCAGGTGCTCTTCGGGCAGCAGGCGAAATTCGCTTGGCAAATCTTGCGCTGTCACAAATGAGCACATGCTCAATAGTGCGCAGGCTAAGCTTGTTTGTTTCATCGTCATCTCTCTCATGTTGTTGCGTGATTAAGGAATGTTATCAGAACCTGTATGATATGTTACCGATACATTGGTTTATTCATGTGGCAAAATAAATTTAGTGCCGCGGGTGCGGCTACAAAATTTTGGATGTCTGTATTGAGTGAATTGTGTGTGCGAGTGAGCACATGAAGCACAAACTATTCATTTGTGTTGAAAGTATCCCACCCCTGTGCCTTCAGTGCGATGCCCTCACCAGCGCGGGTAATGAGTCGGCTTTCGCTGCCCTCAGCGGTCACATGCCCTATGATGGTGACATCATGCAGTTGTATGGCTTTGTCATAGTCTTTTTGCTTGATGGTAAAGAGCAGCTCATAGTCTTCGCCACCATTCAAAGCACATGTAATAGGATTCAGGCCAAAATCATTGGCTGTAGCAAGGGTGTTTTCATGCAATGGAATTTTTTCTTCATAAACATCAACACCCACATTGCTCCCATCTGCTATGTGCAGCAGTTCGCTTGCCAGCCCGTCACTGATATCGATCATGGCGGTGGGTATTATTTCCAGCTCTTTCAGTTGGGTTGTGATGTCTTGCCGGGCTTCGGGTTTCAACTGGCGTTGCAACACATATTCATATCCACCCAGGTCCGGCTGCACGCCCGGTGCTTCGGTGAATACTTTCTTTTCGCGTTCGAGCACCTGTAGCCCTGCGAAGGCACCACCAAGGTTACCACTTACTAAAATTAAATCGCCTTCGCGTGCACCGCTGCGCGTAGCAATCATGTGCGGCTCGGCATACCCAACGGCTGTGATGCTTATCACCATTCCGCTGAGGCTGCTTGTGGTATCGCCACCCACCAAGTCTATTCCATAGTGGCGGCATGCCGCCAGCATTCCGCTATACAATTCTTCTGTGGCTTCCACCGAAAAACGATTGCTGAGAGCAAGGCCTACGGTGATATGTGCAGGTTGGGCATTCATCGCCAATACATCGCTCACATTCACTGCCACGCATTTGTAGCCGAGGTGTTTCAGCGGCACATAACCCAGATCGAAGTGAATGCCCTCCAGCAGCATGTCGGTAGTTATCACTGTTTGCAAACCTGTAGGTGCCTGTAGTATGGCCGCATCATCACCAACGCCCTTCACTGTTGCCGTGTGCGTGTACAATATGCCTTGGGTGAGGTGTTTTATCAGCCCGAATTCGCCAAGCTCGTGAAGCTCTGTGCGCCCTATTTCTTCGCTCATTGTTTTTTAAAGAATAAAATTGTGCGCGGTAAAGATGGCCCGGTGATGAAGTGCGTCCGGTGCTCTACTGTGCGATGCAGCATAGGTCCTATCCCTTCCTGCCTGGTTTCAGGCCACCTTGCTTTCCCTGATGATTTTGTCTTTTCTCACGAATTTTTTGCATGGCTGCTTTCTGAAATTCGCGCTCTAAGTGTGCAAGTAGCATGGTGCGTTTTGCACCAAGTATGGGCATACAGTCTTTCAGAAATTTGGTGTCCAATTCCACTTCTTCCTTGCGCTTTTTCTCTACCAATGTTATAGTATCAAGTGCCTTCTGCTCGCTGATGGTGCTGTCCGCATCAGCAGTTTTCACAGCCTTGCGTATTTCTTTCTTCAGCGCATCGCGCTTGCGTATGTATTCATCATACACGGGCCAGAATTTTTCGGCTTCCGCATCAGTAAGCGCTAAGCGCTCAGTGTAAAATGTTTTTTTTAGTTGTGCAATGCGCTCCTTGCGCGGGCCATCCAATGGCTCGTCATCCGGCTGGGCATAGGCGCATACGGCAGCCGTTGCAAGCAACAGCAGCATGAGGTGTTTTCTAAAATACTGTTTCATCTCTTTTTTATAAGTCGTCCATCAGGTCGGCATCACCTTCGTCAAGCAGATATTCTAGCAGCTCTTCTTCAGTAATGTCGTCCCATGTCAGAGTGGTTTTTTTCTTGTTTGGTTTAATGCTGTTCTTCTTTTTTTCTTCTTTGAATGGCCTGGGTTGATCTGTAGTCTTACCTGATTTCAAAGCAACAGAGTCAGTCACAAGAGTGTCGCCAAGCCAATCAAGTTCTTCTGCAATCAGCATCTCGTAGTCTTCTTCGGTAGCAAAGTATTGGAGGTCATCATCGCTGAGGTTGGCAGCTTCCAATTGCTGTGCAAAGCTGAGTTTGCCCGGCACAGCACCTTCAGGCCATACCATCACCATGATGAATGCTATACAGGCAGCAGCAGCTGTTGCATACCAAACGCGCGTTCTATCAGCGGGTGTCATGCGCACTACTCGTCCTGTTGCCTTTGTCTTGTGCAAAATTTCGTATGCTGCACTTTCAAAATAGCCTGACGGAACTATCCACTCATCTTGTCTTGTGGCTGCAGCATCTATTCTTACTTGGGTAAAAATGTTGGCAGCTTGCCGGTCGAACCACACTTCATCATCACCACCGCGCATTTCCGATTCAGCCGCGCTCAGCAATTTGTGTTCACTGTCTTCGAAGTAGCCAGCGGGCACAGCAAATTCATCAGCTCGCTTCGTTTTGTCGAGCAGTGTGCGCAATTCATTGCTTATATATTCGTCTTGCTCTCTCATTGCCTGCTCATGTACGCTTCTATTTTATTCACTGCGTGGTGAAAGCTTGCTTTCAGCGCTCCCACACTGGTGCCGGTAATAGCACTTATTTCTTCATACTTTTTTTCTTCATAGTATTTCATCACAAACACTGCCTTCTGCTTCTGCGGCAGCAAAGCCATTGCGGTTTGCAGTTTCATTTGTATTTCATCTCCGGTATAGAGGCTGTCTTGTTGCAAGTGGTGCTTAAGCTCGTGCTCTACATTTTCAATGGCCACCTTACCAATCCTCTTCTGTGTATTCAGGTGAGTTAAGCTTTCGTGGTAAGCTATCTTATAGAGCCAGGTGCTTAGCTTACTCTCGCCTCTGAATTGACCCAAAGCACGCCAGGCCTTTATGAATGTGTTTTGAGTAACGTCATCTGCATCGTCATGGTCAAGCACCATACGCCTGATGTAGTAATAAATTGGTTTCTGATATTGCCGCAGCACATGGCCGAAGGCTTCCTCGCGCTTTGCTTCTTGCGCAAACAGGTTCAATATTTCGTGATCATTCAGGTGCAAATGCGTTGGCTAAAGTGATGGGTGGCAGACTGACTGCAACGGTGAAGGTTTAAATGGAACATGTGTTTTCTGCACGGATGCTCTTTGTCAGTCATCTTGGATTGTGATGTTGCTGAACTATCACTAAAAAAATTTACCCCGGTTGACAGATCGTACTTGCCATTGCTTCTCAATATATTGCGCCTTAAATGCAACTCACTCAAGTTAGGTTGCCATTGCCTAAACCAACCAATTGACCAGCATGTGGCGTGTACTTTCATGCCACTTTGCGAGACACATTATTTACTAATCAACCCTCCAAACCTATGTCATTCGACAAAAAATTTCTTGCCCTCGTGGGTAAGCTGAAAGCGCCCGCGGGCTCCAAAGGTGACTACGTGATGTACAAGCGCGTAGGCAACATGCTCTACCTCTCTGGCTACGGCCCTATTCGCAATGGCAAAATTCCGCCAGAGTATCAGGGCCAGGTGGATGCAGGCGGGGGAACCAAATATGTAACCCCAAAGCAAGCAGCCGAAGCAGCCCGCCTTACTGCGCTCAATCTACTCTGGATAACCCGCGAGGCCATTAAGACCCTAAATAATGTACAAGAAATTGTAAGCGTAGAAGGCTTCGTGGCTAGCACTGATAGCTTCACCGGGCAACCTGCCGTGATGGATGGCTGCAGCAAAGTGCTGGTAGAAGTATTTGGCAGCAAAGGCAAACACACGCGATCGGCCATTGGCACCAGCACATTAGCATTTGGCATTTGTGTGGAAATACAGATGACACTTGTAGTGAAGTAGCATAGCATCAGAAAACTCACAAGACCAAAACCAACCGCACAAACTACATAGAAAAATGGAACAGGAAACCGCAACCCATAAGCCTGCCGAACAATTGGCTTCAAGCTTTGTTCCCGAAATACTACGCAGAGAGTATGCCCTTAATCCTGAGCGAAAGCCAGGCTCGCAGATAGAAATGAATCAGGCAGCCTTGCTGTGGATTGACATCTGCGAATTCTCCCCAATGTGTAACAGACTTATTGAGGGCAGTACCAATGGTGTGGAGCAACTCACTTCCATACTGCAACGGCACTATGAATATGTGCTGACCAAAGTGGTGGAGAATGGTGGAGAACCAGTGGTATATGCCGGTGATGGAATATTGGTGGCATGGCCAAGTAAGGAAGAAAATCTGCCCAATGCAGTATTGAGAGCATCTACCTGTGCGCATGATCTATTGGCCAACCGCGAAGTAAAAAACGACTTGGGGCAAACCCTTTCGTTGCATATGGTGCTGGCCTCCGGGCCTTACCAACTGATAGAGCTGGGTGGTGTGCAGCAGCGATGGATGTACACACTTACTGGCACAGTACTCAGCGACCTCATTGGCGTTTCGAAAAACCGCGCTCCGGATGAGTTGCTTATATCCGGCAATGCCGCATCGTGCCTGCCAGCCACCCTGAAGATGGACGATGCAGAACACGGTGCGAAAATTCTGCGCGAATCGCCTGACGAGAGAGCAATGCCTGCATCGCAGGGGGTAGAACTTACTGATGACGCTGTGCAGCACCTGCAGTCTTTTGTACCGCGCACTTTGTCATTTCCACTCAACCCCGAGAGGTTGAAGTGGATAGCTGAACTGCGCCCTGTAACCGTAGTATTTGTACAACTGCCTACACATGGCTTCGACCTGAACACCACAGTGCTTCGACTGAAGCAGGCGCTGAGCATTACCATGGGTGTGGTAGGGAAAATGGAAGGCATCGTCAATCAAGTTTGGATAGATGAAAAAGCATCGAACATTCTGGTGTGTTTTGGCCCCCCACCCACCTCGCATGTGGACAATCCTGAACGCGGTGTGCGTACAGCCTTTGAGATACATGAAACACTGAAGAAGGTAAACTTCGATTGCAGCATTGGTGTAACCAGCGGCACAGCATACTGCGGGCTGCTTGGCAACCACACCCTGCGCCAATACACCGTGATAGGCGATGCAGTAAACCTGGCTTCGCGTTTAGCAGGATTGAAAGAAGGTGTAATATTCGTGGACAAAGCCACACACAGCGGCTCGCACAATGCGGTGGACTACGTAGGCCCCATCATGTCCAAAATAAAAGGCCACAAAGACGAAGTGGCCGCTTGGCTGCCCATACGCCTGTTGGCTGGAAGTAGTGGCAAACAAGCTGATGTCCAATCAATGGGGCGTGAAGGTGAAATGAAGCAGCTCGCTGACGCATTTAGCGCAGTGGCCGAAGGAAAAGCAAAAACCATAGTGATGGAAGGTGACACTGGAATGGGGAAGTCGCTGCTGGCCTTCGATTTTCAAAAACAGGTTTCATCACCCACACGCAATATTTTGCTTGGCAAAGGCGACCCAATTGAACGCCTTACTCCTTATCGCTCATGGCGCAACATCTTCGCCTTATTGGTTGGTTGGGACACCTCCGATGTGGTGAAGCCAAAGGAAGAAGTGATTCATGCTCTGCAAGACAAATACGCCAGCAATGCCTGTCTGCTGAACATCGTACTTCAACTGGAAATACCTGACAGTGACGAGGTGAAGGCAATGCCCGCAAGCAAACGCACTGCCGCCACACAAGCCTTCCTCCTAAGCATCATCCAAGATGCCGCAGCCACCTGCCCGCTGGCCATGGTTATAGACGAATCGCAGTGGATGGATGAACTTTCATGGAATCTGCTCGCTGCGCTTAACGAGAATGTGCAGCGCTGTCTTGTTGTGTTGCTGATACAACGTGCGGAGAGCAATCCACACATTGCTGCTTTGGTAGAACATGGCGCGTCTGTTATCAGCCTTGGTGCACTCAGCAAAGAGATTATCCAAAAAATTATTTGTTCCAAACTGGGATGCATCAAGCTGAGTGATGATGTCCTTGAGCCTATCAACAAAGTGGCCAAGGGCAATCCATTCTTTTCTGCTGAACTTGCTGGCTCTATGCTCGAACAAGGTGTGGTAAAAATTGAAAATGATATATGCATTCTCGCACAATCACAGCAAGGCAAAAACATAGCACTGCCGGAAACCGTGCGCGGCCTTGTGCGCATGCGTGTAGATGCGTTAGGCCAGGGTTCGCAGCTTGCCGTGAAGGTGGGCAGCATAGTTGGCGACCGATTTGAAACCAACCTTGTGCAAAGCATTTATCCCATAGAAAGTGAAAAGAGTTTGGTATCATCATTCCTGCACGAGGTGAATCAGTTTGGACTCATATCACCCACCATGATTGAAAGTCTGGAGGGCTATCTCTTCAACAGTGCTACCACAGCGGAGGTGGTGTATGAAATGACTTTAGCAGAACAGCGCAAAATGCTGCACCTGAAAAGTGCTGAGTGGTACGAGACCAATTTCAAAGACACCCTCATGCCATTCTTCAACCAATTGGCCCACCACTGGGAGCATGCCGGTGACAACATAAAAGCATCAGACTATCTGGAACGCGAAGCTGTGCGCCTGATAAGCATGGGCTACACGCGCCAGGCTATTGATTTGGGTCTGAAAGCACTGGGGCTTTTCGGAGTAGAAATACCCCGCGAACCTGAGAAGGTAGGCCCCATGATAGGCGCCACCATGGGCGAGATAGCTGCACTCATGAATGGTCGTGAAGTAAGTGAGCTGATCAATCTGAAAAAATTGGACAACCCCGAGACAGAACGCCTTATTGTGATGCTGACACACGTAGCTCCTTTCACACACATGGGTGGGCGCGTTGACTTGTTTGCAATGCTTTCAGTAATTGGCCTGAAGCTGACACTACAGCATGGCAATGGCGAATACACTGGTGATGTATATAGCATGTACAGCATAGTGCACCGCGCCATGACGGGCGACAGCATGGGTGCATACAACTACAGCCAACTGGCACTTGCCGTGGACGAAGCGCATGGCGGCAAGTTGAAGCCACGTGTGGCTCACGTGCATTGCTGGTTCATCAACCACTGGGTACGCAGCATGCACGAGACCGCAGCTATAGCCATGGCAGGTGCTGACGCGGGCCTGCAAAACGGTGATGTGATGTTCATGTGTTTCAACCTGTCGGCCACTGTAGCTTATATGGCCCACACCGGAATTCATCTGGAAGAAGTGGTGAAAATTGGCCGCAAGCACAACGGCATCAACAACAAACGCGTGGTGAATGCTGTATTCCACACCGCCCTTGAAATGCAGATAACCAAAGCCCTTCAGGGACGCACACCTGGCAACACCGTACTCAGCGATGAGGAGTATGATGATGACAAAGACATTGGCTCAATACAACTCACTGACTTTGCCAGCCAAATAGTATTTTACCATGTAGCCAAAACAAAAATCAATGCGCACTACGGCCAGTGGGATGAGGCCGTAGCCTGGATCGACAAAGCCTCGCTGCTGGCAGGCGACATGGCCGGACAAATAGCCGAAATAGAATACCATCTGTTTGGAGGGTTGGCTCTGCTTTACCTCGCTGCCCAGAATGAAGGCGAGCGTGCTGCTGACCTGAAAGCACGTGGCGAAGCCAGCGTTACAGCCATGCAGCAATACGCTACCTTGTGCAAAGAAAACTTTGAGCAGAAGGCCATGATACTTGACGCCACACGCGAAGGCTTGTGGGGTGATGCCGCCAAAGCTCAGCAACTATTCGAAGAAGCCGCACGCATAGCACTGGTGCACAACTACATCAACGATTGTGCACTGGCACAGGAACATTGCTTGCGTATGCAGCACCGGTTGAGTATGAAGAAAACCGCACTTGCACCCGCTATAGAAGCCTACAAACAGTGGGGTGCCTACGGCAAGGCTACTTATCTGAGTATTGAGTTTAGTTGAGTTTGTGTCGGAAAAAACACATCGCCCTACCACTGACTGAGACTCGTTGTAACCGAAAAATGATTGGCGGGGCCGGCTAAGTGAAACACTGCTCGGCCATAGCTGAAGTGCAATCTTTTTACCTTGAACCCAAAGCCATAGCTAAAGCCCGCTGTGCCTGGTTTGTCCTCCACCTTCAGCTCTTGCCTCTTGCGGTAGTTGTAACCCACGCGCAAGCTGAAACTTTCGCCAAGCAATATCTCAGTACCAGCTACTATGTGCCGCATGAGTCGATCACCAAATTCCCATTTGTCTTTTTCTATCACTTCGCCAGTTACAGGGTCTATCACGATAGTAGCGTTGGGGTTGGTGTAGGTAAGATCCCAACGCTGCATATTCTCATACACTATGCTGAACCGGAATGGCGCATGTGCAGGGCGTTTACTTATGCCTATCTGAAATTCGAATGGCAACTTGCGCGACTCACCAGGGCTGTAAGCTATCACCTGCATACCGAAATTCTTGGCAATCAGAGACGCGGTGAAGTTGCGTGCAGGTTTGTGGTAAGTAATGCCCGCATCCAACGCAAAGCCAAGTGAAGTATAGTTGGCGAGCGAACTGTATATGGTTTTCAAACTTGCGCCCATACTCCACAGGCTGTCATACTGTAGGCCCGCGCCCAGCGTCAATGTATAGTCAGCCGAGTTGAAATTACCCAGCTCATAGCCCAGCGCATCCAATTCAGTCTGTGCGCCATAGTTGATGTATTGCATGGTAGCTGCTGCAGTAATTTTTTGCGACATGCGCCTTGCGTATGCTGCATAGCCCATGTTGATATGGTCGAAGTAATCCACATAACTCATAGCTACCTTGTTGTGCATAGTGCTGTCAAGCACCGAGGGGTTGAATGCAGCAATTTGAATATCGCCATCTTTGATTGCAAAGTAGCTGCCGCCCATGGCTGCAATGCGTGCACTGCCGGGAATATTCATTGTATTGAACACAGTAGTTCCGCCCAATTGAGCATTAGAATAAATGGATGAAACTATGAGGAGGAGGCTGAGAAAATTTTTCACTGCAGAGTTCAGATTTTGAAAGGCGTTGGGCAACGGGGTTGCTTTACAATTATTTCATGACGTCACCTATTTCTCACGCACCAATTCGAAGTTGTCAGTCCCAACCACTATGATGTATTGGTTTTCAAATCCGCCTTCATCGCTGGTTTTGAAGTAGTCGAAACCTGTGCCGTAGGTTGTTGTTTTTATTTCATCAAAATGATTGGGGAATGCGCGGCCAAATTGTTTGAGGCCTGTGCCGTAATACATCATCATGTCGAAGCCACTTACTGCATAGTTGCCTGGTTCTGTTTTGAAGCGCTTGCGGTAGGCCTCTATCCAGCGTTGGGTGTGTGCGTTGGTGTAGTCTATGTGTGCTGTTTGCGGAAAGTGTACATGGTATTTGTTGCGGTTAGCTACGCTGATGCTTTCCATATCATCCCATGCTTCGGTGCCATATACTATGATGTCACCTTCGCCTAAGTTTTTGAATAAGGTAGCAATCACTTTCTTTTCGTTGGTGGGCACCACCACAATGTTCGTTTTGCCTATGGCATATTTTTCTTTGATGGTAAATGAAGAAGCATCATTCACTATCACAGTGTGCATCATTGTATCGCCAGTCAGTCGTTTCCATTCTTCCTTAAAGCTGTTAACTAGTTTGCGGTCGTCAATCAGTTTGCTGTCCACTATGATGATGTTGGCATTTGGGTGTGCGGCATGTATGTGTTTGGCCATAGACGTCCAAAGGGTGATGCTGCTTGGTACTGTCTTGCTCATGTTGGGTGAGGTAAGCAGCACATTGTTGGGCAACTGCACAGGGCACACCACGTGCACGCTATTTTCTGATGCCCACTTGTTCAATTCAGTTATCCGGTCCTTGGCAGCAGGACCTATGATGAGGTCCATATTTTTCATCTCGGGTTTTTCAATCAACACATTCACATATCCCTTTTCATCTACCACATCATACACATGCACCTTGGCATTTAATCCTATTTTTACTAAAGAATCAGCGGCCATCATTGCACCGCGGTAAAGTTGTATAGCAACATCGCGCAGCTTCTTGTCGCGCGCTTCCATGCTGTCAGTATAGCTGATGTAAAATGGCAACATCAGAGCGATGTCGTATTGTTCTTCGAATACGGGGCCTTCTATGTACACTTCCTTGCCGAAGCGCTTGTCGGCCAGTGAAGTGTTATTGTCACCCGGCACTGGCGGGCCAATGTTGGTTGGTATCTGTATCACAGCGCCTGCTTTCAATCCGTCTTTCAATCCGCCATTTGTATTTTGAATGTCTTCCACTCTCAGGCTGTATTGCTTAGCAATGCTGTATAGCGTTTCGCCCTGTTGCACGGTGTGTGGTGCGGTGCTGCCTGAAGGTGCTGCCACGGGTGTTTCTTTCCTCACCGGTATGCGCAGTTGTTGTCCCTTTTTAATACCTGCCTCCGTACCGGGGTTGGCGGCCATCAATACATTCACGTCTATGTTGTATCGCTGCGCAATGCTGAAGAGCGATTCTTTTTTCTTCACTTCGTGCAACATGAAATTTTCTCCATTGTTCACCACTAATGTGCTTCCCTTTACCTGGCATTTGTTCACCGGTATGCGCACTACTTGTCCTTCACGCAGGCCGCTGTCAGTGCCGGGGTTGGCAGCAGTTATTTCATTGATGTCGCACTTGTAAAGTTTGGAAAGAGAGTATAGCGTTTGCTTGGCCTCCACAGTGTGCATGTAGTAAGCCACTCCAGCACTCTCTTCTATCCGTGTACTTATTTGTGCTAAGGTGGTGCACGAGCTGCATACCATGCACAACAGTAGAAAAGAAAGCACAGCATGACGAATCCGGCAAACAGATTCATTCATTTTTCGCATAGCGACCACTATGTGGCCATTCTCAAATTGATATATTTTCAAATTGTTATTCATTCCCATTCAATAGTTGCAGGTGGTTTGCTGCTTATGTCATACACCACGCGGTTGATGCCTTTCACTTTGTTGATGATGTCATTGGAAACTTTGGCCAGAAAGTCATGTGGCAAATGGCTCCAATCTGCTGTCATACCATCTGTACTGCTCACTGCGCGCAGGGCTATGGTTTGCTCGTAAGTTCTTTCATCGCCCATTACACCAACACTTTGCACCGGCAGCAGTATGGCGCCCGCCTGCCATACCGAGTCATACAGGTTTTGTTCTTTCAAATTATTTATCCAAATCGCATCGGCTTCCTGAAGCAACTTCACCTTCTCTTCAGTTACTGCACCCAATATGCGTATGCCAAGGCCCGGCCCGGGGAAAGGATGGCGACCCAATATGCCATGTGGTATTTGTAACGAGCGGCCCACCCTGCGCACTTCATCTTTGAACAAAAGGCGCAATGGCTCTACCACTTTCAATTTCATATAGTCTGGCAGGCCACCAACGTTGTGGTGACTCTTGATGGTTTGTGATGGACCACCACTCACAGTCACACTTTCTATCACATCAGGATAGATGGTGCCTTGACCCAGCCATCGCGCATCGGTGTGTGCTTTGCTTTCTTCATCAAACACTTCAATAAATACACGGCCTATAGCTTTGCGCTTGGCCTCCGGATCGGTAAGGTGATTGAGTGCTTCATAAAATTTTTTGCGTGCATCCACACCTTTCACATTCAGCCCAAGCGTGCGATAGCTTTTCAGCACTTCGTCAAATTCATTTTTGCGAAGCAGCCCGTTGTCCACGAATATGCAATGCAGCTTTTGGCCGATGGCCTGGTGTATTAGCGTAGCTGCCACTGTGCTGTCCACACCGCCACTGAGGCCCATTATCACTGTGTCGTTGCCGAGTTGTTGTTTCAGTGCTTGCACTGTTTCATCTGCAAACGATGCCGGTGTCCAGTCTTGTGTGCATCCGCAAATATTCACTGCAAAGTTTTTAAGCAGTTGCAATCCATCTGTGCTGTGGTAAACCTCCGGATGAAACTGCACGCCATATATCTGTGTGTCTTTTATGTGATAACCCGCACATGCCACTTCCTCGGTTGAACAAATTATTTCAGCATCACGGCCTGCACTCGCTATGGTATCGCCATGTGACATCCAAACCTGTGAGCCCCCACTTATATCCTGCATCAGCGGGCTGTCCGCCACAAACTTCAGGTTTGCGCGGCCATACTCACGATGAGTGCTCCGAACAACACTGCCACCACCAAGGTGCGCCATCATTTGTGCTCCGTAACAAATGCCAAGCACAGGCACCTTGCTGGCATAGCCCGACACATCAGGCAGTGGAGCCTGTGGCTGGTGTACTGAAAATGGGCTGCCTGACAGAATTACTCCTTTAGTATTTGCAGTCAGTTGTGGTGCTTTGTTCCAGGGATGTATTTCACAGTAAATGTTGAGTTCGCGAATTCTGCGCGCAATGAGTTGAGTGACCTGCGAGCCAAAGTCGAGAATGAGTATGGACTGATGCATGGGGCGAAAGTAGGTGGCTGCCGTCAGAATTTTTTTGTTGTCTCAGGGCATCAGCTTCCGCTGTGAATACATAAATGCAGAGCATGACTCCTGCCTCTCATCAGAAACCAATGGCAAGTCCGAGTTGAAAGGTGTACTTATCTGTTCGCGACTCATTGAGGTCAAAGGTGATGTTGCTCTCGTCTATCACCTGTATGCTTTCCTGATCAACAAATGATACCATGCCTCCGGTAAGACTCTCGAAACGCCCATCTATGAAAATGTTGTCGGCTATACGAATGCGCAGTCCTGCTGCCCAGCCGTAGCTATAGGTCATAGCAAAATGCTGGCGCACATCGTTGTTGGCCTCTGTGTAGCCATTGTTGTCTAAGGTGATGTCTGTTTTGGTTTTGAAAGTTTCAGCACCCATCACAAGGTCGCCATAAGGCTGTATCATTCCGTTGAATGGGCGGAAACGGGCCAACACCTGAAAGCGATTCATATTGCTTCTTATACGCATGGTGCCCTGCTCATAAATGCTGTCGCCATCTGCATCCACGCCTGCAAAGGCGCTTACATCTTCGCTTTGCGAACCCATGCTATTCCATGCACCACCAATACCAATCTCGAAAGGTGAGCGGCCTATTGGCCCGCTGAATGTGCCGGCCAGACCAGCAGGATAACCATCGTAAACAGTACCAAATTGCCCAAGTGGCTGAGCTATTTGCAACCCGAAGTTGAGCGAAGGCGCCCTGCGTTGTTGTGCGTGGGTGTGCTGAAACATGCAGCACAATGTCATGGTCACTAAAATCTGGTGTACAATTTTTTTCATGTTACTGAATCAGATAAAATTGGTGTGCTGCGCAGCAAGCCAACCTTTGTGCCAACGCACAAATGTAAGAGCGGTTATGCGCTTGCCTGACTGCGGTTCATTCTACATTAGCCCGCAGTCAAACACATCAACTGCATTTTTACTTTGAGTAAGGAAAAAAAAATATTGGTGACTGGAAGCCATGGCCAATTAGGAAGGGAATTCATGGCCGTGGCCGCAGCTTTTCCTGCCTTTCAGTTTGTATTCACTACGCGGGCAGAGTTGGACATCAGACTACAGCATCATGCTTTGGAAATGCTGAATGAATTGAAACCTGCTGCCGTAATAAACTGTGCAGCATACACCAATGTGGAATTGGCTGAAACCGAACAGGAAGAGGCATATGAGGGCAATGCCCTTGGAGCAAAATATTTGGCTGAAGCTTGCGGTGCCTGCGATGCACTGCTCATTCATTTCAGCACCGACTATGTGTTTGACGGCAAAAAAAAATCTGCGTATAGAGAAACTGATAACGCAAATCCGCTGAATGTGTATGGCGAAACCAAACTTCAGGGTGAGCGATTCATTGATGAAATACTACGCAGATATTTCATCATTCGTGCATCATGGCTATACAGCACCTATGGCCACAACTTTTACAAAACCATGCTGCGGCTGGCACAGGAGAGGGGTGAATTGCATGTGGTGAATGATCAGGTAGCCTCACCAACTTATGCCCGAACACTTGCGCAGGATGTAATGAAACTGCTTACCAAAACAATACTGAAACAAGAGCATACAAACTATGGACTGTACCACTATGCGCAGCACGGAGAGGCCAGTTGGCACAGGTTCGCGTCAGACATTGTTCGCCAGCATAACATAGATGTGAAGGTGCATGCGGTAGGCACCACACACTTCCATACCCGCGCTGTGAGGCCAACCTACTCCAAGCTGAATGCTGCAAAGTTTGAATCGCTGCTCGGTCATCCGCTCAACTCATGGGAAGAGGGTCTTGCAGCATGCATTGCTGAAGAATATTAAATGTCAACCTACAATTATTTAGAATCCGGATAAACAAATGAACGCTACATCGGAAGTGACACACGAAGCAATAAGCAAAGCACAAAGCTGGCTAACTGTAGCGGTGGATGAACAAACACGAACTGCGGTACAGCATTTACTTGATGGCGAACCCAACCAATTGCTCGAAGCCTTTCACAGCGATCTGGAATTCGGCACAGGTGGTCTTCGCGGAGTGATGGGTGTTGGCACCATGCGCATGAACCGCTACACCGTTGGCATGGCTACACAAGGCCTCGCTAATTACATAGACAATCAACAAAGCGACAAGACTAAAGCAGTGGCCATCGCATATGACTCCCGGATCAACTCGCTCTACTTCGCGCAAACTGCCGCAGCTGTACTCAGTGCAAATGGCATTACGGTATATATGTTCGGTGAACTGCGTCCAACGCCATTGCTCTCCTTTGCAGTAAGGCAATTGCATTGTATAGCAGGCATTGTCATCACCGCATCGCACAATCCCAAGGAATACAATGGCTACAAAGTTTATTGGGAAGATGGTGCGCAAGTATTGCCACCACATGACAGAGGCATCATAGCCGAAGTGCGCAATGTTCCCGGTATTGGCGGTGTAAAGTTTGATGCTCTGCCTTCGCGCATACACCATATAAGCGATGAGGTGGAAAATGAATACCTGCGCCAACTCAGCACCATCATACATGCGAAGGAAGAAATAAAACAAGCCACTGCGCTGAAGGTGGTATATACCTCCATACATGGGGCAGGCATCACCATGGTGCCGCGTGCATTGGCCGATGCCCGGTTCAGTCAGGTATATGTGGTGCGGGAGCAAGCCACTCCTGATGGCAACTTCAGCACAGTATCATCACCCAACCCTGAAGAGAAGGAAGCACTGAACTTGGCTCTGAAACTGGCTGAAGAAATGCAAGCTGATTTGGTGCTTGGAACCGACCCTGATGCTGATCGCGTTGGCGTTGCTGTTAGAAACAGCGAAGGACTAATGACGCTACTCAATGGCAATCAGGCTGCGTGCCTCATTGTTCACTATCAACTGATGCAGTGGAAAAAGAAAGGCATGCTCAATGGCAAACAATACATCGCTAAAACAATAGTGACCACAAATCTGTTGGAGGAGATCGCAAAATCATTTGGTGTAAAATGCTATGATACACTCACTGGTTTCAAATACATAGCCGGAGTGATACGAGAAAAAGAAGGCACAGAAACTTTCATAGCCGGAGGCGAAGAAAGTTATGGATACAGCGTGGGCGAATTTGTAAGAGACAAGGATGCAGTACTCTCATCGGTGGTGCTGGCTGAAATAGCAGCATGGTGTTGTGTAAACGGTACCACTATGTGGCAAATGCTTATGGATATCTATGCACAACACGGCCTTTACCACGAAACATTGGTGTCAGTAACCATGAAAGGCTTGGATGGTGCTGAGAAAATAAAAGCCATGATGGTGGCATTGCGCGCAACTCCGCCAGTCACTTTGGGTGGTGTACCAGTGGCACAAGTGTGGGATATTTCCACTGGTGAGATCACGAACAAGCACACTGGAGAAGTAAGCAAATTGCAACTACCCGCATCCAATGTGCTGCAATTTTTACTTGATGACGGAAGCAAAATTTCTGCACGGCCCAGTGGCACCGAGCCGAAAATAAAATTCTACTTCTCGTTGAAAGGACCATTGCAAAGCGCAGAACACTATGCTACACAAGTGCAAACCATGAATGTGCGCATTGCTCAAATTCAAAGTGACCTTGGCTTGAATGTATGACCACTGAGGCACAAATACCAATAGAAACGCAGCGTTATGCTCGACAGCTTGCCTTGCCCGGCTTCGGAAATGAACAACAAATGATGCTGCAGCTGGCAAAAGTGGCGGTAATTGGTTGTGGAGGCCTTGGCTGCTCCGTGTTGCAGTACCTGTGTGCCGCTGGTGTGGGTCATCTCATTTTGGCCGATGCTGATATAGTAAGCGATAGCAATTTACACCGACAGATACTTTTTGCCGAAGGCGACATAGGGAAAATGAAAGTGAATGCTGCGGCTGAAAAAATGCGCTGCATGAACAGCAAGGTGCAGCTTGCCAAACATGCTTTTTATGTGACTGCGCAAAATGCAATCGACATATTACACCGTGCTGATGTGTTGGTGGACTGCACTGACAACTTCAGTGCACGATTTCTACTTAGCGATGCAGCAGTGAAGTTGGGTAAGCCGTTGGTACATGCTGCCATTCACCAATACGAAGGTTGGCTAAGCGTCTTTAACCATTTGCAAGACATAAACTATAGAGATGTGCATACTGAACCACCTGCCGCAGGCACCGTACCTGACTGCAACACAGGCGGTGTGATGGGTGCGCTTGCTGGTATGCTTGGCAGTATGCAGGCCAATGAGGTAATAAAATTGATAACCAAGATCGGCATCACTGCGGAAGGCACTATGCTTCACATTGATACACTATATAACACCTTCAACACTTTCTCGCTCAGACCAAACCCGAACAATAAAGTTAGGCAACACAACCAACATCTTATTGTACTGCGCGACTACAATGAACATTGTCAAACCATATCCACAAATGTTATGATAAAAGAACTTACATCGGATGAAGTGCGAGCCATGCAGGCCGGCCACGTAGATTTCCAATTGATTGATGTACGCGAACCAATGGAATATGAAGAGAAAAATATTGGAGGTGAGTTAATTCCAATGAATAGCGTACCTGCCAATGTTGAAGGAATAGCAAAAGATAAAATGGTGGTGGTGCACTGCAAGTCGGGTTCACGAAGTGCTTCAGTTATTGAATGGCTACAGCGCGAACATGGATTCACTAACCTCTACAATCTGAAAGGTGGAATCATGGCGTGGTAAACCGCGTGCTTATCCTACTTGCTTGATCTTGACAAGCGGGCTGAACAGATACTCGTAACGTGTGCCCTCCTGAAAACAGCGGTAACGTGTTCGCAGACGTTCTCCCTTTACAAATATTTTACGATCGCGGCCATAGACAAACCGCGCATTGCGTGGCAATTCATCGAGCAACTTCACATCTGGATGTGATTTTTTGTCGTAGCGTGTAAGCACTTTGCTCAGACCTAAGTCAGAGCATGTGGCAGCAGCCGGATTATTCAGGTATTTACTCACCGCGCGGGCTATGTCCTCCGGAAATACCCCGACTCTGAGAAATGGACTAAGGGTTTGGCGGAATTCACTTTTCCATTCATTGCCGTGCGGCCTCACATGATCCTGGTGTTTCAGATAGCATGTAAGGTGAGCCAGTTCGTGCATCAGCGTTATCAAGAATGCATACTGATTCAGATTTCCATTCACCGTAATGGTGTGCCGCCCACTCATCGGATTGGCGGTAAAGTCACCATGCTTAGTGGCTCTGGGTTGTGTTATGATAAGGTGGTGTGGGTATTCCCGCAGCTTTTCACAGGCCAGATTCAATGCGCCATCAGGTAGGAAAGGCCGGAGAGCAGTTTCGAGATCAGCGCTTTGTTTCATAGCTCAGTTCAGTTGTCAATTGTATTGAGTCTTCCCACTTGGGGCAGGTACGGCACTTGGGTTTTTTGTGCACTCCGCAGCCTGCAAACATTGCCCACCCGGCCACAATCACCATGGTCTTGCACAATACCTTCATAAGAGAAAAACGATTGATTTACTTGAGTGAGCGAATATAACAGCAGCGATATACTCAGCATCAACTGGACTTTGACCAAACAGCTCAACGCCTCTCAGCCGATCCTTTGCCCTTTCCATCAGTACCGAAAAGAGCTAATAGACAGCCGCAGATGCATCTGCTAAACCCAACGGAGAAAAAGGAGTACACCTTTATATCAAGTTTTTAAAGGCATTGCCTGCTAAAACACAAGTTGTTTCAATCTCAATAAAATCCTGTTTGTTATGAAAAAGAATTTAGAAAAAATGGAAGTGATCCAGGGACTCTGGATCTTCAACGACAAGTGACTGTTTATGTCTGTGCAGTATGGTTTTTCACGAACACATTGTACAGACAACAGCTCACCGCAGTAATGCCGCCCGTAAGCCGGCACTTACTATTTAGGTTATGTTTGGTTTTGGTTATCAGAACATGCCGCTCCGCAATCCGGAGCGGCATTTCTGTTTTGTTCCAACCCGAATAGTTTTGCGCCCCCCGCAATGGAAGCTCAAAGCATTAGACTAACCAACCTACAACAACTCAATGCAGGCACATATAGCCTGATATTGGACGTGCGCAGCCCGGGCGAATACAAGCAAGGCCATGTGCCCGGTGCGGTGAACCTGCCCCTGCTTAACAATGAAGAGCGACATATGGTTGGCATTACTTACAAACAAGAGGGCAATCATGCTGCGGTACGCAAAGGTTTCGAATTGGTGGGCCATCGTTTTGCATCATTCATCGATCAGGCCAGAGCACTCGCAGGCAATGGTGACATGTTGGTTTATTGCTGGCGTGGCGGACTTCGCAGCACAGTGATGCAATGGCTGCTTCACACTTCAGGTTGCCGCGTGTCCCGTCTGCATGGCGGCTATAAGGCATTCAGAAAATTAGTACTTGATGAGTTCAGAATCCCACACCGCCTCATCATTCTCGCAGGTAAAACAGGCGTAGGTAAAACCGAAGTATTGCTGTGCATGCAGGAAATGGGGCAGGCAGTGATTGACCTTGAGGCTCTTGCCTCACACAAAGGCTCTGCATTTGGCGGACTTGGAATGGGAGAACAACCGAGCTGTGAACATTTCGAAAATATGCTGGCTCTGCAACTTCATTCATTCTCTGAAAAACAAATTTGGCTTGAAAGTGAAAGTCGCTCTATTGGTAAAGTAAAAATACCGGATGGTGTTTACGAAAACATGTGCACCTCCCCCACCATAGTGCTCGAACGTGATGAAGATTTGAGGATCCAACGCATACTGAACGAATACAGCCACTTCGACAAGGCGCTGCTGGATGAAAAAACGCAATTGATTAGCAAAAAAATGGGTTACGATCAGGTGAAGCTCGCCACCCAATGGCTTGCAGAGGACAACTTTCGAGAATGGGTGCGAATACTTTTCAAATATTACGACAAAACCTATTTGTATGGCCTTAGCCTTCGTGAACTATCAAAACTCAAAGTGCTGAATACCGGCAATGAAAAAAAAATGCATTCGATAGCACTAAAAATATTAGCAATCGCAAAATGAATGACCCGAACGAAGTAAGGCTTACACAATACAGCCGGGGAAGCGGGTGTGGCTGCAAGATTTCGCCAGCTACCCTGCGCGAAATTTTGCAAAACACCGAGGTGTTGCCTACAGACCCGCGCCTGTTGGTGGGCAACGAAAGTCATGACGATGCTTCCGTATTTCAATTGAATGGCGACAAATGTTTGGTAAGCACCACGGACTTTTTCATGCCCGTGGTAGATAATGCTTATCAGTTCGGGAAAATTGCTGCAGCCAATGCCTTGAGTGATATCTACGCCATGGGCGGATTTCCACTTACTGCTCTGGCCATACTTGGCTGGCCGGTGGACAGGCTGCCTGCATCGCTCGCAAGGCAAGTGCTGGAGGGAGCCAGATTTACCTGCCGTATGGCAGGCATCACATTGGCGGGCGGGCATAGCATTAACAGTGTAGAACCTATTTTTGGCCTCGCGGCAAATGGCTTTGTGAATAGCCAAAACCTGAAGCGAAACAACACTGCAAATGCCGGAGATTTACTATACCTCACCAAGCCCCTTGGTTTTGGCATCATTACCACTGCACACAAACGTGGAGTAGTGCGCGAAGCAGATTTTGAAGCAGCACTCAGCCAGATGTATGCGCTCAACAAGGCAGGCACTGCCTTAGGCACACTCCCCGGCATCACAGCGCTCACGGATGTTACGGGCTTTGGCTTGATTGGCCATTTGATTGAAATGTGTGATGGCGGAAGACTTAGCGCCACATTGAATTTTCAATCCATTCCTGTCCTGTCCGGCCTTGCTTACTATACCGAACAAATGATTTACCCCGACATGACGATGAAAAACTTCGCTGCCTTTTCAGCAAGTTGCAATACGCTCAGTGCGCAGCAGCTCTATTCGCTTTGCGATCCGCAAACCAGTGGTGGCTTGCTTGTGGCCGTCAAGCCCGATTCCGTTGATGAATACTTGAAGATTGTTTCTGAGTTTGGCTTGCAGGGTATTGGCGACAAGTGCATAGGTGAGTTTACTACCAACCGCGATAAGACAATCGAGGTCGTCTAATCTTTGTCCTTCTTTCTGGATCTGAATAACCCTTTGTTGTCGTCCTGCTTCTTCTTCGCACGTTTCATCTGCTTGCTTTCAGGTCCCCAAAGGCCATCGTGTTTGTGTTTGCCCGGATTTTCTTTGTCCAATGTAGTGTGGTCCACTGTGCCGGGTTTGGCATCACAACTTCTGCCTTTGTGTTCGCTCAGCCATTGAATGCGCAGCGTAAGTATCAATGGGCGGTACCGCCCGCTGAAGTATTGCATGGTGCTTTTGCCTCCGTCCCACGGATAGGCTGTAAGAAGCGGTGTTTCCAGCATAGGCATAATGTATATACCCGGTTCCGGTTTCCATCCGAATCCAATTTTGTAATGCAGTTGTGCCATGAAGGGGCCTGCATAGTGCATCTGCGCTCCGTAGCTATCGTTGCTGATACTTCGGTTGCTTATCACCCGCAAGTCCACATTGGCACCTATCGAGTTCTGTATCCAAAGTTTCGGTTTTACCTGTATGATGTTGCTCGCGTTGCAAAATGCACCCACAAAACTCTCTTTGAAAATGCCCGAACTCTGCACCGGCACAAGCACCTCTCCGCTTCTTGTATGGCCATCAAATCTTTCTCGGCCCGTGAGCTTTTTGAAGTGTATACCGTAGTCGATGTGGTCGAGCAAGTATGAATCTTCGAAAAAATGATGGCGCCCCGCTTCAGCATAAATGCCTATGCGTCCGTTGCGTTTGTAAAGCCCTGTGTATAGCGTGTCTGCGCTCTCGTTGCCGGGCAAGTATCCGGTTTCGTTCCTTCGGAAATATTCGGGCAGCATGTAAGTAATGCCGAGCGAAATGAACCAGCCTGTGTTGCGGTATGCTGTGCCCTGAGTGAATATGGGCTCCATCTGGCGGCCACGCTGCCCCATGCAACTGGCAGCGGTCAGCAAAAAGATGAGGTGCAAACAGCAAGTCTCTTTCATCATACTGCTTAAACGTTGGCAGCGGGTGTTTGTTGTAATGCCGGCACAATTTTATCAATAGGTTATTCCTCCATTACAATCTCAAACTCGGTGAGCGCCACAAATTGTTCGATGCGATCATTTATCTCATCACGTGTGAGATCAACCAAGCGATCAGGCCCAAATTTTTCGCAAGTGAACGAGGCCATGGCCGAACCCACAATCACTGCACGCTTCATGTTTTCGAACGAAATATTTTGCGACTGCGCCAGATAGCCGATAAAGCCTCCGGCAAAGGTGTCGCCAGCGCCAGTTGGGTCCACTACTTCCTCCAGCGGCAGGGCGGGAGCGAAGAATACATTGTGCTCATCGAACAGCAGCGCACCGTTTTCGCCTTTTTTTATTATCAGGTATTGTGGGCCCATCGGCAGGATTTTTTTTGCCGCTTTCACCAGCGAATATTCTTTGGTAAGCTGCCTTGCCTCCTGATCATTGATGGTAAGTACATCCACACGGGCTATCACCTTCATCAAATCATCCCAGGCTATGTCCATCCAAAAATTCATGGTGTCCATCACCACCAATTTGGGCCTTGCGCTGAGCTGATCGAGCACACGCATTTGCACGCCAGGCGCCAGATTGCCCAACATCAGAAAGTCGCAAGTTTTGTATGCATCCGGTATCACCGGATCGAAGGTGGCCAACACATTCAAATCAGTAACTAATGAATCGCGTGAGTTCAGGTCGTAATGGTATTTGCCCGACCAGTAGAAGGATTTTTCGCCCTGTTTTACTTGAAGTCCTTGCTGATCAATGCCCCTTGCTGTCATGGTGTTCAGGAAATCCTCAGGGAAGTCATCACCAACTACCGACACCAGTCCGCAACTGGGTATGAAGTGCGATGCTGCCAAAGTGATGTATGTAGCGGCCCCTCCTATCACGTGGTCTTGTTTTGCAAAGGGGGTTTCTATAGAGTCGAAGGCAACAGTACCGACAGCAACCAGATTCATAAGGCAAAGATTTTTTCGCGAAGATATTGTGTCACCACGCGGGCCGTGTAATATTGCACCCCTTTTGAAAAAAGGCCTCTTTGAAATTTCGGTGTTCTATTTTCAAATCTACAATTTGGAAATACTCAGGCAAACGAGCGATTTTGAAAGAAGATGGTTTCCATTTCTCTCAAAATTCCTCAGTAGCTCAGTTGGTTAGAGCACATGACTGTTAATCATGGGGTCCCTGGTTCAAGTCCAGGCTGGGGAGCATAAAAAGCCACTGCAATCGCAGTGGCTTCTTTTTTCCTTCGTGAATTTTTTCGTGAATTAGATGAAACGAGCGTTGCACTTGCGAAAAGGCCTTTTTGAGCTGGCTGATTAAAACAAATTCAATCCTCCCCCACAAGCGACATCACGTGCAGGTACTCGTCAATTTTTTCTTTCTGTGCAAACACACGTCCTTTGTGCTCCACAAAGTCGGCCAAGGTGCAAATGCAGAAAGGCATGCCATGCGGCAGAATGAATGCCCACTTGATAGCAATGTAGCGAATGGTGATATCATTATGCACCAACTCTTTCACATACTCAATGGGGTGTTTTGTTTCTATGGCCTCAAGATCAGTTTCGCGCGCAGCATCTGCCTGTGGCCCGGTAAATATTTCAGCATCCGTTTTACCAATTACTGCATCGCGCTGCAGGTGCAAGGCTGCAAGCCAATAGTCGCTTACATAAAAATACTTGCCTGCAGGTGTCTTCATCGAAAAGCTTCCTTCGAAGCTTTCAGTTATTTCTTTGATCGCCTTTTCTATTTCGGGTAACGCCAACATATCCTTTGCTCCTTTCTGTTTGAGTGTTTCGTGTGTGCTGTATTTCGATACCAGCAACTTTTCTTAGGGATTTCAAAAGTAGAAAAATATTTTACAAATGATCCGTTGTAACTGTGGATGTATTCAGAAAAAAATTCAGGCTTTGGCCGAATGATTTGCTTCACCTGCTTTTGTTCGTAATGGACTGTACATGATTCCATGTGAGTGACACACAACAAATAGTTTTACCTCGGTAGTTCTCACCAAGCGCCATCTGCCTTATGAATATCAGGACAACTCTAGCAATACTGCTGCTGCCGGCATTGGCCAGTGGCCAAATACAAAAATTCAAAGACCATCACGCCAATGGAAAAGTTCGGAGCCAGGGCATATATCTGGAGGGCTTCGAAGACAGCCTGTGGCAATACTTCTACGAAGATGGCACACTCAAGGAAGCGGCCAATTACAAAAAAGGAAAACTGCACGGTCAGGTGATGCGCTATCATCCTAACGGGAAGCTGATGGTGGAGGGATATTTTAAGAATGACTTACAAGACAGCCTGCAGAAAACATACTCTGCCGAAGGCGTGATGGTAGAAGAAGGCCACTATACCAAAGGAAAAAAAACAGGCCGTTGGAACTACTACTTCCCCAAAGGCGACACACTGATGGTGGAAGAATACACCGAGCAACACACTTTGCTGTGGAGCTTGT
Source organism: Flavobacteriales bacterium (assembly GCA_046155615.1). Taxonomy (GTDB): domain Bacteria; phylum Bacteroidota; class Bacteroidia; order Flavobacteriales_D; family Sanyastnellaceae; genus JANNVZ01. The sequence continues at coordinate 4,231 of JBJXFP010000106.1, read as the reverse complement.
ACACGGCACCGGGCAAGGCTTGTGTAACGAGCGGCAATGGCAAGGCAGAAGAAAAATTTGAAAGCGGAAGAATAAAAAAAACAAGCAGCTACGAAGGTGGATTGCTGCATGGTGTATATGGCGAATTTTACTCTGGCGGCAGTGTGAAGGTGAAGGGCAGCTACAGCCACGGCAAAGAGGATGGTGAGTGGACTGAAAACTTTCCCACCGGAAAACTAAAACACATAGCCAACTACAGCTCAGGACAATTGCATGGCCAATTTGCAGAATACTTTACCAATGGCATTGTGAGTGCGAAGGGTGATTATTCAGGTGGAAAAAAAGAAGGTCACTGGGTTTGGAATTTGGAAAGCGGTGCTGTGGATATGGAAGGTGATTTCAAAAGTGATATACAACACGGCCCTTGGATTTTCTACTACGGCAATGGAAATAAACACTATTGGGGCAACTACATCGAGGGTAGAATGAATGGCCAGTGGAACTATCAATTCTACACAGGGGAGAAGTGGAAGGAGGGCAATTACAAGGACAACAAAAAAGATGGGCAGTGGACCTATTGGTTCGAAAACGGACAAGTGATGATGGAAGGCAGTTTCAAAAATGACCTTGAAGAAGGTGAGTGGAAAAGCTATTATGAAAACAACAACCCCAAAGACATTGGCCACTACACCGAAGGAAAAATGAATGGCAAGTGGGAAGGTTTTTATCCGAACGGCATTCGAATGTACACAGGCCAGTGGGCCATCAGCCGCACCAACAACGCAAATGCTCAAAAGTGGAAAGAGATATACCAGATGCCCGACTCTACCAACACGCAACAAACAGGCGACATCAAAACCGGAGAATGGAACCACTGGAGCGACAAAGGGCTGAAAGAAAAAACGGAGACCTACAACAACGAAGGCCAATTAGACGGCCCATCAGAACAATACAATGAAACAGGCAAGCTGATAGCAAAAGGAAGTTATAAAAATGGCAAACCACATGGCAAGTGGGAATACTACTTCCCTTTTGGAGTAATGATGCGAAGCTGCACCTACGATGAGGGCAAGCTGAATGGCAAGAGTGTGGTGTACAACGAACAGGGACGTGTGCTTGAAGAGAGCAATTACAAAAACAACAAATTAGACGGGCTATACACCAGCTACGATGAGCGCACCGGAAAACTGAAACTCAAGCAGGAGTACGAAAACGGCAGAGTGACCAAAGTGCTGCAGGGTAAACCGGGCAAATGATGTAGCAAGATAGTCCGGCACGAAAAACCATACACTCATCGGGGCACTGCATATCACAACACGTTGATGCGCTCGCTGAATTCGTCTTTGTACAAGTTGCCAATGGGTATGGTTCTGTTCAAACCTTCTATGGTGATGTCAGTACCCTGAATGGCCGCCACCTTGTCCATATTCACAATGTATGAGCGATGCACACGCTGAAATTTTGTTTTGGCCAGCTTGCGTTCTACATCCTTCATAGTAGCATGTATGGTGTAGCGCTGTAGCAAGGTGTGCACCTGCACATAATCTTTAAGCGCCTCTACATAGTACACCTCGTCCGATTGCAGGCGAATGAATTTTCCTGTGTGTTTTACAAAAAGAAATTCGGCTGATGATTTGAAACTTGTGAGTGAGCGCAGCAAGGCCAATTCTGCCTTGGTCACTTGTTGTTTGCTGTGCTTGTCCAATGCCAGCTCGATGGCTGCCTTCAGATCAAACTCTTTGAGCGGCTTCAGCACATAGCCATCAGGCTCAGAGCCTTTGGCACTTTCCAAAGTAGTATCATCAGAATAACCGGTGATGTAGATCACTACAACATCCAACTCCTCCCTTATTTTTTTTGCAGCCTCAATGCCCGTCATATCACCCTTCAGGTGTATGTCGAACATGATAACGTCAGGCTTTAGCTCCAGTGCCATATCTATGGCTTTCGGGCCGTTGTCTGTTTCGCCCACCACGTTGTACTTCAGCTTGGTCAGGTAGTTCACGATGTCTTTGCGTATCAGCCCTTCATCTTCCACCACCAGTATGTTCGCTTTCATGCTCATAGTTTACTTATGCTAAAAATTTCGTTGCAAGGTAAAAGTTTTAGACCATTCCAATCACAGTGCAAATGCTGCCTCAGGCTTCGGTAGGAATCAGCCATTTCAGCCAAAGCTCCATGGCGTTTTGTCATTCAACTTCGCGGCCCGCTTTTCACCCCATTTTTTTGTGATGAAAAAAAACATACACTCATGAGTCAACAAAAAGTAATGCTCGGACTAAAGCTACCCACCGACCCGCGCTGGAAAAATGTGGTAGAGAAAAACATTGAGGAAATACTGACCGACCATGCCTGGTGCGAACAAAAAGCTGCAAGCAATGCCATCAGTTGCATCACAAGATTTCCGGACTATGATGATGTGGTGCAGGAGATGCTGCGCATACACCGCGAGGAGATGGAACACTTTGCCATGGTGATAGATGAACTGAAAAAACGAGGAATGAAACTGGGCCACATGCAAAAGGACGATTATGTAAACGACCTCGCTGCCTTCATCATGAAGGGTGGAAGCCGCGAACAACAATTTGTAGACCGCATGTTGTTTGCTGCCATGATAGAAGCACGCAGTTGCGAGCGCTTCCGCATACTCTCCGAGGAAATACGCGATGAAGATCTGCGCACCTTCTACCGCTCGCTGATGGAGAGCGAAGCGGAACATTACACCACCTTCATCACCTTTGCCCGCAGCCGTGCCGGTAGCATTGACGTGGAAAAAAGGTGGCAACAATTCTTAGACTTCGAAGCCACACTGATGACCAAATACGGCAAGTCAGAAACCATCCATGGCTGACAGCACACCTCTTTACCAAGACAAAAAAAACAGATGACAAAACTGAGTGTGAATATCAACAAAATAGCTACCCTGCGCAATGCACGCGGTGGCAATGTGCCTGATGTGGTGAAGGTCGCCCTCGATATTGAACGCTTTGGTGCTGATGGCATCACCGTGCATCCTCGGCCCGATGGCCGCCACATACGCCACAGCGATGTGCGCGAATTGAAACGGGTGCTCACCACCGAATTCAACATAGAGGGCTACCCCGATGAACAGTACATGCAATTAGTGCTGGAGATAAAACCCGCCCAGGCCACACTGGTGCCCGACCCGCCCGGTGTGCTCACCAGCAATGCAGGCTGGAATGTGATTGCACACATGCAGATGCTCACTGAAATTATCAGCACGCTGAAAAAAAACGGCATCCGCACATCACTATTTCTGGCGCCCGATGTGGCCATGGTAGATGCCGCTGCAGAAACAGGCGCTGATCGCATCGAGCTATATACTGAAGCCTTTGCCGCTGCTTTTGCAAGCAACAAAGAAGAGGCTGTGGCACCCTATACAAAGGCCGCAGCGTATGCCGCCAGGCTCGGACTGGGTATCAATGCGGGCCACGACCTGTCACTGCAAAACCTCCGCTTTTTTGCGCAGCAAGTACAGCCACTGCACGAGGTGAGCATTGGCCACGCCCTTGTCAGCGATGCGCTCTATCTGGGCCTTGCCAATGTGGTAAGCATGTACAAACACCAACTCAACAGTTGATGAAACTTTACTTCAAACATTTTGGCGAAGGCCGGCCCTTGCTCCTATTACATGGCTTGCTTGGCAGCAGCGACAATTGGCTGAGTCATGCAAAAGCATGGGCAGCGCATTTTCAAGTTTACATCATAGACCAGCGCAACCATGGCCACTCGCCACACCACCCCGTGCACACTTACGATGAACTTGCGCAGGACCTGCATGAGTTGATAGAGGCTGAAGACATTAGGCATCCATACATATTGGGCCACAGCATGGGCGGCAAAACTGCCATGCGCTTTGCACAAATTTTTCCCGAATTCCTGCAAAAATTAGTGGTGGTGGATATGGGCATCAAAGCATACAAGCCCCTACACGAAGAAATATTTGCAGGCCTGATGGCTGCTGATGTGCAACACTGTACCAGTCGCAATGCATCAGAAGAAAAACTAAAGCCCTTCGTAGCTGAAGAAAGCACAAGGCAATTTCTACTCAAAAATCTGTACTGGAAAGAACCTGATCAGTTGGCATGGCGATTCAACCTCGAAGCCTTGTACAACCAAAGATTGGAAACCACCCTGGCCCTGCCGCACACGGTGGTGAACACTCCCACGCTATTTCTGCGTGGCCAACGCAGCAACTATATAACAGAAGAAGATTACCCTGATATGCGCA
>JBJXFP010000102.1:0-5420 GCA_046155615.1 Flavobacteriales bacterium | reverse complement strand
GCACCTGGTTGTAGATGTTTTCGTCCGGGTCTTCTATCAGTGATATGAGGGCGTGTATTTCGCTCATGTAGCTTGGGTTGCTGATGCGTTGCATATGTTTTTGATACACCCAAAACTATTTTGTACTGGTGCCCTGCCGCTGCAGGTTTCAGTTGCTTGTACACACTGCTGTATTCAAAATCGCGCCAGCACTTGCTGTATAAGGCTTTGCACACTTGCTGACGGGTTGTTGTGAAATTCTTTTGTGGCACGGTTAGCTAAGATGGCACAGACTGTAGTGGCCCTGTGGCCAAGCATGGCGGCCAGGGCGTAGATGCCAGAGCACTCCATTTCGAAGTTAGTAATGTGCAGGCCCATGTGTTGGAAGCTGGCGTATGCATCTATGTTTTGCTCCATGTTGCTGAGCAGGCGCAGGCTGCGCCCCTGCGGGCCGTAGAATCCGTTGGCCGTGGCCGTGATGCCTTGTATGCTGTCGTGGGCTATGCGCTGCAGCAAAGAGGGGTCGGCTGTGGTGGCATAAAGGCCGCTGTGGCCGGCAAGATGAGGGAATTGCCCGCGCAGTTCATGCATCAGGTTTTTTTCTTCATCAGAAAAAACTGGAGAATAACTGTAAGGCACGCCATCTAAGGCGAAAGCCATGGCCGAAGCAACAAAGCTGCCCACCGGAATGTGCGCATGCAAGGTGCCGCTGGTGCCAATGCGCACTATTTCTAAGGTGGTGTGTTCGGCCTTCGGCAGGCGTGTGCCTAGGTCAATATTCACCGCTGCATCTAATTCATTCAGCACTATATCTATGTTGTCCACACCTATACCTGTGCTCACTATACTTATTCTCTTTTCATCAAAAAAACCGGTGTGAATCACAAACTCGCGGTTGTGTATGCGGTGCTCCACTGTGTTGAAAAGCGCACTGATCAGTGGCACACGCTCAGGGTCGCCCACTATGATAATTTTTTGCGCAAGCTGATCAGGCGTGATGCCAAGGTGATACAGGCTGCCATCAGCGCGCAGTATCAGTTCGCTCGGTGGTATCGGTGTAGTGGCTGGACGTAGGGGTGCGTGCATAGTGGTGGCTTTTATTTATCAGGTTTTATTATTTGCTGAATCTGTTGTATTTGCTCCGTAGTCAGCGTCCCCAATGATGCTATGATATTCACCTGCTCCTTCGGCAGCAGCGCGTTCAGCGGGTGATTTTCTGGCAATTTCACATGTGCCGATGGCGTGTATGTCAGCAAGTCGTTTGGCGTACAATTCAGTTCTATGCACAGCTTGGTCAGCAGCCGCAGGTCAAACGATCTGATGGCGCGCCTCACCAGGTTGGCCGATGTAGTATTCGATGCGCCCGCCTTGGTCAGTATCACCCTCGGCTTTCCTTTTTGCGCCAGGTATGTCGTGTTCAGATGTAGCATGATGGTCGTGTGTATCGATTGGTTATTCAGTTGCAATAACTAAATCACGCGGTTAAATATTGTCTTGAATATGTGTTTTTCCTGCTTGTTTATGTGTATTCACTACTTCACATTGTGTTATTCAAATGTATCGTTGTGAATTGATGATGTTTCATTGGTAATTTACAATGTGTCATTGATAAATTAGATAAGCACAGACATACATTAGAGTATTTCGGTGGAAATACAACTCATTTCATTGTTTATTTACGATGTCTCGTTGTGTGTTCAGAGTGTATCAGTGATTATTTAGAATGTATCGGTGTGTAATTGTATCACGTTGCCCTGTATTTGAATCTTCACAGTCATTAGTTGAATGTGCTCTGTATCCACGTGCTAAAGCCCGCGTTGCTCCCTGCATTACCTACCCACTAATGTTGTTCGAATCCTTGTCGAGGCCAAACCCCGAAGGGGTTGAACAATAATAACCGTGGGTGCAACCCACGGTAACGACTCGGAACAGAGCAGAACCCCGAAGGGGTTCAACATCTTCAAACACCTCACCTCACCACCACCCTTACCGTACAAACCTTCACCTCATCACTCGCCACTAAGGTGTAGAGTCCGGCACGCAGCGCCTGTATGTCGAGTTGCCATTGGTCGCTTGCGCTGTAGGTGTTTCTCTGTTTGGTCATCACCAATTCACCACTTGCGTTGTAGAGTTTGTATGTCATCTTTTGTCCAAAACCGGTGGTGTTTACTGTGCATGCATCGCTGGCAGGGTTTGGATAAACCTGCAATGAGGTTGCAGCATTACTTACTTCATCCACACCCACTAAGTTGGTTTTGAAGTAGAAATATTGGTCAGCCTCTTTACCAAAGTCAGGGTCGAATACTTTGAAATCTAAACTCTGAACTTTGTCCAATTTGCAAAAGCCATTGCCATCGTCATTGGCGAAAAATGAAAGCCCATCTTCCCCGCTGTCTCTCACTTGAAAGCGATAACAGCCTTCGTTCAGTTGCAGTGTGTCACGATAAGTCGTGTTAGCAGCATTGAAGTCATCGCGACTGAAAATCACATTGCCGTTGATGTCCCAGAGTGTGTAGGAGCTTTGCCAATAAGCATCGTTTGTTTTCAGTAAGACGATGAGGCGATTGTCATCCAAATCGGTGTACTGATAAATAGGCGGGCGTGTGAAAGTGCTTGTAGCGTAGTTGTTACTATTGTTTTCGTCTGCACCATCGGTGCTCAGGCCGAGTTGAACGTAGAAGGTCAATAGTTCTTCATCATCGCCCTGCCACAGGAGCGGGTCGTTGCATTGCAGAGTTATTTCCTCACTGGCAAGGGGTGCTATGCTGCCTGTCCAATGAAAGCTTTGTTGCACGCCACCTACCACTCCGAAGTAGATGTTCAAATCAGTCAGTGGCTCGCTGCCTTTGTTGCGAAGTATGAATCGCGGATTGTCGCACATCGGATTCCAGCGGCTGTGTATTTTCCAATCGCTGGGTGCAGTTATCATATCTATCTCCGGATCATGGGCGTGGTGCATTGGACCATAGCCTATCAATGTGCCGAAGAAGACGTAGTTGCCATAAGGATCATATTCTATGTTGTAATCAACAGTAAATGAATCACCATCACCAACGTGCGGTGTTAATTCAAATTCTTTGGTGGTGCTATTCATGCCCGGGCACCATCCTGCGCGATCATATATCCATGTGCCGCCTTGGGGATAGAGCGGATTGGTGGCGCACTCCTGTAGGATGTCCCATTGCCATTGTTGCTGGTCGTTGACTTCTATCTTTTGTATGTTGCTGCAAAACTCTCCGCAGTTGTTGGCATCGGCCCCGAAGCCGTGGCCTGTGTTAGTGGTTACTAATTTCCATGCTTCTTCACCGGGGAGCTTTTCTATTTCTTTATCTACTACTACGTTGTCAAAGTTGTTGAGGCCGAGGTTGGTGTCCCACACCTTTTCTACCCTTAGCACATCGCGTGCGGGAGTGCCTTCTATAAAGACGAATTTCATATCGAGCAGTTCCTGCCAGTTGCCTGCCTCCAGTTCCACAGAGTCGCGCAGGAGAGGCGCCCAATCGGTTACATCTGTTACCCATGTCCAACCTTCATCCCCAAGGTCCAATTGTATTCCATACATGGTGATGAAACGATTTAACTCATACCGATTCACTACCTCGAACGGTGCCTGGTAATAGCTGAAGTCGGTGTTGTTGAGTGCGTATTCTTCTTCGTTCAACACTTCATTGATTGTATCGCCATCGGCTGTGATGGTGAAACTGTTTTGCTCATACCAATCATATTGCACGGAGATGACTGCGGGTGTGTTGTTTACTTCCTCATACTGCACGATGGACACAGGAGGAATCATTTCTATCCACTCACCTGCGGTGGTTTGTATAGAGGTAACATATTCTCCATTGTTGAAGAATTGTGTCTTGGGTTTGAAATAATCGCCACCGCTGTTGCGCCAAAGGTCTTCGCCACGATAAGCAATGCGCGCTGCGTTGCCATGGACCCAACCATGATGATTGTTTCCGCTTGCGTCCATTATCTGCTCACCATCCTGGTTATTGAAAGGATAATAGACTTGCAGATTGCTCCAATAAGGATGGCTGACATTGAGGTCCTGATTCATCCATGACGCTATGGTGCTTTCATCTAACTCCACATTGAAGACAGCGAACTCATCGAAGCTGCCACGGTAGAAATTGTCCCATGTTACTGCGCCACCAAGACTAAACTCTGTAATGCCCTGCATAGTATTGTCCATGTTGGTGCCGGTGTGCCACAGCACTCCGTTCTTATACATCTTCATGCTGCCTGTGGCGGTATTCTTGGTAAAACACCAGTGGTTCCACTTGCCTTCGTAGTCGGCAGTGGCAGCGGCTTTGTCTATGCGGTCATATCCGCCATTGTTGCCGGCATCCCAATAGATGCGGCCATTGCTCCATGGCAGGTGCACATTGAGTATGCGTTGGTTTTGTGCACCACGCGCCTCGAAGGCAGTACCGTCTTGGGGCTGTGCATCGGCAGTGCCATAGTTCCAAAACATGATCGAGATCTCTTCATTCACATTGGCGAATGCTTCTGCGGGCACTTTCACTTCGTCCTGCCAGTCCATGCGGATGTAATTGTCTTGTGCGGTAAGGGCACTCATGCACGGGTAGTTGTATTCTATAGAGGCGATCTGCGGGGCATTGGCCTGCGGTGCTGCGTTAGTGTAGCTGATGTCTATGATGAGATTAGAGACACCGTCCCACAGGAAGGGTGTTTCCAGAAAGAATTCTTGCCAGCCAGTGCCATCAATAATGACATCATTGCTATACACCTCGGTGAATGTGGGTGTGGTGGCTATTGCCATCAACTCGGTCATGGTGGTGAGGGCCATTTTTATTTTCATGAATTGAAACGAGGCGGCAACACCCGTGAAGTCGAACGCTATTTTCTGAATTGGTTCGCTGGCCAGAAAGGCACCGGAGGTAAGCTCCTCCGCACGGTAGAGGTATTGGGTGCGCTGCAGGTTGTTGGTGGTAAGCGGCCCTGCTATATATATGGCATCGCCTTGGGTCTCCAGCATGGCTTCGTTCAGGGTCTCGACTAATTGCACATAAGGCTCTTGGTATTGGTGAGTAATGGATGCGCCCTGCGAGGTGAGGGCCGCAGCATCAAAGTCCTGGTTGTTGATGAGGTAGGTGGGATGGGTGGCCAGCAAACTGTCTAACAGGCCGGTGTGCTGAAAGAGGTAGGTGTAGGTAAGATAATCCCACTCGCCACAGGGGAAGCCGAGGTTGCCCGCAGTGCCGTCTTCAAAGCACTTCAGGTTGTAGTACATGAGTATCTTTTGATAGTCCACACCATTGTCAGCGGGCGGAAAATTGAACCAACGCCTGCCGGGGGATTCATACGCAGTAGTCGGATTGTTTTGCGCAGCATGTGTAAATGTCTGAATGATGGTAGTGTCACCATCTTGAGCGAAAGCGGTGATGGTGCAGAGTAGTGCAATGAAGAAAAAGAGG
>JBJXFP010000100.1:0-7806 GCA_046155615.1 Flavobacteriales bacterium | reverse complement strand
GGCAATGAAAAGTTTTTACGATTTGCAAGCCATTGCCAACAACGGTCAACCCTTTCATATGAGCAGCCTTAAGGGACGCAAAGTGATGTTGGTAAATACGGCAAGCCTTTGTGGTTTCACTCCGCAGTATGTCCAGCTCCAAGAATTGTATGAAGCGTATAAAAAACAGGGATTAGAAATTCTCGCCTTTCCCAGCAACGATTTTGGCCAGCAGGAACCTGACAGTGACAATGACATAGCCAAATTCTGCACGGTAAACTACGGCATCACTTTTCCGCTTATGCAAAAAGTACGCGTTACTGGGGACAATACATGTGAGGTATATAGCTGGATTGCCAGTAAGAACCTGAACGGAAAAACAGACATTCGCATCACCTGGAATTTTCAGAAAATATTGGTTGATGAAAACGGCCTTCTTGTAAAAAGCATTTCACCTGCTGCTGATCCTTTTCATGCTGATATACTTGCATGGCTTACACAATCAACATTGTTCTGAATCGCATGCAACCACCACTAGACATACTCGCCTTTGCGGCCCACCCTGACGATGTTGAGATAAGCGCTGGAGGCACGTTATACAAGAGCACATCGATGGGGCAGCGTGTGGGCATCATAGACCTCACTCAGGGCGAGCTGGGTAGCCGTGGCAGCGCAGCACTCAGGCGCGAAGAGGCTGCTAACGCATCGCGCGTACTCGGAATTACTGCACGCGAAAATTTATGCCTGCGCGATGGTTTCTTCACGCATGATGAGGATTCGTTGCGAGCAGTAATCATGATGATTCGCAAATACCGCCCGCAAGTGGTGCTTTGCAATTCACCAACTGACAGGCATCCTGACCATGGCCGTGCTGCCAAACTTGTGGCCGAAGCCTGCTATTACAGCGGGCTGACAAAAATTGAAACACATGAGGCGGAAGAAAAACAACACCCCTGGCGGCCGAAGGCCGTGTATCAATACATCCAGGATTACTTTCTAAAGCCACACTTTGTAATTGATGTATCGGAGTGCTGGCAGAAAAAAATAGAAGCATTGAAATGTTATGGCAGCCAGTTTTTCGACCCATACACCACGGAGCCTGCCACGCCTATCAGTGGGGAAGATTTTTTTGATTTTCTCAAAGGCAGAGCACTCACCATGGGCCGCCCGGCAGGCTATCATCTGGCCGAGGGTTTCATCACCTTGCGTTATGCTGGTGTTCCACACCTGCTTGCAATGCAATAACTTTTTTGATATTGGGTATTGTGGTTTTATAGCGCTGTGTGCACACAGTTTGCGGCTGCCTGTTCAAAAGTTCTACCTTGCGACCCGTTTTATTTCATTTTATCAAAAAAAACCCTACAAGGCACACAACTCCGCAAAAAGACCATGAAGCAGTAAGCGCAGGCCGACATATCGCCCTTTTTATGCCTACCGCTGCGCATGGCCATTTCCGCAGTTTGTGACTAACTACAGTTTATGTCAGAAATTAAAGGATCAAGATTAGGTAAAGCAGCCACTGAGCTGGGCGTATCGAAGAACACCATCATCGATTTTCTGAAAGGAAAAAAGGTAGCGATAGACGACAATCCGATGGCCAAAATAGATGCTGACGCTTATGTTATGTTGCTTACAGAGTTTGCATCAGACAAGGCAGCCGCTGAAAAATCGCATGCGGGTATTGCCAAAGCCAAGCAGGAGCGCGCCACCATCACCTTAGAAGAAGCGAAGAATCGTAAGACAACCGAAAAGGTGGAGGTAGAAAAGGAAATTGACTACACCAAATTCAAACGTAAAGTAGAAGTAAAGGATGTGCCAGCGCCTGCACCGGCTGAGCCAACAGCCAAACCCGCAGCCAAAAAATCTGCTGCAAAAAAGACTATAGAACCTGTAGCCGAAGTTGAAGAAGCGGCACCCAAAAAGACTACCCGGAAGAAGAAGGATGAGATAACCGCAGCTCAGAGCGCGGAAGATGCCACATCGGGTGAGGTGAAAGTGGTAGGAAAAATAGATCTGGACGCTGTTGAAAAACCTAAAATAAAGGGCCGCAAGAAGAAGGATGACGCAATAGCTGAAGCGGCAACTGGAGCAGAAGAAAGAAAGAAAACTACCCGGGGCAAGAAAAAAACAGAAAACGAAGAAACTGTGTTAGCTGCTCCGGAGCCTGCAGCCGTGGCGAAACCTGAACCCGAGCCAGAAAAGGAACTGATACGAGTAAACGTTCAAAAGCTAACCGGGCCTAAATTGATGGGGCACATAGTGCTGCCTGTTGAGCCTGAAAAGAAAAAACCGGACAACACCAAGCCTGGCGAATCCGGTGAGAAACGCAAACGCAAACGTGTGAGCAAGGTGGACGTGCAGCGCCAGCAGGAAATAGACCGCAGGCAGCAGCGCAACAAGCCGGCAGATGCACCGAAGGTTGGCATGAGCGAAGCCGATATTCAGAAGAAGGTAAGTGAAACGCTTGCACGCCTCGGTGGTCAGGGCAAATCGAAATCCAGCAAATTCAGAAGAGACAAACGCGACTTCGTAGCCAAGCGCAACGAAGAGGAGATGATACGGCAGCAGGCAGAAAGTACCGTGCTGAAACTTACGGAATTTGTAACCGTGAGTGAATTAGCCAGCATGATGAACAGGCAACCAACTGAGATCATCAAGGCGTGTATGCAGCTTGGAATATTTGCCTCGCTAAACCAGCGTATTGATGCTGAAACCATACACATCATTGCTGAAGAATTCGGCTATCAGATTCAATTTGTAAGTTCAGAGGTAAGTGAAGCCATAGAAGATGAGACTGACAATCCTGAAGATATGGTATCGCGCCCTCCGGTGGTAACCGTAATGGGACATGTGGACCATGGCAAAACTTCGCTGCTCGACTTTGTGCGCAAAGCCAATGTGATAGGTGGAGAGGCTGGCGGAATCACACAGCACATAGGCGCATATAGTGTGCAACTTGCAGATAGCCGTAAGATTACCTTCTTAGATACACCTGGTCACGAAGCCTTTACAGCCATGAGAGCGCGTGGTGCACAAGTCACCGACCTTGCCATCATAGTAGTAGCTGCTGACGATAGTGTGATGCCGCAAACCAAAGAGGCCATATCACACGCTCAGGCAGCGGGTGTGCCCATGATTTTTGCCATCAACAAAATAGACAAGCCAGATGCGCAACCCGATCGCATTCGCGAGCAGTTGAGTGCAATGAACATATTGGTAGAAGAATGGGGTGGCAAATTCCAAAGCCAGGAAATCAGTGCCAAGAAGGGATTGAATGTAGATGCATTGCTTGACAAAGTATTGCTCGAATCAGAACTCCTCGAACTGAAAGCCAACCCCACGAAACGTGCTGTGGGAACGGTGATAGAATCATCTCTGGACAAAGGACGTGGATACGTAACCACCCTACTGGTGGAAGGCGGCACCCTGCGAGTAGGCGACCCCATCATAGCAGGCCAGTGGAGTGGCCGCGTGAAAGCCATGTTTAATGAACGTGGGCAAAAGGTGGTTGAAGCCGGCCCTGCAACTCCGGTGGAGTTGCTCGGTTTTGAAGGGGCACCCAATGCAGGCGATAAATTCCATGTAATGGAAGACGAACGCGAGGCGCGAAACATTGCACTGAAACGCCAGCAACTGCAACGCGAACAAAGCCTGCGTACCAAGAAGCACCTCACCATTGAAGAAATAGGAAGGCGCATAGCTCTTGGCGACTTCAAAGAGCTTAGCCTGATAGTGAAAGGTGACGTGGACGGATCTGTTGAGGCTCTTACCGATTCGCTGCAAAAACTTTCTACTGAAAAAATACAAGTACGCATCATACACAAAGGCGTGGGTCAGATAAGTGAAAGCGATGTATTGCTTGCAAGTGCTTCTGATGCTATTGTGATTGGCTTCCAGGTGAGGCCAAGTGCAAGTGCCCGCAAGCTGGCTGAGCATGAAGAGATTCAAATAAAACTCTACTCAGTAATCTATAAAGCGATAGAGGAAGTGAAGGAAGCAATGGAAGGATTGCTGAGTATGAAAATTGAAGAACGTGTGGTCGGTACAGCCGAAGTGCGCGAGGTGTTCAAGATTACCAAAGTGGGCAGCGTGGCCGGCTGTTATGTACAAGACGGCAAGCTTGTGCGCGCCAACAAGATGCGCCTTATTCGCGATGGCATTGTGATATACACCGGTGAACTTGGTTCGCTAAAGCGTTTCAAAGACGATGTGAAAGATGTGGCGAAAGGCTACGAGTGCGGACTGAACATTGACAAGTACAACAACATTGAAGTAGGAGACATCATCGAATCATTTGAAGAAGTAGAAGTGAAGCAGACTTTGTAAGTTGGTGATGGGTAATGTTTGATTGTGGATTTACGTGCCAGCGAATTTTTCAGGTTAGCTGTGATCATATCCACTGGGCTTTTCCGACAAATTGTATTCACTTCTCATAAGAATACTTCTGATAATTGCCATACAACGATTGAATCCTATCTGAGTGATAAAAGTTGTGCTGCTCCAATAGTTTTAGGGCCTTGCCTTTACTCAACTTTACAATTCCCTTATCCGTCAGCTTATATACTTCTGCATATATCACCTTGCCATTACTAAGTGCATAATGGTACAACTCAGGTAAGCTGTCCTGGTCCAAATCGCCAATACTCAGGCTTGTTGAATGTGCTATGTCGGTTGGTTTTAATTCAGTGAGGAGCCAACTGGAAATCCTGTGTTCGTGAACAAATTTTCCAGAAGTTATTTCGAAAATAGTTTCATAATAATTTTCAGAAAATTCTTCAAAGGGCAATGCATGAGGAAGCAAATCGTCTATCATGTGTTCATACAAGCCTCGTTTTTTCATTGTTGACAGATACCAATCAGTCTTAGCTGAATTATTGTCACCTGTATAAGAAACCTGCCTTTCCATGGCAATTTTGATAAATGCAGTAGTATCAACTTGGTGGGTATCTATTGTCAACCACCCTTGTTGCGTTGTGACATCAGTATCTGAGTAATGCACATAATAGTTTTGCGAATTGTCTGAGTGCAACACATGTAGAGCATCACAATTGGTTTGAATCATATTCCACGATGTTTGCTCCGATTCCTGCGTAATCTCTGGCAATTCGAGTTGTGCTAAGCTCCACACGCTGTCATGGACAGTGGCTATCACTGCATGATTGGTTCGCATTGTGTCCTCAACACATGTCAGCAACAGCCACATACCGGTAGATGTCAATTGCTCTTCCACCTTTAGTACCTGCAATTTCCCACTGAACAGTTGCTGCGACAAGGCCTCCATATATGTGCTTTGTTCAAATGAATAAGGACTATTCGGTAATTTTATGTTGTGCTGTGTCAGCAACTTCAGTGCATGCACATATTGTTCCTTGGTCGAAATACTTCCATCCAGCACACTTAGTCTTTCAAAATCACTGCCTGTGCGAATACCACATTTCGCATTCATATAGTCACTAAGCGGATAAACTGTTTTGCTTACTTTTTCTTTCAGCAGCAGGTGCTCTTTATAAGTGTATTGAGTGGTGCTGTCATCCATCAGTGCTATCAATTCAGCACTGCTTTTTGTGTTCCAGCTACTCTTGAAATACAACTCTTCAATGAGCTGCGCATCGCTCAATGCATAGATGGAATCCATGTAAGCTTTGCCATAGCTGCTGCGCAGATTGTCTCGTACACTGCGGCTGTCCATGCAATTCATTTTGTATATGATTTCGCTGCGTTCCTCTTCGGTGGCTGCGCGTGTGTACTTCTCTTTCATCAACTTCATATACTCATCATTTATCGGGTAGTGTGCGAGGCTATCTGCCTGTTGCGGAGTTAGCAACCTCAGCCCGGTTATTGCCTGATCGATAAACAATGCGGCATTTGTCAATTGCTCTTTGCTTGGTATTTCATCGTAGTCCATTTCTATGGCCAGCACAGTGTAGTTGTTCAGTTTTATATACGCCCCACGCATGGTCATTCCATCTTTCAGAAACCTGAGTTCATCCTGGTCTGCACATTCTGTGGGCTTCATGGTTAGTGCCATTGCGAAAATGCTGTCACGTAAATGGGTGTATTCGAATGTTCGTTCAATGCCCATATCATTTGCCTGTTCCAAATCATCCAAATTCAAGTCATGATACATGAAGGCGGCCATGGAGGTTATTTCCTCCGTTCTGGTCTTGATACGCAAACGCAATTCGGAGTTGAAGTCCGTTTGATTCTTCAGTTTCAACCTTTCAAATAACTTGGTATTAGAAGGAGCAGGTATAAGCCACTCGCCTTTTGGTAAGATAATTTGCGCATAGGGCAGCGCATTGATGGTATCCGACTGACCATAAATAGTGTATGTCGCCAAAAGGATTGTGATAGCAAGATGGAATTTTTTCATGTGATATGAATTTTTTCTTGAAATTAAAAAGCATGTGGCGTGCTCACCAATCACACATGCTTCTCCACGTACTTCACTATTTGAGAAGCTATGTCTTTGCCGGTGGCCGACTCTATGCCCTCCAGTCCGGGCGATGAGTTCACTTCGATAATGAGAGGGCCGCGTTCGCTTTGCAGCATGTCCACACCGGCTATGCCCAGCTTCAAAGCATTGGCTGCTTTTATGGCCACTATTTCTTCTTCGGGTGTAAGCTCTATCACTTGTGCTGAGCCTCCACGGTGCAGATTGCTGCGAAACTCGCCTTCTTTGGCCTGCCTTTTCATAGCGCCTACCACATGACCATCTACCACAAAGGCGCGTATGTCAGCGCCTTTTGCTTCGCGAATAAATTCCTGAACGATAACGCGTGCTTTCAATCCGTTGAAGGCTTCAATCACACTGATAGCAGCTTTCTCGTTTTCTGCCAGCACTACACCAAGGCCCTGGGTGCCTTCGAGCAATTTTATGATTACCGGTGTGCCTCCAACTTCAGCAAGTATTTTATCTACGTCTTTAGAGTAATTGGTAAAAACTGTTTTGGGAAGGCCAAGACCAGCACGTGAAAGAATCTGCATACTACGCAGCTTATCACGCGAGCGTACAAGCGCTTGAGACTCCACTGCACTGAATACATGCATCATCTCAAATTGACGTACAACAGCAGTTCCATAAAAAGTAACCGAAGCACCGATGCGCGGAATTATCGCATGTACATCCTTCAGTTCTTCCCCTTTGTATATCACCTTCGGGTTTTTCTTTTCTATTACCAGATTGCATTTGAGGTGATCCACCACCTGGGCCTGGTGGCCGCGCTGCTCACATGCTTCCACTAAGCGTTTTGTGCTGTACAGCTTTGTATCGCGGCTAAGTATTACGATGTTCATGGGCGGGAAAATATGGGCCTTGATGAAGTGACAGGCGCTGGTAACAATAATTTATTCTACTGCCAAAAAAAACGAAGCTATAGAGTCGGAGCAGATCAAATCTGATTTTGTTGCAGGCCACACTCAACTACCTTCGCTGGCATTCAATTCTATTCTCAATTTTCCATTTTCAAATGAATAAAGACTGGCCCTTGTTCGAAGTATTTATACGCAGCAAAAGCGGACTGGCTCACAAGCATGTAGGAAGCCTCCATGCAGCCGATGCACAGATGGCCATCAACAATGCACGCGATGTATATACACGCAGGCAAGAGGGCATCAGCATTTGGGTTGTGCCAAGTTCAGCCATTGCGGCAAGCTCGCCCGATGGCAAAGATTTTCTTTTTGACCCGGCCAACGACAAGGTGTATCGCCATCCCACCTTCTATGATATACCACCTGAAGTGGGCCACATGTAATCTACACCTCAAAGTTCTGTTGTGCATCAATTCTTGAGTCCAAGTTTTCTTGCTTGGTAGTCAGTGCGCCTTT
>JBJXFP010000091.1:0-18495 GCA_046155615.1 Flavobacteriales bacterium | reverse complement strand
GAAAAAAAACCAAATGCAGAATGTGCGACCTGCGAGGCTGCGCCACCCGTGGCACAGGGTCTCAGTTACATAGCCTGTCTGCTTAGTGCATACTATGCGAGTAGTTGAGTTTTTGTCATACAGTTTTGTTCAAGTGTTTTGGTTTGAGTTTTTTCGTTTCGGTTCAGTAGAAACGAATAGGGTGTATATAACTCGGGCGTGAACCTTACCAGTTATGCTCGTGTTGGCATCGGCAAACGCCAGTAGAAAAATAACCAAGTGCTGAACACGCCCGTGGGGCGCGTCTGCTTGTTTGCTTATTTCTACTACTGCTGTTTCAATTTTGCCGATTTCACACGAACAGTATCATAGCAACGCGAGTATGTGAATTCTCTCTTTTCTCCTACATGAATTTTTTCTGTGAATTGATTAGGTCAAACGTAGTGAAAATTCATTCAGCAATGTCAAGGGTGTTTTCAACCACTTTTCTTCTCTTATATATATGTGTACTTACACGGTTCTGTGAATCTAAAGGTTTGGATGGGTATGGCAGAAAAAGGCAATGCTTTTTCCAATGCATGGATAGCCCCCGGTTTTTTTCTAAACTGAAAAAAGGAAGAAGTGGAATGAAACCCGCGCGGGTTATCTCAGCACAGTGATGCTGCCTACGTATTTGTAGTTCACGTCATTTTGCGAGTCGCGGATGACTACACGGTAGTTGTACACGCCATCGGGCACAAAGTGACCGCCACCCTGCACACTGCCGGTCCATGCACCATATGGGTCGGTGCTTTCATACACCACATTGCCCCAGCGGTCGAATACCTGTGCGCTGAAACCTTCGTACTCGAAGCCGCGCCCTGCTATTTGCCACACATCGTTGATGCCATCATAGTCGGGCGTGAAGCAGTTGGGTATATATACGTCTATGGCTTGCTCCACTATCACCTGCCTGAAGGTGCTGTCCTGGCAGCCATATTGGTTGCTTACGTAAAGCCACACTGGGTAAGTGGTGGCCATCTCATCAGGAAAACTGAAGGTGGTATCAGCAGCATGGCTGTCACCATAAAAGCTGAAGGTCCAGTAATAGTCCTCACCATCTATACTGGTGTTTACAAATTTGAATTCGGTACTTGGCAGTATGGCCATTTCAGGAGCTACATGGAAAGATGCAAAGGGAGTTGGATGCACTATGACGGGCACATTGGAAGTGTCGGAGGTATGGCAGCCGTTTACATCCACTACATCTAAGTAGGGGTAGTAGGTGCCTGCCTGGTTGTATTCATGGTTGGCGCTTGCAAGGGTGTTGGCATCATCACCATCGCCAAAGTGCCAGGTCATGGTGGCTATGTCCTGAAAGGCCTGGTAGTCTATCATCATCAGTGCATAGTGCGGGTCGCAGCCTATGGCATCGTCTATCTGGAATGAGGCGGGCACGGTGGGGTGGGCGGTTACATTGGTGCAAGCTGTGTCTGCGGCTAAGCACAGGTCAGTAACTATGGCACAGTACTGCATGCTTTCGGATACAGCCAGCACGAAGCTGTCATCTGTTATTACATCACCATCAAAACTTTCCCAGTGGATATCGAAAGGTGGATAGCCACCCAGCATTTGGGGAGCAAGCACCTCCACGGTGTCGCCATAGCAGGCGCTGTATATTTCTTCTACATCTATGGCCAATGGCGAATTGACAAAGACGGTGACTTCATCGGTGCTTGCACAGCCGGGCTGGCCCACAGGATAGCCGGTGAGGGTGAAAGTGGTAGTGCTGTTGATGGTAGTGAAGTTGGTGTATTGCCACGTAGGGTTGGCTAAGGGATTGGCGGGTGTCCATTGCCAGATGAACTGTGTGCCCGGTGGCACGGGGCCGTTGAATGCCCCTGCCAGTTGCTGGTTGGGGTTGGTGCAGTCCAATGTGATGTCGTTGCCGGCATTGATGGTAGGTGCTACGGTTACCTCTAAAGTGATGGTGGTGTCGAAGGTGCAGCCAAAATTGTTGGTGGCGTAATAAGTGAATTCATAAATGCCTTCTTCTTCAATAAAGACATTTATCCAATCGCAACCTTCGCTCTGGCTTATGATGCCCGGCCCTTCCCAATAAGTGCTGTCGCAGTCAGGCCCGTAGATTGGAGTGAAGGTGAGCAGGTCGCCATAAAAACTCTCGTCAAACTGAACGCCCCAGGTGAATACGTTGCCGTCATCTGCACCCCACATGTCACATATTTCTATGGTCCAGGTTCCATTCAGCGGGCAGCCATAAAGGTCTGTCCATGGATCTACGCTTTGATAAGTGTCGCTGGCCAAAGTGCCCCCACTTTCGGCAGCCCAAGTGCCATTGGTGGCAGCGGGTGCCCACCAATAATCCCAACCCACACCGGGCGGCACCGGGCAATCGCCACCAAAGTCGTCAATAGGTACACCAAGGTAGGTGCCTCCACCGCCCTGTTGGTGCACTGTGAGGCTTTGGCCCGTTGGGCAAATGAATGAGATGACCAAGTCGCCCATGAAACTGTGCTCCATGTTTACATAGAAATGCTCTACGTCTGTGGCCTGATCAATTACTGCATTGAATGCAAATGCACTGACAGAAATTTCATTTTCGAAGCATTGGCTCTGGTCATCAGGTATGCAGTAATTGCCACCAAGGTCAGCATTGGGTAAGTCCACCCATGGGTCGCTTATCCAGTTGTTCAGACTGTCTATATAATAGGTGCTGTCTTGGGCTATGTTGGTAATGCCAAATAGTGCCTCGCCACCTTGGCAGAGGTCTGTTTCGTTGCTAATGAGGTCGAAGTTGGGGTAGGTGCTCACCAGCACTACGTAGTCATTCACATTGTTGTTGTTGCAATCATTGTTGTCCACCAATTGCAGTTGCACTTTGTAGCCTCCCGGCTCGCTGAAGGTGTGGGTAACCGTGGGCCATGAGGCGGTGTTGGTGGTACCGTCATCAAATATCCACTCGAAGCTTTGCACCTGTGTGCCATTGAAAAAAATGGAACTGCCTGCATCGAAGGTAACAGACTCGCCCGGGCATATCATCAGTGGAATAGGGTCTTCAGCCGATGTAATAACCGAGATAGGGCGTTGGCATGGAAGTCCGCAAGAGATTTCAGCAGCAAAATTGCCTTGATCTGCACCGTCAGAAGTAAAGTGAACCGTAAGGCATCCGTCCAATGTGCTGGTAATATCTATGCTTTGAAGGTCGCCACTGATGTAGGTGCCTATGAGCGGGTCAGCGGTGCTGCTGCCATCAAATATTTCTATCACATCGCCATCACCAAGGTTGCACACTGTCCAGTAAAGGTTCACAACAGTTTCAGGCGCCTCAGCACAAATGGTGATGGTGTGGTCTTCACCCGCGCCATAGTCCGCAGCGCTGGCACCGGTATCCACCAGAAAGCCGCCACAGGCTGTGATGTCGGCACCGCCAACGCTCAGCTCCTGACCAGCGCATGGCAATGCCAGCATGAGCACAAAACAGATACTGATAAAACGTGTGATAGGGGTGGGGTTCAATTGGTTCTATTAAATAGCAGGCGGGTGATACGCAAAGCGGGTGTGCAGGTTTCCTTCATTTATTCATCTGCCTGTTGATATGAGCGTGGGCAAATAAAATCACACGCGCCTGACTTGAATCAAACTATGTCAGTTGCATTGCTCACTAAAAAATGAACAACCTTTGATTTCAACTTTACTTTGAGTGAATGGCTAACGAATCAAGGTGATGTGGCCCTGAAACACACGGTATTCAGCCTTCTCGCGGTCTTTTACTTTTACCTGCCACAGGTACACATCGGGCTGCGCGTAGTAACTGCCGCCATGCACATTACCGGTCCAGGGCTGCTCCGCATCGGTGCTGGCAAACACATTATCACCCCAGCGGTCGAATACCTGCAAGCTGTAAGTTGATTCATCAAATCCCTGCATTATTGGTATGAATACATCGTTCATTCCATCATCATCGGGCGTAAAAGTGTTGGGCGCGTAAAAGATGTATTCGTTGTCCAAGTGGATGATTTCGCAAATGGAATCTGTGCAGCCATGCTGGTTCTTAGCTATCAGGCATACATCATAGTTCGCAGGCTCATCATGCGGGAATTCATATACAGGATTTTCCGCGGTAGATGTGTCGGTGTGCATGAACATCCAGAAATAATCTGTAGCTCCGTCAGACATGTTTTCGAAGTAGGCCGTGGCGTCTAAGGTGGTAAGGAAATAAGGTGACCAGGTGAATGCGGCTGATGGTTGGTCAAATACCTCAATGGTAAAATCAGGTTGGAGCAAAACCGTGCAGCCTTCATTGGTACTGATGTTTACAGTGGCACTATATACACCGGCAGTGCTCAGGCTCATACTCACTGATGGGTCGGTGAATGTGCCGATGCCTGCAATAAACCAGGTGATGTTGTCGCAATACGTGCTCGCAGCACTCAAAGCCAATTCGACCAACACAGGCGGACAAGCTGCTATGCTTTCTATATCAAATACAGGTTGTGGCATCGGGTTTACTGTTATCAGAGCAGTATCGGTGGCTGCACAATTCCAATTGTTGGTTACAGTAAGGTAAATGTTCACCGCTGCGTCAGGCGAAATGATTTGAACCGCTGCAGTCTGATCCGGAAAATAATTTCCCGGTTCCCATTGGTACATTCCGGTTGCTGTGGTACTGAGTGTTAACTGGTCATCATTGCACATTTCATAAGTATCAGCTAAGCCGGGCACAGGCAGCGGGTAGAGTGTCACCACCACCGTGTCGTGTGCAAGGCATACACCATCACTCACTATTACTGTGTATTCATATTCTATCGGTATAGCAGTGTTGTTTTCAATACTCAGCAGGGGCAATGGCACAGTCGCATCGTTCAGGTCTTGTGCCGGTTGCCAGATGTAGGTAAACCCGGCATTGTTGTCCTGACCAATAGCTATTGGACTGATGCCGGAGCACTGAGACAAATCCGGGCCAGCACTATAGTCAATTCCATTCTGAAGCACCACTTCCAACTCTGCAATATCAGCAGGGCAGGGGCCGTTGGCTGGTATTTCATAATAATAGGTGCCGGCATTGTCAGTTTGCGGGTTGAATACACTTGAGGTAAAGGGTATTCCTTCATAATTCCAGCTACCTGCGCCTGATGAGGCCGAGGGCATGAGCACAGTTAAAGCTGACGCATCATCGGTGGTGCAAAAGACAACACTGGTATCCGTGCCTGCTTCATTGGGAACGAATACGGTAAGTGTGACATGCCAAAAGCTCGAGGCACACATTTGCTCTCCTTCGGATGCAAACGTGAATCCTGCCTGTCCTTCAATATCAAGCAATACCAAATTGCTCACCGGCATTGCATTCATATCAGTCCATTGCCCGTTTCCGAAGTTGATGGCCGCGTTGGTTGTATTGAGGTCGAAGGTTTGGAGTGAACTGCATACATCAACACTAAAGGCACCATTGGCAAAGGCAAAATTTTCTACTGTGATGTTTATTTCTGATATACCATCAGGACAAGTATTGTTGCTTGAAAGTGTAGCCAGAAAAATGGCGCTGGCGTTGGTAGCCGGGTCGAATTCATTGCTGACCACCTGGCCTGAGGAATTGGTAAATAAAAGCCCGGATATTGAGTACAGATCATTCAGATCCACAGGCTGGGCATCTTCGCAAATGGTGAATGCGGTATTCCCAGGTGCCATCACAGGCTCATCCACTGTTATTTCAAATGACGCTTCATTGTCAGGACAGATATTACCAGTAACTGTATAGGTAAAGGTGAAAGTACCTGCCACGTTGAATACTTGCAATGGCGTCACTGTTTGGCTCAGACTATTGGTCCAGATTCCGCCTGCATTTGCTCCTGCACCCAGCAAGCCGCACAGGTTGAAGTTTAAAGCATTTTCACACAGAGTAAGAGCATTGTCAGGTCCTGCATCGGTCAATGTTTCCACCACGATGGTCAGTTGTGCATTGGAAGGCTGGCAGCCCACATTGGGTACATAGTAGTTGTAGATACCGGCAGGCTCATTGGCCGGATTGAAAATGTTGTCAACGACAGTGCCGCTGCTGTTGGTCCATATACCACCTGGCTGCGGATTGCCCTCCAGTGCGAAAAGCATGTTGATGATCCCTCCATTTTCACAAACAGAATAACTTGCATTGGTGCCACTTGGGTTGCTATTGGTAAATGTGATGGTGAGGTATGCATTGTGATCTAAACAAGGTACCTGCCCATCTACATGGTAACGGTAGATGCCTTCAGGCATTGTCAGCGGATTAAAAATGGTGGGTACCGGATTGTTGTTCGAATCGAACCATTGCCCACCAGCATCAGGTGTACCCCCCAGATAGTCCGCCATATCGAATGGCAATCCGTCATCACAAACAAGCACACTGGCATCCACACCGGCATCAGGTGTTTGATTTTCATCTATTGTCATTACAGCAAATACAGGGTCACAACCCGGTACGGTATCAATACTATACAGATAACTATTGCTGTTCATGGTAGCCGGGTCAAACCATCCGTCCATGGGATTGCCCATTGTGTCAAACCAATCACCATTCAGATCAGGTCCTCCGGCCATGAATACTATCATTTCAAAAGGCTGGTAAGTGTCACAGATTACGTAGGTAGTGCTCAGCCCAGCGTTTGCATTGGTGCTGATGTTTATATAAAGGCCAGTGGTCACCTCACATCCGCTATTCATTATGGTGTACACATACAATCCTGCAAGGGCAGTGGCAGCGCTCATCGACTGACTTATTGTATTTCCGGCAGGATTGGTCCATACTCCGCCTGCTGTTATTCCATTCACCAGGGTGTTTAACTGAACTGTACCATCTGTGGTGCAAATGGTTACCTCATCGGCATCACCTGCATCCAGTGCAGGCGAGAGAATGTTGGTGACAAAGTATTCGATGCTGCCAGCCATATTCACCTCCACGAGGTATATCTGCGGGCACAGTCCGGCAGCGTTGAATATGCCCAGCGCATTGGTTTGCTGGCTCAATTGGTTGCCATCCTGGTCTGTCAAAGTATAGGTGGCCACACCTGCGGATGGATTGGTAAACACAAATGCTCCGTCACAGGCACATGAAGAGGATGCCAGAACAGTAGTAAACTGGCCAGAGCAATGAGACACCATGGCGAGTGTAAACAGGAGTATTGTGAACCGCTGTATGGTCAAAAGATAAATTGTGTTTCTACTGTGACAGCCCGACAGACCTCTTATGAGATTGATAAGTCGCAAAACTACCTGCAAGGGTTGTGTTGCCCCAAAGGGCTTTTACAGATACAAACTTGGAACAAAAAAAAACCCGAAGTGGTTTAGTCTTCGGGTCTTACAAACACATCAGTTTTGAATGTTTGTTTTGGTTAAGGAGTAATCGTCAGAGTACCGTTGAAGTACTTCTTGTCTTTTGAATTATCTGTGTAGATTATTACTTTCCATTCGAATGAAGAGCCAACGGTAGCTGGTGTATCGTTGGGCATTGTGCCATCCCAGCCCTCTTTGCGGTTGGTGGTTTCATAAACCTTCACTCCATTTTCATCATAAATCTCCAATTTAAAATTCTGTTTGTTCTCCTTGAGATAGGCTGGCATGAAAGTTTGCTTGCCCGGAGTTATGCTGGCTTGTTCGCCAAGTTTGAATTCTGTATTTATGCTTATTTGCTTTACAGTAGCATCGCTGCATCCGTTTTCGTTGGTCACCTCAAGTGCTACGGTGTGTTTGCCTTTTCCATCAAATGATTTTACCGGACTTACCAGATTGGATGTGGTACCGTCAGCAAATTTCCACTCATACTTCACTGCGTATTCACTGGTGTTGATGATTTTTACTGTTGGTGATTCAGGTGATTCGTTTACAAAATCCCATTCGAAAGAAGCATCAGGCGATGGGTGTATCGTTACTAAGTCGGGCATTGTTGTTACTGTAATATGGCCCTGATCATCAGTTATAGAAAGTGAAACATCATAAACACCTGATTTGGTGAATTTGTGTTTTGGATTGACATCATTGCTGTATTTGCCATCACCAAAGTTCCAGAGATAACTGCCTTTGTTTGGGCCGCTTACCTGAAAGTCAACTTCCACACCTGTGCAACCTTCTGACACGCTGCTATTGAATTGAATCTTTTTGCCTTTCACCAAACCATCATTGTTAGAGGCTGAATGCAACTCAGAATTGGATGATAATGCTTGTGCTGATTTTTCGATTGGTGGTGTTTGCGTATCATTATCAGATACAAGCGGCTGATTATTCTCAGACGTTGATGCAATTTCAGTTAATGCAGCACCCGCATTTGAAATTACAGTTTGATCCAATTCGCTTGATGTGGTGGGGTCAGTTATTTCATCACTATTCAAAACGGAGAACAAGGTGGCGAATCTCGGTTCTGACTGACTGGCCTGAGCTGAAGATGGCGTGTATCGTTGCTTATAGATGCCAAAAACACCGGCACCCGTCACCAGCACTGTAGCCAAAGCTGCCACAAGCCACACACTGTTGCCGGCTGATTTGCCGGATATTCTTTTCTGGAGGTCTTGCCAACTGCGGACATCGTAAGGTGCCTCGTAGTTTGACATAACCTCTTTCAGGTGATTTTCAAACGGTTTTAAAACTTTGCTCATTCTTTTTCTTAAGTTCTTTAAGTAAGAGTTTTTTCATATTTCTCCGGGCTTTGGAGTAGTTGCTTTTGCTTGTTCCTACGCTTATGCCTAGTGCTTCTGCTATGTCCTGATGTGTATAGTTTTCGTACACATACAAATTGAATACGGTGCGGTATGCAGGTGATAGTTGTTGCATGGCATCTACTATCTGCTCCGGCCTGATGTCATAAATGGCATCCATCTCATCTTCTTCCTCTTCTTCATCTTCTTCTTCCCAATCTTCTAAGTGCTGATTTTCTCCCAGCAGTACAAAATCATGTTTCAATCTGCGGAATCTGTCAATACTCAGATTTACCATTATCCTTCTCATCCAACCTTCGAATGAACCCACCCCGGTGTATTTTTCAAGGTTGGTAAAAACCTTTACAAATCCTTCCTGAGTTACGTCCATTGCCTGATCGTTGTCTCTGGTGTATCTCATACACAAGGCCTTCATTTTACCATAAAACATCTTATGCAGCGCTTGTTGCGACTTTCTGTCTCCTTTGAGACAGCCATCAATGAGTGCCTGAAGATGTTTGGTTTCTGCCACAGAGGACGAGGTTATGACGACTAATTTCTATTGGGGTTGCCAATGACAAAAATAGCTGACCTGATGCGCACTTGTTACCTACATGCTTCTCACAAGGTTACTTATTTGAAAAAATCAGGAGCATATTGGCTGATTCACATCAGTTATCCATTCTCCGATGGGTTCTAATTTCGGCCCATGAAAGGTCGTGTCGTTATTGGCTTATCGGGCGGGGTAGATTCTGCTGTGGCTGCGCATGTGCTGATGCAGGAAGGATATGATGTGGTGGCCATTTTTATGCGCAACTGGCATGATGAAAGTGTTACAATCAACAACGAATGTCCCTGGATTGATGACAGCAATGACGCGATGATTGCTGCTGAGCATCTCGGTATCCCCTTTCAGGTGCTTGATATGAGCACTGAGTACAAAAAGCGTATTGTTGACTACATGTTCAGGGAATATGAAGCTGGCAGGACACCAAATCCTGATGTGCTTTGCAACAGAGAGGTGAAGTTCGATTTGTTTTTGAAAGCGGCTGTAAGTCTGAAAGCAGACCATGTTGGAACTGGGCACTATGCGCGTATCGAAAATGAATCAATAAATGGTGAATTAGTTCATAAACTTATTGCCGCTGTTGATAAAAACAAAGATCAAAGCTATTTTTTGTGTCAACTCAGTCAGCAGCAATTGAGCATGGCTCTTTTTCCTATTGGCGGAATGACCAAACCCGAAGTAAGAGCTTATGCACAGCGAATCGGATTGCCAAATGCAGATAAGAAGGATTCGCAAGGCCTTTGCTTCATTGGTAAAGTGAAACTTCCTACGTTTTTGCAGCAGCAATTGAAACCGAAGAAAGGAAAAATTGTCCAGTTGACTTCGGGCACTGAGTACTTTGAAAGAAGCCGTTGGAATGGAAGTGATGATGACATCGAGTTGGCCCGTATAAGTGAGTCACATAATATAGATGAGGCCAGTGGAGTGGTGGCGGGTGAACACGAAGGCGCTCACTACTATACCATCGGACAGCGAAGAGGACTTGGAGTAGGAGGGCATGTGGAGCCGCTTTTTGTGGCAGCCACCGATACTGATCAAAACATAATATACGTTGTAGAAGGCGAAAACCACCCTGCTTTGTTCCGCGAAGCTTTGTTCATCAAGGCTCTCGATGTACACTGGTTACATAATGGTCGGAGGTTGAGCGTTGGAGATCGTATAAAACTACAGGCGCGCATCAGATACAGGCAGCCTTTAGTAGCCTGCACTTTAGTGATGAAAGACCAGGGTCTTTATTTGATTTTCGATGAACCACAGCGCAGTATTGCAGCAGGACAATTCGCAGCCTGGTATGATGGCGAAGAATTGCTTGGAAGTGGTGTGATTAATTGAGCTATTGCTGAAATGCAACCTTCTGTCGAAAAGGTTCATCTTTGAGCGTGAATTTCGGATATTCTTGACACCGCTATTCAGACCTGTAACCAATCATACACCTTTATCTTACTTACTCCTTTATGAAAACAAATTTCTCTGCCAGATTTTCAGCACTTGTCATAGCACTGAGTCTTGCTGTCAGCAGCAATGCTCAATTGCTCGGTGGTTCGTGCAACGCACCTATTGCCATCAGTTGCAACATCACTTCTGTAATCGGGAGCACTGCCGGTGTGCCATCTGACAATGCAACATCGGGCAGTTCGACTTGTTTTAATTCTGTGAGCACAGGTGGCCAAATGTGGTATTCATTCACTGCAAGCTCAGCCCAACTCATTACGCTGAATACGTGCAGCGCAGTCACCAACTTCGACACCTATTTGTCTGTTTACACAGGCACTTGCGGTGAACTTACGTGCGTGTCTTCAAATGACGATGGCTGTGGTAGTCTGAAATCATTGGTTACTTTCAATAGTATTGAAGAAGTAACATATCTGATACGTGTTGGCGGATTTAGTGGTGCCAATGGAACTTTTGAACTTTCTATTACTTGTCAAACAATGGTTTCAGGATGCAACAATCCACTTGCTGACAACTACGATCCTGAGGCCACATCTGATGATGGCTCCTGCATATTTAGCGGATGCACGGATCCAAATGCCATGAACTTCGACCAATCAGCAAACGAAGATGACGGCTCTTGTGAATATTGTAATGGTGAAGGAAGCATTACCGCGCTTCTTTATGTATGTGCTTTTTCCAATGGTGATGAACTCAACCTGCAAATAGTGGATAGTGAAGGTAACCTTGTGATTGAAGTGTCGGGACTTTTTGATTTTCAGATTGCCAATTACGATCTGTGCCTTGAGGCTGGAGAGTGTTATACCGCCATCATGAACAATTCATATGGACTCGATGGCTGGTACAATGGCTACTTCTGGATAAACAGCGGAAATGTTCAGATAATTAACGAAGCACTCAATGCGGATGCCTCAGAAGAGACCGCAATCTTTTCGATAGACGGAACATGCGCCAACATCTATGGCTGTATAGATCCTGAGGCCGATAATTACAACCCTGATGCTAATGCGGATGATGGCTCTTGTATTTACAGCACCGATTGTGAAGGGCTTACGAATATCACGATAAGCATCACCCCTGGAATTTTCCCTAATGAAGTTTCATTCACCATAGTGGATGAAAGCGGTATAGTTGTTTTTATCAGCTCACCCATTTTGCCCAACCAAAATAATTTCGCAAGCTTGTGTTTGCCCGATGGCTGCTATACTGTGATGATGTACGACTCTTTTGGTGACGGATGGAATAATGCTTTGCTTGTTATTTCTTACAACGGTATTGCCACAACATATACACTTAACACGGGTACAACAGGAGTTGGATATTTCAGCATCAATACTGAAGGCTGCGACACCTCAGTAAATAGCGGCTGCACCGATCCAAATGCCGATAACTATGACGAGACAGCTTTGTTGGACGATGGCAGTTGTGAATACTCAGGCTGTACAGACCCGAATGCAATCAACTACAATGCACAGGCTACCACAGATGATGGCAGCTGCGAGTATTGCAATGGTGAGGGAAGCGTGCTTGCAACTTTGTATGTGTGCACTTTTAGTAATGGCTCGCAAGTAGAATTGGTGATAACTGATGATGAAGGCAATGTAGTGGCCGAGGTGGCTGGACTGTCAAACGGACAGATATATTATGAAACCCTCTGCCTAATGCAAGGTGTATGTTACACAGCCACTATGATAAACAATACTGGCCCGTTTGGCTGGTACAATGGTTATTTCTGGATCAATGCTGGTGGGGTACAAATCATCAATGCATCGCCTGATGCAAATGCAGCATCGCAATCCATTCAATTCAGCATAGATGGCACATGCGGCCCAATAGCAGGATGTACAGATCCGAATGCCAGCAACTTTAACCCCGATGCTACCTTGAACGATGGATCATGTATATACCCTGCTTATGGCTGCACCGATGAGTTAGCTCTGAACTACAACCCCAATGCAACCGAAGATGATGGCTCTTGTTTGTATCCGGAGGATTGCGAGTCAAATCTTGTTGCATTCAGCCTTGCAGAAGGAATATGGAGCAACGAATCATCTTATTATGTTGTAGCGGCTGATGGAAGTATTGCTGCGCAAGGCGCTGGAGCAGGCACTGTGTATGCCTGTCTGGAGGATGGATGTTACACCGTTTATATGTACGACTCTTTTGGAGATGGCTGGGTGAGTGGCGGACCACTTACTGTAATCACAAACAACGAAATACTTGCCACCATCAATTTGGCTTCAGGCACTTATGGTGAAACTACATTCGGAATAAATGCCGAAGGTTGCGTGATAGAAGTATTGGGATGCACAGACCCGGCAGCCCTCAATTACAATCCGCTTGCTAATACCGATGATGGCTCTTGTAGTTACTCAGAGGATTGTACCGACAACTTAGTTTACATCGTTATCTCAACTCAGATATGGGGAAGCGAAGTTTCATGGACATTGGCTAACGAAGCTGGCGAAGTGGTAGCTGAAGGTGACGGCTATGGCAGTTGGAACACAAGTACCCAGTATGCGTGCCTGCCAACTGGCTGCTACACCCTGCAGATGAATGATAGCTGGGGCGATGGATGGAACGGTGCATACTACATGATTTATGGAAATGGAATCTATGCAGAAGGCACATTGCTCTATGGCAGTTCAGCTACCGATTTGATAGGCATAGGCACAACTTGTTCTGATGTGGATGGCTGCACTGATCCTGAAGCCATCAATTACAATCCCGCAGCTACTTTAGATGATGGCTCATGCTTCTACAACGGCAACACACCGGATGGTGGTGAGTTTGGGGGATTTGCAGGACAGACACTTGGCATTGCGATGTATCCAAATCCATCAAGCGATTTTGTGATTGTAAACATGACCAATCTGAGCAACATGGACGCCATTCAACTGAGCATATTGAGTGCCGATGGCAAATTGGTTTGGACACAAAACGTAGCCAATGAACAGACGACAAGAATGCATGAGGTAGATGTAAATGATCTCGAAAGTGGATACTACATGCTTATGGTGGTGAATGGCGCAAGTAGTAAAGTGACACCATTCATAAAACAATAAGAAATATTTCTAAGTAAAAAGAAATAGAACGACCGCTCCACAGTGAGCGGTCGTTTTATTTTCAGATGTGCCTGATGCCACATTCTACCTTCGCCCCCATGCACAAAACATTGCTTACCGCACTCGCAATAATTTGTATCGCACGGATCCACGCACAGTTTCAGGTACGCGACAGCAGTTTGTTCAATCCACATGTAAGTATGAGCTATGCATACCAGTGGCCCGGTGGCGACATGGCCGATCGCTTTGGCAACAACAACAACATTGGCCTTGGTTTCCACATCAAAAGCAAAACGAATTGGTACTATGGCATACAAGCCAGCTACCTGTTTGGCGGAAAGGTGACAGAGAAGGGTCTGATGAAAAATCTTTACACTACTGATGGCTACATCTTAGACATACAGGGCCAGATATCCAAGGTGATAGTATCAGAGCGCGGCTTTGCATTCAGTGCTGACTTTGGCAGGTTGTTCCATTTCGGATACAATCCCAACAGCGGACTTCTCGCTTTTGCAGGCATCGGTTTTTTACAACATAAAATCCGGATAGAGCACGAGGAAAATGAAATACCTCAATTGGAAGAAGAATATAAAAAGGGATACGATCGATTGACAAATGGACTTGCAATCACTCAATTCATCGGCTACTCTCATATGAGCAACAACAGGTTTATCAATTTTTTTGCAGGTGTTGAATTGTGGCAAGGCTTCACTCAAAGTCGCAGAGATTTCAATTTTGATACACAAACTGCTGATAATGCCAAACGCTTCGATACACTGCTTGGCCTGCGTGCCGGCTGGACACTGAATTTATATGTGCGCAGTGCTGACGGCTTTTACTACTACTAAAATTCACCATACAACATCATCCTTTTGAGACTCGTTTACAACATCAGCATTTGGTTGTTCATATGGAGTATAAGCATAGCTGCCGTCTGGAATAAGAAGGCAGCACTTCTGTTAGTGGGTCACAAGAATTGGTTATTCAATCTTACTTCGTGGCGAAGCAAAAATCAAGGCCAGCTCATTTGGTTTCACTGCGCATCGTTGGGCGAATTCGAACAAGGCCGGCCATTGATGGAAGCAATACGCAAATCCAAACCGGACGTAAAAATTCTGCTCACCTTCTTCTCACCATCAGGCTATGAGGTGAGGAAAAACTATGATGGTGCCGACTACATCTGCTACCTGCCAGCCGATACACCGGCACATGCCAAATCATTTATCCAGGCTGCCGCGCCCACTTCCATCTACTTCATCAAGTATGAGTATTGGGCCAATTATTTTTTTGCCGCAAAGCAGCAAGGTATTCCGCTCTTTGTGGCCTCAGCTATTCTCAGACCTGAGCAGCGCTTCTTTGGTGTGTTCCGTTCATTTTGGCAAAAGGTGTTGCAGTGTGTTACTCATTTTTATGTGCAAAATGAAAACACTAAGCTGTTGCTCAGCGAGCATGGCTTTTCCAACGTCACCATAAGTGGCGACACACGATTTGATCGTGTGCTTAGCATAAGCAATGGCACCAAAACACTACCCGAAATAGAACAATGGAAACAGCATACTTACTGCATAGCAGGAGGCAGCACCTGGCCTGCCGATGATGTATTGCTTCTCAACTATTGGAAGCATTGTGCAGCAATTGGCGTGCGCATCAAACTCATCATAGCACCACACGAAATAGATGCGGATCACATCAACTCATTGAAGAATAAAATACCGGCCGCTTGCCTTTGGAGTGAAATGCAAACAGGAAATTTTGCTGCCATCGATTGCCTCATCATTGACACCATCGGCCTTCTTTCCACGCTTTACCAATACGCTGATGCGGTGCATATAGGAGGCGGATTTGGCAAGGGCATTCACAATACACTGGAGGCAGCGGCATGGGGTAAGCCCATCACATTCGGCCCGCGCTACCAAAAGTTTGACGAGGCCAAAGCATTGATTGAAAATGGCGCAGCTTTATCCATCCATACCAGCGATTCATTCATCAACGCACATGATACCATGCGCAATGATGCAGTACTGAACAGGCAAATGGCTGCAGCCGCATTGGCGCTTGTACAGCAAAATGCAGGAGCCTCCAATAGAATACTTCAGCATTCAATGCCAACATTGCAGATGTGATTGCGGGCCTACATTCGCCCTTCATTTTTCCAAGCCATGCAACAAAGCAGCCTCACTGCCATAAGCCCTGTGGACGGGCGATACAGCCAACAGACCACGCCTCTTGCCAACTATTTTTCTGAGTTGGCGCTTATCAAATATCGCCTTTGGGTAGAGGTAGAATATTTCATCGCGCTGTGCGAATTGCCGCTTCCGCAATTGAAAAGTGTGGCGAAAAAATCATATCCGCAGTTACAGAAAATTTATGAAGACTTCAATACTGCTGATGCTGAAAGAATAAAAGAGATGGAGCGCACCACCAATCATGATGTGAAGGCGGTAGAATATTTCATCAAAGAAAAATTTGATGCACTTGGCTTGAGCGAATACAAAGAATTCATTCACTTCGGACTTACCTCGCAAGACATCAACAATACTGCTGTGCCTGCATCATTTCAAGATGCGCTGCAACATGTGTATGATGATGCACTTGAAGCTATTCTGGACAAGTTGCATGCATTTGCAGAACAATGGAAGGATGTGAGCATGTTGGCCAGAACCCATGGCCAGCCTGCATCTCCCACACGCCTTGGCAAGGAGTTCATGGTGTTTGTAGAGCGTTTGGAAGTGCAGCAAGAAATGCTGGATGCTGTGCAACTGCGTGCAAAGTTTGGTGGCGCCACAGGCAATTTCAACGCACATCATGTGGCCTATCCTGACATTGACTGGACAGAGTTTGCCAATGACTTTGTAAGCAACAAACTGAACTTGGAGCGCGCACAATACACAACGCAAATAGAGCACTACGACAATTTCGCTGCGTGTTTTGATGCACTCAAACGCATCAACACCATCCTCACCGACCTCTGCCGCGATGTGTGGCAGTATGTGAGCATGGACTACTTCAAACAGAAAACCAAAGAAGGCGAAATAGGCAGCAGTGCCATGCCACACAAAGTAAATCCGATTGACTTTGAAAATGCGGAAGGCAATCTGGGTATTGCCAATGCGCTGTTCGAACATCTTTCATCTAAGCTGCCCATCAGCAGACTTCAGCGCGACCTGACAGATAGTACTGTGCTGCGCAACATTGGTGTTCCATTGGCGCATACGCTCATAGCACTCAAGAGCATAGAGAAAGGATTGGACAAGTTGCTATTGAATGAAGATGCACTTAAGCGCGACCTTGACAACAACTGGGCTGTGGTGGCTGAAGGCATACAAACCATCTTGCGCAGAGAAAACTATCCGCAACCTTATGAGGCACTGAAAGCATTGACTCGCGGCAAGGCTACCATCACGCAAGATGATATCAAAACATTTGTTGCATCACTGAATGTCAGCGATAACGTGAAAAAAGAATTGAGTCAGATTACTCCGCACAACTACACAGGTATTGATTTGATGGCGGAATAATTTGAGAATGTCACAATGTGAAATATTTGAAAATGAAAGCCCTATTAAGTTTGATCAGTCTTAATCATCACATTGAATTCTCTCTGCGCAACTCAGCGAAGTCTTAGCGCTCTCTGCGATACAAAACAACATGAAGAAGTTCAGAGAAATATTCAACCTCGTAAAAGGATACAGAGCTGAGTTGGTTTCCAACTTCATCTTCAATGTGCTGAATGCGATCTTCTCTTTGTTTACTTTTTTGAGTATTGTTCCTTTCCTCTACATCCTATTCAAGGTGGATGATGATTGTGATTGTCCTCCGAAAGAGACAGATGGTTTTATGCAAACGCTAACCACTTGGCTCAACGGATTCATAACAGAGTACGGACAATTGATGACACTGGCAGCTATGTGTGGCTTCATTGTGATCCTTGCCCTTCTGAAAAATGTAGTGAACTACATCTCGCTTCTCAGCATCGCCAAGATTCGCACTGCCGTGAGCCGCGACATGCGCACTACGCTTTACAAAAAGATACTCGACTTACCCGTTGCCTTCTTCAGCAACGAACGCAAAGGAGACCTCATCTCACGCATGACCAACGATTTGATGGAGATTGAATTCTCCGTCATTGGCGCCATAGAAGCATTGCTGAAGTCACCTGTGATGATCATAGCTTCTTTAGGAACACTCTTTATCATCAGTTGGAAGCTCACATTGTTTGCTCTCATATTTCTTCCTGTCAGTGGCTTTCTTATTTCGCGCATTGCCAAGAGTTTGAAGAATGCAGCCAAGCGCGGCAAAGACTCGCTGGGCGATATGATCAGCACCATCGAAGAAACACTCACCGGCATCCGCATCCTGAAGGTGTTCAATGCAGACAAGCAGTTTGCTCAGAAGTTTGAGCGGAAGAATGACTTCTACTTCCGCCTCATGCATCGCTTGTACAAGCGCGAGTATTTGAGCTCTCCCATGAGTGAGTTCATCTCACTTATTGTCATCAGTATCCTCTTATTCTTTGGTGGCAGAATTGTTATTAAAGGAGAAATCTCTGGCGAAATGTTGATTGGTTATCTGGTCATCTTCTCTCAAATAATACAACCCGCCCGTGCCTTCAGCGATGCCATTTTCAAACTAAATAAAGGCGCGGCATCGCTCGATCGCGTGAATGAAATACTGAATGCAGAAGTAACTGTGT
Source organism: Flavobacteriales bacterium (assembly GCA_046155615.1). Lineage (GTDB taxonomy): Bacteria > Bacteroidota > Bacteroidia > Flavobacteriales_D > Sanyastnellaceae > JANNVZ01. Next base: position 78 of record JBJXFP010000091.1, on the reverse strand, counting down.
TCGACTTGCCGGATGCAAAGCCACTGGCACAGTTCAAAGAAGAAATAGAATTCAGCAACATCCGTTTCGGTTACTTTG
>JBJXFP010000082.1:0-4961 GCA_046155615.1 Flavobacteriales bacterium | reverse complement strand
CGCATTGCTGCGAAGCGTTGGCAGGCACGCCAATCAGCGTGGGTGCTATGTTGTCTTGTGTGGTAAATGTTCTTGATGCACTTACATCATTGCCACAGTCATCGGTGGCTGTCCAGGTGATGGTGCGCTGAACATTGCAGCCTGCACCAACGTCCACTGCATCCACAGTGATGGTCACATTCTGGTCGCAGTTATCAGTGGCAGTTACGTTGTATTCTGTGGTTGATGGAAGACCACCACAAAGCACATCGCCATTGTTAGGAAGGTTGTTCAGCACAGGGTCCACCGTATCACTTGTGGTAAATGTTCTTGATGCACTCACATCATTGCCACAGTCATCAGTGGCTGTCCAAGTGATGGTGCGCGCGATGTTGCAACCACTGCCCACATCGGTAAACGATGAAGTGATGGTGACATCATCATCACATGCATCGGTGGCTGTTACGTTGAACGATGCAGCCGTTGGTAGTTGACCACAAAGCACCGTTGCATTGTTTGGCAAGCCCACCAGCACAGGGTCTATGTTGTCATTGTAACTAAAGGTCTGCTGGCAAATGGCGTTGTGACCACAACCATCGGTAAACTGATAAGTGCGAAGCATGCTTCCTGAACACGCTGTGCCCGTTGGTACATCGTTAATCCATGTGAGTGATCCACCCGGGCATAACTGAGATATAACAGCTACTGATGAAATGTTTGGTGCTGGAATATTTCCTGCACAGGAAAATGTAACATTGTCAGGGCAATCCAGAACAGGGTTACAATTGACTCTGGAAAAATTCAGTGGGGCAGTCAATTCAAAACAACCATTTGCCCCCGTCACGCTGATGGCAGAAATGTTTGATCCAACCACAAGGTTATTTACTATGCCATCGTAGGATATTCCATACACATAGAACATACCTACCCCAAATGGGGCAAGGTTAAAAACTCCAGTACTATTTATCTCAAGAATTTGTCCGCTGCTGTTAGTAAGAATAAAGTTGTAGGTATCAGCCGGAGCAATACTTGTAGTTATCATTTCAATGATGTCAGCTACGTTGTCGTCAGCGCACATCAAGTTAGGCGTGGCTTCAAATTCAATATGGCCGGCCTCGCAATCGAAGATTGAAAAACTGTCAGCTTTGATGAAAATTCCGGAATCCCAAAGGCCATCGGATATATCTGCTATTGCAAATTTGAAATGATAGGTCTGTCCGGGGATGATGGAAACCATGCTGGTGAGAATCACTGTGTAGCCATCATAACCAATGGTAGTTCCGTTTGCATTGTACAAATAATAATTGGAGTAGGCTAATGATTCACAAGTGGAAGCAGTTCCGTTTGATCCGGCTGTTCCATTGTTGATCGTGTTGATTGAGACAGGCAGATTGGAGGAAGGTACCAACGCCACATTTTGTCCGGAATAACTACCACCACTTGGATTTGGACCGCTTACAAAGAACCCGAATATGTCATTGTACTTGGTACATACCCATTCATTGTACTCTTCTGAAGCGAATACGTACTGCACCAAAATTTGATTGCTCTGTGCTACGAAATCGAATTCGAATATGCACTGATCTTTTATGGAGTAACTGGTTATGGAGGCTATGTTCGGATCATCCGCAAAGTCCGGTTTATCCTTGGAGGTATTTCCAACCAAATTAGGTCCAATAGCATCGAAAGCATCACCGGTGGTGAGGAGTATTCCATTAGAAATACCAATACTTGTAGCGTTGCCATTTGAAAAAATTCCTGCACCTGTGGATGGACTCTGAAGTGTCACATTGGATACTGTAACACCTGGCCCTACAATTTCATTTGCAAGTTCAATGGCTGTCACCGTAGAATCCACAGCAAGCTGTGCTTCACTTCTTACTGAAAACAACAATAGTAAAGTTGGTATTGCAGCGAGTTTGATGTAAATATTTCTCATTTAATATGAGTGTTTGTTTAAAGTTAGGTTGGTCTGTTAGGTTTTTGTGTAGGGCTACTCGGGCTTGAATGGGTGAGCTGCTGTGGCTTCCATCAGGTATTTATTCCAATCAGCTATGGTCCATTTGGGATGGCTGCTTAGATTTAGTATGAGCATGACCTTTTCATTGGCAGCACTTGCTCTCACACTGAAAAATTCACCTGAGCGTGTGCTGATAAATTCAATAAGTTCATCATCTGAACTGAATTGTTGGGTGGATAGATCGAAGAGGTACGATTCACGCAATGGCTGTGCAGCTGGAATTTGCAGAATGCCTTTAGCAGAAAGCGATGCATTCGAAGTTGGCTGACAATGTGCAGGTATATGTGACAACATGAATACTATGCTCATTGCAGCTATCAGAAACCCATGTACATGTAGCCGACTCAACTCAACTGTTGATGATTTAAATACAGAACTCATACAATTATTTTTCATTGCAATTAATTTTTTAGTTTTTGAAAATTGATTTTGGAGATAATGACACGCAACTCGAAATTTCGAATACAAGGCAAATGGAATCAATTGGCTATGCCAGATACAGCCTCTCAGAGAGACTGTTATGGACTTTGCATGAATACCGAATAGGGAATACAGCAAGCATTCAAGACAATATGCATTGAGCTTAGTCATTTAAAGTTGGGTTAGGTTTCTAATACAATTACAGAATTCTTATCTCGGTGTACTTCACATTTGAAGCATACAGCCGGCAAGGCATTCAGTATTTTCAGTTATAGTTGTTTTGATTAGCACTACAGGAGTGCAGTCAAAAAAATTATCAGCAAAAAAAATTGGTGCATACAAATTCAAGTTGCATGCATGCTTCTAAAAAACAGAATCAGAAAGGAAAATCAGGTTAGGATTTATTTGATTGCTCTGATGGCCGCAGTTGGGTCAGTATGGGCAAATACATAATTGCCGGCTACCAATACATCTGCACCACAATTCACAAGTCTTTCAGCATTTTTATCGTTCACTCCACCATCCACTTCTATCATGAAGTTTAGGTTTTGCGATTGTTTCAGTTGTTTCAGTTGTCTTATTTTGTTGTAGCTGTTTTCTATGAAAGACTGGCCGCCAAAGCCCGGATTTACACTCATCACCAAGACAAGATCAATATCTTGAGCAATGTCCTCTAATACACTCACCGGGGTGTGCGGGTTGATGGCTACACCGGCTTTCATGCCTTCATCCTTGATGGCTTGGATAGTGCGGTGCAAATGAGTGCATGCCTCGTAATGCACAGTCAGAATATTTGCACCGGCAATTTTAAATTCTTTGATGTACTTGTCTGGTTGCATTATCATCAAATGCACATCCAATGGTTTGGTGGCATGTTTTGCAATGGCCTTGATAACAGGCATACCAAATGAAATATTTGGAACAAATACACCATCCATTACATCTAAATGAAACCAGTCTGCTTCAGTAGCATTCAACATTTCAACATCGCGCTGAAGGTTTGCGAAGTCCGCAGATAGTACGCTTGGGGCAATAAGGTGGCCCATAAGGAAGAAGGGTATAAATAAGTTAGGTCGCAAAGAAAGGGTTTTAGTCTCAACAGGGTTCTACTTTCGGCTACGTCTAAAAGTTTCGATTCATATCAACTTTGTTTTCAAAACAAAAAATGCTCAGCATAGGAATAACAGGCGGTATAGGCAGTGGCAAAAGCACTGTATGTGCTATTTTCAAAACATGGGGCATACCTGTGTTCGATGCTGATGATGTGGCCAAAAAGGTTTATCAGCTCTATCCTGATGTGCTGGCTGAGCTGCAAAAGTTATTTGGTGAGGACATCGCTGTGGAAAAGGAATTGAACAAGAAAAAATTTGCCTCCATTGTTTTTAATGATGCCACTGCACTACAAAAGGTAAATACGCTGATTCATCCAAAGGTGAAATTGATGTACCATGCATGGCTTGAGCAGCAACATTCACCCTATATCATTCGTGAGGCAGCCATTCTGATAGAAAGCGGAGCCTACAGGGATTGTGACAGAATAGTACTGATATCGGCACCTGTGGAATTGCGTATTGAGCGCACTATGCAACGTAGCAATTTTACCAGAAATGAAGTGCTGCAGCGGATGGCGGCACAATGGACCGATGAACAAAAAGAACCGTATGCACAACATGTGATACGGAATGATGATAGGAATCTGGTGCTGCCACAGGTGTTGGATTTGCACCACCAATTCATAACTGCATCAGGGACTGAAGTGTGACAATGCCGAACTCACTTTGTTGGCAAAAGAGGCATACATGCGCAAGAGCAAATCTTGTTCTGTAAGTAGTACATCCGGTGTGGTTTGTTTCATGCCATTCAGATTTACATCATGGTCTTTGGTGAAGGTGGGAGAGAGCAGGCTCAATTTTTTTTGTATTTCATACTCATGTTTTTTCGAGTAATCTTGGTCAGCAAATGAGATAACGTCTGACAGGTAGAGTTTACCTGTTTCCGCATCTATCAGTTGGTATTTAAATGAAGCATTCAGCATGCGGTTTTGTGTCACTTCATAACAAATTACTTTTTCATCGGCTATACCAAGGGTGGTTGCACAATCGCATTTTCTTTTTTCCACCGGAGTCACCTCGCTTTTAAAGTGCACCAATTCACCACTCAATATGAATTGTGCTTTTTTCAGTTTGCCGAGATTGGAGTTTTCGTTGTCGAATTCAGGTGAAAGTGTTTGCTGCTGTTCCTTTATCACCACAGCTAAGTTTTCGCGCTCCAGCAATTCAAGAAACGGATTTTCAGATTTGAGCAACTCGCCTTTGATGGTTGCTGCCAGCGCCTCTTCCATATTGTTACCTGCCTGCTTGTTGTCGGTGATGATATAGGCTACTGTGAATGCACCTTTTGCAAGGCATTCATTGCGCATTGGCACAGCATCTTTGAAGCCCGCATCAATACGGCACACCTCATCGAAATAGACATAAGCCTCGCGCCACAGACCCAACTCGGCAGCTTTTTTACCTGCATTGTAGTTGGGTAGCACTTCACA
>JBJXFP010000077.1:0-9559 GCA_046155615.1 Flavobacteriales bacterium | reverse complement strand
GGACGCTATCGTGATGAGGGCACGGTGATCACCGTAACACCGCAGAACTATACCGTGAATGGCTACAGCGTGAGTGGCACCAAAGTGATCACCAACATGGGCTTGAACGATGCTTCACAACCATATTTTGATATTGATGTGGAAGGTGCCGTGACTGCCCCCGGCAATGCATGGACTGCAACTTGGAACAGCCAGCGCATACGCACCTGGGTAGAAGGATATGAAGTGGACTCCAACACCATCTGGGATGATGTATATGAAATAACCGGTGGTGCAAATGGAGTAAACCGCTTCGGAAATCCATACACAGTAAGCATTACTTCTGCGTTGCGTGTAGAGCTTATCTGTCCATGGATAGTAAGTGGAGCACTCACCATTGCACCGCAAAACAACGATGTACGTGTGGTCAATTTTGGAAGTGGAGACTGCAACAACGGATTCACTGTAACGGTGAATGGTGAAACAGAAGAATTCAATGGTGGTGATTGACATCTCCGCATTTTTTTCCGAACAATGAAACGAAAGCGGGCTCAAAACTGAGCCTGCTTTTTTTTGTTCAAGTCTGCCGAGTGCATCCTTTTTGCCTGTGCTGAATTTTTATAGCCCCACGTGAACAACACCCTTATGAAAATTGTAATCATAGAAGATGAAAAACCAGCCGCATCGCGACTGCAAAAGCTGATAGAACAGATTGATACATCCGCTGAAATTATCCGCATCATTGATTCTGTAGAAGAGACGGTTGAGTTTCTTAATTCCAAAGTGAAAGCCGATCTTCTATTCATGGACATACAACTTGCTGATGGCATGAGCTTCGACATCTTTAAAAAAGTAGAAGTAAAAATTCCGGTGATTTTCACCACGGCCTTCGACAACTATGCGCTGCAGGCATTCAAGGTAAACAGCATTGACTACCTGCTGAAGCCCGTGGCAAAAGAGGAATTGCAACAAGCCCTTCTTAAGCTGGAAAACCTACGCGGCATCACGCGCCTGCCGGACTATGATGCACTCCTGCATGCGGTTCAGGAAAAGAGACCAGTATATCGCCAGCGCTTTTTGGTAAAGGCTGCGGGTAAGCTTGCATTTGTGCCGTTATCAGAAATTGCATACCTGTTCAGCGATGATGGCAATTCTTTCTTAGTCACTTTTGAAAGAGACCGTTTTCTGATAGACCATACACTGGAAGACACTGAAGCACAATTGGACCCAACACAGTTTTTCCGAATCAGCCGGAAAATGATTCTGAATCTCAATTCAATACTCAGAATAGAACCACATTTCAACAACCGCTTCTCAGTGGAGTTGAATCCGCCTTTTGATGATGAGGTGATAGTAAGTCGCCAGCGTAGTGTCGATTTCAAAAGCTGGCTCGACAGATAGTCATGGGTCGATTAGAATCTGTAGCGCACACTCAGTGCACCACAGTCCCACTCATTGAAGGTTTGACCTGAGGATATAAGATTGAATGCCGGCTTCCAGTCAATGGACATTTGCAGTGGCATATCATGAAAGTAGTATTCTAATCCGATAATGCCATCCAGGCCAAGGGTTATGGTGTTGCCTGTTTCATTTTCAAAATTGCGTGCCCGCTGCGAGTAGATACCCGTGTGGCCGCCACCGCCTATGTACCACTTGATGCTACGCACATCAAAGAATGGATTGTGTACATGATAAAGGCCGGTCAGGTTGAGCCCTCCATAGCGACCAATGGCCAACACCTCTATGCAATACTCATCGGTGAAACGGTGCTGAAATGACACGCCAGAACCCAAGCCGAACCGCGCACCTATGTGGTTGTCGAGCATGCCACGCTGCCCGTAAGAAGCTACGGCAGTGGCAATCATCAGGGCTGCGGTTATCCATATTCTTTTCATGCAGGTCATTCAAATTCGAGATGATATTTTTTCCCGAATTCTCTCTGTGTACGAAGGAATTTGTCTTGAGATACCTTGGTGAGAGAATAAATACGAGTCTGAACCGCATTGCTGGTATCGGAAATGGCCGGGGTTACCTGTGTTTGAGGCAGCAACCGGATTTCCATCAGTGTTTTGTATTCCTGTTCCACCATCGATTCGTATTGTCTGAACAAGTCGCGCGCTGCCAGTTGCAGCGATGGATCTTTCTGAAACGAGCCTACACTATCTAAACCCAGTATTCCAAGTTTCACTTTGCTGTGCAAGGTGGTATAAGCATACTCCACGCGGTCTTCGTTGGCTGTGCTGTCGCGAAATGTGCTTTCCAGCAGGTCCAGTGCGGAAATGATTTGTTTCTGATATACGATGATGGCATCGTTGTATTCCGCAGCGCGCTCAGCCCGGCTGGTGCAGCCCGCAACCATCAGCAGGAGCAATGCATATAGCCAGGCGATGTGCTTCATATATAGCGGGTGTTAGTTGGTGGAAGGCAGAAATTGCACAGCCGAAATGTATTTCATTTTCGCAACTTCAGCTGCTGGCCTGCTCTAAGTTGAGCATCATCCTGTAGTGTGTTCAGGCTCATGAGTCGCTTCAGTTTTATGCCATGCTTTTGCGAAATGCTCCAGAGTGTTTCGCCTGCGGCCACCGCATGTTCAGTTTGTACAGCCCTGTTTCGTTTGGGTTGCAGGTATATGCGTTCCCCCTCTTTCAGTTTAGCTTCTTTAGTCAGGTCATTGTATCGTTCCAGTTGCCACACGTTCATATCCATGTCAGCTGCTATGGCTGACAAGGTTTCTCCTTCCTTCACTGTAGTATATCGTATGCGGTTGTCACTTACAGCCACATTGCGGCTATTGGTTATGGTTATTTCACTTCTCTTATCATCAGTCTTTGTACTGCGCTTTTTGTCCTTTTCTTTTTTCTCTTTGTTATTGTTAGGCGCAAGTTCTTTAGAACCATCGCGCGGTGGCAGGGTGTTTTTCTTCAGGTACTCAGCGCCCTGCTTGTCGTATTCGGCCAGTCCAAAATTTTCTATAATGGTGATGAGTAGTTCCGGATACTTCGCATTGGTAGCGTAGCCGCATTGCTTCAGGCCCTTAGCCCAGCCTTTGTAGTCTTCCGTTTTTAGGGTGAAGAGCGATTCATAACGCTTGCGTTTCAGAAAGGCAGAATGATCCTCGAATGATTGCTGTGCATTGTCGTATTTGCGAAAGCACTCACCTTTGGTTTCATCATCTTCAAATATTGTTTTCCCTGTCCAATCATTGTGGCATTTGATGCCGAAGTGATTGTTGCCTTCAGTGGCCAATCGGCTGTTTCCGTCACCGCTTTCCAATATGCCTTGCGCAAGCGTGATGCTTGCGGGTATTTTGTGCAAAGCCATTTGATACACTGCCTCGCTGCTCCATTGCTCTATGTATTGCTGCCTTGTAAGCATAGCAGGGACAAAAGCCAGAGCATACTGTGCAGCAGGTGCTCCCATCATAAGTGTGAAAAGTAGAATACGCAGCATGACAAATGGATAAACAGGAATGGCACCAAACTATTTTCAACGGGTATAGCCGGTTTGTTCTTGCAGCCTCTTTGCCAACAGATTTTTGTTGAATGAAAAGCGACACTTTTCTAAACTGACGTGTGGACTGAAAGCAACTAAGCCCCATGCACGCCATCTACATTTGGCCGACCTTACTGAACCAAACATTTTTCAATTTCTAAAAAGAAGGATCCCCTTTTTTATGCCGAGGTGTAAAGTTTATCTGTCAGACGAAGGATTTGGACACATTGTGCGACAGCGCGCAGTGCTGGAAGAGCTGCGCAGGGTGCTGCCCGATCTGCACGTCACGGTGCAGACAGAGGCGCAAGCTGCCGCTGCAAGCCGCTTCATCAGTGGTGCAAGACTGATAAAAAAATACAACAACATAACTTGGGACAAACAGCCAAACGGCTCGCCCGATTTACTCAAAATAAAGGAGAGGTTTGTAAACTACCTGCATACCTCCTCTGCATTTATTGCTGATGATTTGCAGGCTTTTGATTACGATTTTGTCATTTCCGATTTTGTTTACGAAGCCTTTGAAAGTGCCGCACGTAGCGGAATTCCATCATTTGGTGTAGCACACTTCACGTGGGATTGGTTTTTTTCCAAACTCTATCCGCCCGCAGTGCACAGTGATGTTATAGGGCATTTTATGCACATGGCTTCTAAGGCTACGCGCCTTTATTTTCCGCCATTCACACCGGAGGAGATACTGCACCACTACCGCGACAAGGCGCTGGAGGTACCACTCATTTTGCGCAGCGGTATACAACACAAAACCAGCCATGGCGAATCAAAATTCAAAGTGCTGATGATGGACAGTGGCGCAGGGGTGATTGGCGAAAGCATTCAGAAAGCTCTGAAGGCGGTGGCCCCATTAGACGATTTTTTGTTTTTTGCTTCAGAAAAATTTGCCACAGGGCAAGCCAATCTGCGCACACTGCCTGCTAATGATCTGATGGTGGACTATGTGGCTGATATGGATTTGGTAATAGGCCGTGCAGGTTTCAATACCATATCAGAGTGCGTTGGTTTGCGCACACCCATGCTGCTGATAGGTGAGGCCATGAATCCCGAGATGAACGAAAACATCCTGATGCTGAAAAAACAAAACCTCGGTTCTTTCATCTCCATGCCCACATTCGAGCGGGACCTGGATGTGTATTTGCCAGCATTTCTAAAGCATGAATACAAGCACATCAAACACACCATGGACAAACATGAAATAGCAACCACCGGTGCTGAAATGATAGTGCATGACATGCTGAATTATTTGCCCTGACAGTGGGCCGCACATCAAGAAAAAAAATATGTGGCAGGCTTGCACAGCGTGCCTGTCATGGCATATCGATTTCATTACATTTGCGCTCCTTTGACCGAAAAAACATAAATCGACAAGCGGAAAAAGAACCAATTTTTTCAGATGAAAGAACAACTGATTGAAAAACTGCACGAGTTGCTTAATACGGATGATGTGAACAACATCCGAGATGCAGTTCGTGAGGTCCGCAGTGAATGGAAAGCGGAATCTGCCAAGGAAATGCAAATACAGGACACAGCTCACAAAGCCACGCCTGTTGCAGAAGGCGAAACATTACCTGAATTTGTATTTGTGCCCAATGAGTTGGAAGGTCGATATCAGGAATTGCTAAAGACCTACGAAGACCGCGTAGAAGAGCACGGAAGGAAATTGGCCGCAGAGCGCCAGCATAATCTGGAAACCAAACAACACCTACTGAAGGAATTCGAAGCGCTGCTGGCTGATGAGCAAAATATCGGCAAAGCATTTACCACACACAAGGCGCTGAAGGATAAATGGCAAAGCACAGGTGATGTACCGGGCAATCTCTACCACGACTTGAATGAGGCATGGCAGACGCTCAATCATACCTTTTACTACAACATAAATATTTACAAGCAGCTACAGGAGCACGACCTGAAGATAAACCAAAAGAAGAAGGAAGAGCTGATAGCAGCCACTGAGGCCCTTGCCACTGTGGAGACGATAATCGATCTGGAGGTGCTGGTGCGCAAATACCAGCGCGAGTGGGCTGATGTAGGCCCTTCACCGCGTGAGAGCTACAAAGAACTTGGCGACAAATTTTTCGCAACCCTGCGCACTGCCCAGCAGCGCATACAGGCACACTATGATGAGCTGCACAGCCACGGTGAAGAAAATCTGCAGAAGAAGAAGGTGCTGGTGGAAAAAATGAAAGAGATAACCGGCATGGAACTAACCAGCCAGGCAACATGGAACAAGTGGACCAACGAGGTGCTTCGCATGCAGGAAGAATGGCGCAATACAGGCTGGGCGCCAAAAAAACAGAACGATAATGTGTGGCAGGAATTCCGTGGGCTTTGCGATCTTTACTTCACCAATCTGAAGGCACAACATGAGACAAGGCGCACGAGCCTGAAAGGCAACAAAGAGAAAAAGGAAGAACTGATAATAAAGGCAGAAAAACTCCAGCACAGCGAAGACTGGAAAAACACAAGCGAAGAAATAAAAAAGCTACAGGAAGAGTGGAAGAACACAGGCTCTGCAGACATGCGCGATGAGCAAAAGCTCTGGCTGAAATTCCGCTCGCATTGCGAGCACTTCTTCCACAAGCGCAACGAAGTGTTTGCACAGCAGCGCAAAGAGCAGGAGGACAATTACAAACTCAAAGCAGATATGCTGACCGAGCTTGAAAACCTTGAGCTGACGGGCAACAGAACTGAAGACATAATTGCCCTCAAACAGTTTGGTGAAAAGTGGAACTCCGTTGGTTTTGTTCCGAAGGTGAAGGTGAAGGAGGTGATGGACAAATACAACGCCCTAATGGATGCCAAGTATGGCAAGCTGAATGCTGAACGCGAAAGGCGTGAAATGGACAGCTTCCGTTCAAGGCTTAACCACATCAAGAGCAATGGCGACAGCGATTTCAAATTGAAGAAAGAGCGCAACTTCATGCGCGAACGCATAGACAAGCTGAACCAGGAAATAAAGCAGTACGAAAACAACATGGGAATATTCACCGGCAAAGGCGCTGAAGCATTTCGCACGGAGATAGAAAAGAAGATAAAAAACGCAAAGCGTGAAATAGAAGACATCAAAAAGAAAATGGAATTGCTCAATACATAAATGGTATTTGTAAAAGCAATGAAACATAGCGCCCCGAAACCAGGGGCGTTTTTTTTGTCAAGCAACTTATGTGTTAACAGATGTATATAACCACTCGGATGCGCCCTTGCCCAAAACTACATTCGCACCGCACATGCTTACGACCAGCCAGCTTACTTACGCGTACAAAAACGGAACATCATTTCGATTTCCTGATGTCCAATGCAGCAAAGGAGAACATCTCCTTATCATAGGCGAAAGCGGCACAGGTAAAACTACGTTGCTTCATTTGCTTGCGGGTTTGCTTAGCCCGGTATCCGGTCAAATTACCATAGCCAATACCAACATTAACTCTTTGCGCGGGAAGGCGCTGGATAAATTTCGCGGCAGCCATATTGGTATTGTATTCCAGACATCGCACTTTGTACAATCACTCACAGCAGAAGAAAACCTGCTGATGCCGCAATTCCTTACAAATGCACCATTGCTGCGCGAGAGGGCTGCTTCGGTGATGGCACGCCTGGGCCTTTCGCCAAAACTGAAACAAAAACCGGCCAGACTGAGCGTGGGCGAACAGCAGCGCCTGGCCATAGCCCGCGCAGTGATGAACAACCCGGCAGTGATACTGGCTGATGAGCCAACAAGCGCATTAGATGACCGAAATGCCCGTGAAGTAATTGCGATGCTGGAAGAGCAGGCTCTGCTCACTGACGCAGCCCTTATCATAGTGACACACGACAAAAGATTGAAGGACAGATTCCAAAAACAAATAGCACTGTAAAAGCAAAGCCATCCACCACAAAAGCACTAATCAAAACAGATGAACTTGCTGAAAATAGCCTGGCGCAACACAAGGCACAAGCCGCTGAATACGCTGCTCAGCATTGTGCTGTTGTCATTTGGTATTGGCATTATCTCCCTGATGCTGCTTCTTGAGAAGCAAATAGGCGACAAGTTCAATCGCAACATCAAAGACATTGATTTTGTGCTTGCAGCCAAAGGTTCACCGCTGCAAAGCATACTGGCCAATGTATATCATGTGGACGTGCCCACAGGCAACATCCGCGTGGGTGATGCCCAGCGTGTAATCAAAAACCCCATGGTAGAAAAGGCCATACCCTTAGCCTATGGCGACAATTATGAGAAGTGGCGCATAGTGGGTACCAACGCTGACTATCCCGCGCATTATGCTATCGCTGTTCACGAAGGCAAACTTTTCGATCTTCCCTTTGAAACGACAATAGGTGCGCTGGTAGCGCATGAAACAGGGTTAAAAATAGGTGACACATTTGTTAGCAGTCATGGTTACGACATCAGCACCGACAAGCACCCTGATACGCCTTACACTGTTGTAGGCATTTTCGAAGAGTCGGGTACGGTCATAGACAATCTGATACTGACTCCGGTGGCCAGCACATGGCTGGTGCATGAAGGTCACAATGACGAAGATGGCGAACACCATGAGGAAAGCAAGATCCCTGAAACACCGCCAGCCACCGAGAAGCAGATCACTCCGATGGATGTGCATTCTGGCAGTGACACACTGCCCATGCCGAACAACAAAACTAAAGAAGGCCTCACGGGTGATGAAGTGATGAAGGCCATGGCCGCATCTGGCAATAGAATAATGCCGGGCCGCAGCCGTGCAAAAGACCCCAATGCCGACAAAGAGATGACCGCTTATCTCATCATCAAAAGAAACCGTGGAGCATTTGGTGTGCTCAGCAATATGTGTGCAGACACCAATATGGACTTGGCCAATGTGGCTGTTCAGAACAACAGGCTGCTCAACAATTTTGGCATTGGTATGGACACCATCATGGCCATTGCCATTCTTATCAGCGGCATCTCCTTCATCAGCATATTTATTTCACTGTTCAACAGTTTGAAAGAGCGCAGGTACGAACTTGCTCTGATGCGCGCCATGGGCGGCACTGCGGGTAGGCTATTCACGCTCATCATTACTGAGGGTCTGCTGCTTGTGTTGTTTGGCTACCTTCTCGGCTGGCTGCTCAGCCGCGCAGGCATCGTTATACTTGGCAGTGCCATCAAAGAAAATTTTCATTACAGCATCACATCATTGAGCATGCAATGGGCTGAATTAGTTTTGCTTGGTATTACATTGGCGGTTGGGGTTGTGGCTTCTTTGTTGCCTGCCCTGCGCGCACTTCGTATCGATATTTCAAAAACACTTTCCAATGGTTAAGAAAATCGTTTTCCTTTTTGCAGGCGTTGCTATTGCTGTTGGCACTTATGGTTTCATACAACAAAAGGAGAAGAATGAAAACATGACAGCCAAGGCCACACGTGGAATGGACTGGACACCCGGACGCAACATAGCAGTGGTGCCTGTGTATGCCGATGGCGTGATGCCGGAACTGACATGGCACACGCTGAGCGATGTTTCATTCAGCGAAAAATACATTCCAGAATTAGACGTGCACTTCTGGCAGCCCACATTTGGCCCCAGCGTAAAAGCACTTGCCGGCAAAGAGGTGTACATAACGGGCTATGTAATCCCCGTGGACTATGACGAGAATTTCTATGTGGTGAGCCGCTGGCCTTATGCACAATGTTACTTCTGTGGTGGTGGTGGGCCGGAGAGTGTGTGCGACTTGCGTTTTTCCGGAAAAAACCGGGCCTACAAAACAGACGAGCGCGTCACCTTCAAGGGCAAACTTCGGCTGAACAGCACCGATGTCTATCAAATGAACTACATATTAGATGGCGCAGTGGAGTACACTCCGTAAGTACGAAAGTTTGATTACTTTCACACTGCTTTTCTAAAACGGATTCTACCATGTTACACAGAACAATTCTTGCAGTGTTTGCATTGCCTTTGTTGTTTGCGTTTGCAGCACCAAAGCCAGCAACCCTCGACTGGGCGCTCATTTCGGAAACCACCTGGAACCAGAAAACAAATGAAACCACCAATGAGAATGTGTGGATTCCCTCCTTCAGCAAAAAGCTGAAGGCATTGGACAAGAAGGAGGTAAGCATCAC
>JBJXFP010000075.1:0-18408 GCA_046155615.1 Flavobacteriales bacterium | reverse complement strand
GATAAACAGGCGCGAACTCACGTTGCTGATCAGGATACCTGATGGTAGGCACTTTTTTGAACATGTGCGAGAAGGTGATGGCCATGCCTTTCAGTATCGCTGGGAAATACAATTTCTCTGCGAGAGTCATCTCACGCACCGTTGCTACTTTACTTCTGTTTGTTAGCGGCATTTTACTTCAAGTTTGCAGTTTGCAATGGTTCAATTTGCAAAGTGGAAGTGGGTTTATTTGTTTTTCTAACTTCGGATAAATGGCCAATGTAATTGTCAGGATTTGTAACCATATGATTCAGCAATCTGCCAATTTCATTGGAATCATTTATCAATTCTTCATAAGTCTCATCGCTGATGTACTTGCATTGCAGGGCAAAATCCAACCAAACCTGTACCTCTGTATTTTCCATGTCCGCGTCCGAGGATTTGCTGACGAAATAATCTCTGTATAAGCGTTTGCGATAAGCTTCTGCTATGGTAGCACAAACACTTCTTGAACTTCTTCTGATTTGTGAGGTAAGGTCATACTTCTCGTGCTTAGGAAACAACTCACTCACATCAAATATTGTCATTGCTAGCTTGAAGCTTTTCTTATATACCGTTAGGTCTCTATATGTTCCCATTTCTTCTTTTTGTATCGATTTGCAAATTGCTTCTTTACAAACTGCAAACTTGTTAACTCAACTTACCCAAAGCCCACATCACAATTCCTGTCAGGAAAATATTTGCAATAGCCAGTGGTAATAAAACTTTCCATCCAAGATTCATCAATTGGTCGTAGCGGAAGCGCGGTAGTGTCCAGCGCACCCACATAAAGATGAAAATGAATATGATGATTTTTCCAAAAAGGAAAACCGTTTGCAAAATGGGAAGCCAGTTTCCTTCCAGTCCAAGCTCGTGTTGGAAAGGAAAGTTGTAACCACCAAAATAGAGTGTGGCCATCACTGCACTGCTGATGAACATATTGATGTACTCCGCAAAAAGGAAGAAGCCTAACTTCATAGATGAATATTCGGTGTGGTAGCCACCCACCAATTCATTCTCTGCTTCTGGCAAATCGAAAGGTGCGCGGTTGGTTTCCGCAAACGCACATATCATAAAGATGAGAAAACCAAGTGGTTGGTACACAATGTTGGCCAAGCCGGCATCTTGTTGCTCAGAAATTTCTTTGAGGCTAAGTGTGCCTGTCACCATCACAAGCGCAATTAGTGCCATGCCCATAGCTACTTCGTATGAGATCATTTGTGATGAAGCGCGCAGCGCACCCAATAACGAGTATTTATTGTTAGAAGCCCAGCCGCCAATCATAATTCCATAGACACCAATACTCACTACACCGAGCAAATACAAAAGCCCGATATTGATATCAGTGATTTGCATTGGATAGGTGGTGTCGCCAACGGTGATACCACTGCCCCAAGGAATAACTGCACCCGTCATACAAGCAGTGAGCATGAAGAAACAGGGGCCAAGAATGAAGAGCCATTTGCTGGACTTGGCAGGAATCATTTCTTCCTTCATAAACATCTTTACACCGTCAGCAAGAGGCTGGAGTAGTCCGAACTTGCCAGCACGGGCAGGGCCAACGCGGTCTTGCAGAATGGCGGCTACTTTGCGTTCGCCCCAGGTCATGTATGCGGCTATGCCAAGCGATATGGCGAAGACCACAACGCACAATCCTATTTTATACCAGATGATGAAATCCATAAACTCGAAGTTGGCAGTTGGCAGTAATCAATAGGTAGCCCTTCGCTGCTATAGAATGCTGACAAGGTTATCAAAAAATAGTCAACTAACATTACATGCATACTACACGATGTTGTCTATTTTAATCGGGCGAATGTAAAATCCTGAATAGAATCCAAACCAAGCCCGCAGGCTTTTTATTCAAAAAGTTTAAAGCGGATTTTTTATAGTGATTTGGCACTTATATGGCCAAGGCAATTGATAAGTAAAATGGACTCTAGTTACCTGCTTGTCAATGCTGCACATCAACATAATTCTAAACTCAAACACTCAAATTGACTACCATTTACCAATTGCTTAAGGTCTTACCGGAATATCCATCCAATGTGTCACATCACCAAAGAAGTGGTTACTGTTGCCTTCGCCCTGCCAGAAGTGCGGGCCGTGCTTTTCAAATTTTTCGGACCCTGCCGGATAAAAATCTCTCTGAAACTTCAATACAATCACTTCACGCATTTCAAACTCGCCCGATTTGCCGGGCAGAAAAACTCTGTTGCCGGGCACATATCCAAGCACTCGCTGATCGTGGTCAGGCAATGAATCTGATGTCCTTATCCATGAACTCATTTCATATTAGTTTTTACAAACGCTCTCACCTCTGATTCGATTTGTTCGGCTTCTGATTCAAGCTTTGCAGCTTCATTCACTAATCTGTCTGCAAAGGTCTTGTCTTTGATTCCACTTGCATTGATGCGCACATTCATCACCGCACCCAGCACTGCAGTTCTGGCACACAAAGCACCTACAGCACTATCAGACATGGAACTTGGATTGCCTTGCTCTGTCATGGCCTGCATCACCTTCATGCTTTCCAATGCTACCTGTGCTGTCTTGAAAGGAATTTCCATCGCATACTTCGATGCGGATTCTATGGCAGCACTGCGCTGCAATTTTTCTGTATCAGAATTTTTTGGTAAAGCAAAGGCTTCCATGATGCGGTTGAAAGCAATGGTGTCTTCATCCACCAAATGCAACAATTGTTTTTGATACTGCATGGCCTGCTGAGCCCAATTACTGAATTCTTCCCACTTGTGGTCCCAACCACGCTTGTGCGCACTGAGGTTGGCCACCATAGCTCCCAGCGATGCACCAAGCGCACCTACATAGGCACTGATGCTGCCACCACCGGGCGCAGGGCTTTCACTCGCGGTTTCATTCGCAAAGTCCATAAGGTTCATCGCCACCAGCTTCTTCTTGCTGCTGAGTTTTCTTTCAATGATGTACTCAATAATTTTTTCATCAGCATTGAATGGTGCGAGGTCATCAAGGCCCAATGACTTCACCGCGATTTTTATTTTTTCTTTCTCACTGATTCCGAGTGATCGTTGTTGTTTTTTCAAAAAATAATCTGCGGCATCGAGTAAACTTTGTTTGGGAATGAGTCCGACAAGTTCGCTGCCAGTAACGCGGATGCCACGCGCATCTGCCTTTGTGCATGCTTCTTCGAATGCCGTATGCACTGCACATACATTGATGTTGGTAAGGTTCAATGACAGTTGTGCAATGCCGTATTCTTCAATGTACCAACCAATACCTTTCACAGACTTGAGTGTGCCCGGAATGCGTGTGGGTTCACCTCTTTCATCAAGCAAAGGTTTGTTTGTGTTAGCATCGGTGAGCACGCGGCCTGCTTCGCGTATATCAAATGCAATGGCATTGGCTCTGCGCGTGCTTGTTGTATTCAGGTTGATGTTGTATGCCACTAAGAAGTCGCGCGCACCAATGGTGGTGATGCCGGTGCGCTTCACATCGTCAGTTACTTTATCAGGCCCGAAGTCGGGTCTCCATTCTTTGGTTGCTATTTTTTCAAGGGCTTCGTATTCGCCTTTGCGGCAATTGGCAAGGTTGGCACGGTCGGCTGATTTCGCTGCATACTCATAATAGTATCCCGGTATGCCAAGCTCCTCACCTACCCTTTTGCCAAGTTTATGTGCAAGCGCAATACATTCTTCCTTGCTCACTCCGCTAATGGGTACCAGAGGACATACATCAGTTGCGCCTTGCCGTGGATGTTCGCCTTTGTGTGTGCGCATGTCTATCAACTCTGCTGCTTTCTTAATGAGTAGAAAAGCGGCTTCACATACTACTTCAGGCTCGCCTGCTATGGTGATTACGGTGCGGTTGGTGCTTGCTCCGGGGTCCACATCGAGCAGCATTACTCCGGGCACTGTCTCCACCACATCGGTTATTGCTTTGATTTTTGCCTTGTCTCTGCCTTCGGAAATATTCGGAACACATTCTATAATGCGCATGTCTGATTTTTTTTAGAGGCGGCAAAGAAACATGGTGCACAAAAAAAACCGCCCCTGCTGTTCAGCAGGAGCGGTTAAGAACTTGTTTTTCAAAAACTAAAAGAATACTATCAATGCTTTGCACTACTCCACCTCCACCTGTTCCATCATCAGCCCCTCTTCATTTTCCAACACTAGCATGTAATGGCCTTTGGTAGGCCGGTTGGGCGTATCAAAAAATTTCCCATCAAAAAGAAAAATGAGATTGTCTGTAATGGTGCTTGAAATAAAATCGTGGTAAGTAACATCCAAAATGGATATTGGAATGGCATCGTTAGCTGTTGCGTTGTTGTACAAACTATCCGTGAAATCGCCAAAGTTTGCTATGTAAGCATTGGAGTCTAAACAGGCTTTGTCAAATGCCATGAACAAGGTTGCTGCAAGCGGGGCACTCATCGAATCTGCATAACTAAAAGCATCAGGTACCGGAATTGACTTGAGCGTTTGCGGAAAAAAGAATTGACTTGTTACAGGGCTTAGGTCAAGTTGATCATATGCATAGCGCACTTGTGCTGTGGTGTTCGTTACAATTAAAATTAGTAAAATGAATGCGATTGTGCATTTAGTAAAGTTTCTCATAAGGTTAAGGTATTTGAGGTAAGAATCTAGTAGTGGTAGATCACATCAATGGTGTCGAATGGAGTAGCGTTGATGGCAATGGAATCTTTGTATGAAGGAACAAAATAATTTTCATCACTGTTCCAAGTCCCAATATAGAAAAAAATAAAATCGGATTTGTTACCAACACAATTTCTAATAACAGGATAATCATCTGGAACATGCTGAGCCAAACCTCCAATTGGGAATGACACGTAAACATATTCATCTGTGAATGGTTCACTATCAGAAACAGTCACTTTAGCCCAAGCCTCAGGCAGCAATTCATAAACCTCATCCGCCACCCAAGTCATATTCATATCATAACCATATCCGCAATTATCCCAATAACCTTCGGCTTCTCCACATATATCCGTTATTGCCAGCTCGCAGGGCCAGATTACATAGCCGTTGGCATCAGTAGTTCTAAAGTCCACTTGGCTAGGCAATTCTTCATTGCCTGCATAAGAATACAGTAACACCTGTGCACCTTCTACAGGGATAGAAGTACCATATTGAACAAAGCGCATACACTTGGTATCACCTTCATCACAGGGCCATTCTTCCTTATTGTTGAACAAGCTATTGCCATCACATCCTGATAGGAATGCAAAACCACAGCATAATGCCAAGTAGAAAATAATTTCGCCAGTGTTTTTCATTCTGAATTTTTTTAGTTCAGTAAAGGTTAGGTAAATAATTCACCGGTGTAAGAGTTTTTTCGAACTGCAAATACTGTCTTGTCAAGATGCATCACAGTTCTTAAAAGTGGTGGTGTGGTCGCTTCGCGAAGTCAGTTACCACATTGTGGTCCCTTCGGTGCAAACTGACTGGCACAGTCCACACACCCGGCACTATGTGGAGTTTCCCACTGCTGGCCAACAGGGGCACTCAAACTGGCTATGGGGGCTGCAAAGCAACATGGTGCACAAAAAAAACCGCCCCATTGACGGTAGCGGTTTATTTCAAATTTCTAAATGTCTCTTCTTATTCCCCTTCACCAAGCTCTTCGGCCTTTTTTATCTCTTCGTCTATTATTTCTTCAATGGCTTTGCGTTCTGCTTCGTTCAGTTTTGCATCCAGCCTGGCTTGCCTTTTCAGAAAGCGATACATGTCGCGCTTGTGTATTTCATAAGCAATATATACACTGTATTTGCCTTCGGCATCTTTGTATTTCTCTTCACCAATCTTGCGAAGGTCGGCTATGGTGGTGTTTGTTACCTCGCGTATCAGTGTCTGAAATTTATCATTCACTTCGCTGCCACTGGCTGTTTCATTCTCGTGCAGGTATTGGTCAGTCACTACCTTCATGGTGGTTCCTACTTGCTGGGCCAGTTCTTTTTTGGCTTGCAGGTCGGCTTTGTTTTTAGCTATGTTCTCGTCAGAGCTGTCTCCCTTGCCAACAGCGCGGAAGTAGCGGTTACTGCTCTGGTACTTGCTGCCGCTGAAAGGCTCTTTTATTTTTTCGCCCATCACGCTTTTGCTTTTGCATCCTGCCACCATAAGCAGCAGGGTGGCAGCTATCATCAGGGTGTAGGTAGTCATTTTTTTCATGTGCATTCTTGTTTTTGTTGTATAGAAAAATGCTGGTTCAAACCAACAGTGCAGGCGCAAGGTAAAAACTATGCCAACAGCTTGATGTAAAAGGACATTTGAGTACAAGCCATTCAACCGGCTGCATTGCTTTCTGTAAAAGAGGTTCGAATAAACAATCGCCAGGCCACTGCAAACAGCACTACGCCCAAAAGAAGGTGCATGGGTTGGGCAATGGCAGGCATATCGAAATAACTGAGTATTACGCCAACTGCTATTTCATTTATCAATAGAACAAGTATCCATTTGACTTCCCATAAGCCATGTGCATGTTTTCTGTTCAGATAAAAAAGCCACGCGAACAATGCAAGAATTGTATAAGACATGCTGCGGTGAATGATGAACATGTTGCTCAATTGTGCCATCCATAAACTGCGGTTGTCTATGTTTTTAGCAAGCACATCTACCTCCTCGCGCACTTGAGTGCCAAGCACCACTTGTGCCACACACAACACCAACATGCTTAGTGCGGCTACTCTGAGTGTGCTATTGAATTTTCTTTTTTGAGCCACACTGTGCAGACTGATGATGGCCACCAGCATGGCTATGATGAATAAGGTGCCCAGCATGTGCCAGGTAATGCTGTTCTCCTTCAAGTTGCCATCTACTACCAGCTTGCCAAGCCAGGCCTCAAAGCCGATACCTGTCAGTGTAAGTGTTGACAGAGAAAATGTGAGCCATGATTTTTTCCTTCTCGCATGCACAATGCTGATGGCAAAAAGTAACATACAAGGGAAGCCCAACAGACCCGTTGCAAGCCGGTTGATGTATTCTATCCACGTATGCGTGGCATTGAACACTGCATAGTCATGCTTGGGGTATTTGTGCCAGTCTTGTTGGTTGAATGTTGCGCCTGCCACCAAATCGCTATTAGCTACCCACAAGGTGTCATTGGCAATAATCATTTGCCCCTTGCTGAACTCGCGCCCTTCGGAAAAAGTGAGCGGCTCAGCGCTCACAGGTGGTATCACATATCCAAAACAAAACGGCCAGTCGGGACAACCCATACCACTGCCCGTGATGCGAACCACACTGCCAGCTATCACTACCATAAATACACAGGCAAGCGACAGGCGAGCTATGCGCAATATGTTTTTTTCTAACTGCATAAAATTTCAGAAATACAAATGATGCCATTGCTTAGCAAGCCATAAGCAATCCCAATCATACATCATCAGTTCGGATTGATTTGCTGACCTTTCAATCGCTTGGGTGGCGTGTAGTGCGGATTGAGGGGTGTGCTCGGATCGTAGCCAAACAAGCGGTTGTCTTTGATGATGGTGTCCACATACGTTGGCACCATGTCTTCCCAACCTTCGTATCCATGTTGTATCATATCCAGCACATCCTTGCTGTATATATCCAGCACTTCAGCGTTGTAGTCGGTGATATCAACCAACCGCTTGTTGTATAACAAATAATCATACAATGGTTTCAATCGCGGATGTATCGGGCAATTTTTGGTAGTCAGCAATTCTCCTGATTCTGCATCCTTAAATGGGTAGAGATAAATTTTCAAATCGCGGCTGAACAATACTCCGAAGGCTTCGAGAATTCCGCCATTTAGATCGCGGTAATATTTCTCATTGAATAACTCAAGCAGCATGTTGGTACCCATGATGATGCCCATACGGTTGCTGGTGTACTTGGCGAAGAACTCAACCAATTTGTAATACTTGCTGTAGTTGCTCACCATCACGGTCTGCCCCAGCGAGCATAGAATGTCTGCCCTGTCTAAGAAATCCTGCTCGTCTATGTCTCCTTCTGCGCGCAGGTTGTTCAGTGTTATTTCAAACAGCACCTGTATGTTTTCACTCTGCACGCGGTATTCCTTTTCGAAGAGCTTGAAACCCTTCATGATCATATCAATATTCACTTTGGTAACCGGCCTGAAACTGCCGCGAAGTGCTATGATGTTTTTCTTGTATAGCACATCTGCAGCCTGAATGTTGCGACCATCGGGCGAGAAGATTACAGCATCGGTCATTCCATTTTTCACTAATTGCAATGACAGCAGCCTGTTGTCCACCTTTTCAAAATCAGGCCCGTTCATCTGTATCATGTCTATCTCTATCTGGTCGCGTTGGAGATTGTCGTACAGTGAAAGCAAAAACTCTTTGGGCTTGTTGAAGAAGAAATAAGCAGCATACAAAAGATTGACACCAAGCAGGCCCACGCTGGCCTGTTGCAGCAAGCCATCAGGCTCGTGAAGCCGCACGTGTATGATTACTACATTGGGTTCTTTGGCAGGGTCGGTTTGAAATTTTACACCCATCCAACCATGGCCTTGAATGGTTTTCTGGTAATTGATAGAAGCTACCGTATCGGCAAACGAAAAGAATTTTTTGGTAGGATGATCTTTTCTGTTCAGCCTTTCCACTATCAGTCCGTACTCATGGTTCAGCATGTTTTGCAGGCGGGGTTTGCACACGTACCTGCCTTTTTGCTCTTTGCCATAGATGGCATCGCTGAAGTCCTTATCGTAAGCACTCATGGCTTTAGCAATGGTGCCACTGGCTCCACCGGCACGGAAGAAAT
Source organism: Flavobacteriales bacterium (assembly GCA_046155615.1). GTDB lineage: Bacteria > Bacteroidota > Bacteroidia > Flavobacteriales_D > Sanyastnellaceae > JANNVZ01. The sequence continues at coordinate 9,649 of JBJXFP010000075.1, read as the reverse complement.
GACGCACCACCTCCTGGCCAGCGCCTATCTCTGCGAAGGTGCCATAGATGTCAGTATTCAGATTGATCCGCAGCGCCTTCTGACTTGCTGAAAGAACTACTCTTTCTATATCCACTGTTTATTGCTTTTTGATTGTTGTTTTCAGGCTGAGCCAAATGTACTTGTTTGGCAAATGAACAGGTTGGCTCTTTGGCACCTGCCCGAACAAATGTCGAGTATTCAACAAGTGCAAGTGTGCAGGTAAAGCATACGCTATGGTTACAGGGACTGCATATTTGCCTCCATTTATTACCGGGCAGATTTGGTGCTCTGCTCCATCTTTTCTTGCAGGTTTTACAATATCACACTTCTCTTGAAACTCAACATCACATTCTTAGGCACGGGCACTTCGCAAGGTATACCTGTAATAGCGTGCCCTTGCAGCGTGTGCACATCGGCTGATGTGCGTGATGTGCGCACAAGGGCCAGCATAATGCTTAGCTGCGACAACCAAAACATGGTGATAGACACCGGGCCGGACTTTCGCCAGCAGATGCTGCGCGAAAAAGTGAAATCCATAGCCGGCATTGTATTTACCCATGAGCACAAAGACCACATAGCAGGGCTGGACGAGGTGCGCGCATTCAATTACTTCAACCAGTGGAGGGCACAGGTCTATTGCACGCCACAAGTAGAAATAGCCTTGCGCAGAGAATTTGCATACGCTTTTGAGAATAAAGACTATCCCGGCATTCCGGAAATTGACATCATCAACATTGACAACACACCCTTCATGGCCGGTGGCATTACATTCCTGCCAATTGAAGTAATGCACATGAAGCTGAAAGTATTCGGCTACCGCGTGGGCGATTTCACCTACATCACCGATGCGAACTACATAAGCGAAACTGAAAAAGAAAAAATAAAAGGCAGCCGCATACTTGTACTGAATGCGCTGCGCAAACAAGAGCATCCTTCGCATTTCAATCTGCAACAGGCCATAGAACTTGCGCAAGAAATTGGTGCGGAAAAATCCTACTTCACACATATAAGTCACCAACTTGGACTGCATGCCGAAGTAGCGCAAGAGCTACCAGCACACATGATGCTGGCCTATGATGGGCTGAAAATAGAAATGGAATCATGAGCGCTATACTCTATTGGCTTGTCATCAAACCACTCAGCCTGCTGCCTATGTGGCTGCTCTATGGTGTTTCCGACTTTTTGTTTGTTGTCCTCTATTACCTGATTGGCTATCGCAAAAAAGTGGTGCGGATCAATTTGCAAAATTGTTTTCCTGAAAAAAGCAAAGCCGAATTGTTGAGAATTGAAAAAAAATTTTTCCGCCACCTGTGTGATCTGGTGATTGAAAGCCTAAAGAATTTTTCCATAACAGAAAAGCAGGCCTCAAAAAGAATGAAGCACCATGGTGCCGAAATATTTGAACACTATGCTGCAAAAAACCAAAGTGTGATAATAGCTGGTGGCCACTATGGCAACTGGGAACTTTGGGCTGTAACAGTGGCTGCTGTGGTGCCGCACCGCGTGGTGGGTATTTACAAAAGACTGAGCAACCAATTCTTTGATAAAAAAATGCAACACAGCCGAAGCAGGTTCGGGCTTAGCTTAGTTAGCACCAAAGAAACCAGAGACTATTTCAGTCAGCATGAACATGATTTAACCGCAATTGTGTTTGCCGTGGATCAGTCGCCCAGCAATCCGAAAAAGTGCCTTTGGATCACCTTCATGGGCAGAGAAACTGCCGCCCTTTTTGGCACAGAGAAGTATGCGGTGGAATACAACCGACCTGTAATACTCGGCCAACTGAAAAAACTGAAACGCGGCCACTATGAAGTGCACTACGAATTGGTATGTGAAAATCCTGCGGAAACCGATCGAGGCTACCTCACCCAACTGATGCACGACAAATTGGAAGAAAAAATTCGTGAAACGCCTGAATACTGGTTGTGGAGCCACAAGCGATGGAAACATCAACGACCCGAGGCTGAATAATGAGTTCTAATTCTTCAAATTTTTCAGGCCAAGTTTTTTCGCTTCACCCAGCATGTAGTCGTAAGCCTGCTGCTGGTCGTTGGCTATTACACCATCGAGTATAGCATCTTTGATTGCGTTCTTTATGATGCCAATCTCGCGGCCGGGGCCTATTCCAAAGGTCTGCATGATGAGCTCACCTGTTACCGGAGGCTGAAAATTTCTGATGCGATCCTTTGCCTCTAATTCCACCAGTTTTTGTTTTACTACTTCATAGTTTTCAAGGTAACGTTTCACCTTCGCTTCATTCTTGCTGGTAATGTCAGCACGGCACAGCAGCATCAGTTCATCTATGTCATCGCCTGCATCGAAGAGCAATCTGCGAATGGCACTGTCTGAAATTTCTTCCCTCGTGAGCGCTATGGGACGCAAGTGCAGTTGTACCATTTTCTGCACATATTTCATCTGATGGTCGAGCGGCAACTTGAGCCTTGCAAAAATTTTTGGCACCATGCGCGCACCTAAATCCTCGTGTCCATGAAAGGTCCATCCCGCGTCTTCATCAAAACGCTTGGTGGGTGGCTTGGCGATGTCGTGCAGCACGGCACTCCAGCGCAGCCAAAGATTGCTGCTGCTGTCGCACACATTGTCAAGCACTTGCAGCGTGTGGTAAAAATTGTCTTTGTGTGCTACCCCTTTCCTTCTTTCCACACCATGCAGCTTTACCATCTCCGGAAAAAACTGGTGCAGCAGCTCAGTATCAAACATCAATTTAAAACCGGCAGATGGTTTGTTGCACATCATCACCTTATTCACCTCAGTGGTGATGCGTTCCATGCTTACGATTTTCAATCTTGCGGCATTGCGCTTAATGGCAGCGAGCGATTCTTCCTCTATCACAAAACCCAACTGACATGCGAAACGAATAGCGCGCATCATGCGCAACGGATCATCACTGTACGTAATGTCAGCATCAAGCGGAGTGCGCAGTATTTTTCCTTTCAAATCATCCAATCCGTGAAATGGATCTATCACTTCGCCAAAGTTTTCAGCTTGAAGCGATACGGCCAGTGCATTGATTGTGAAATCGCGCCTGCGCTGGTCCTCATGCAAGGTGCCTCGCTCAACCGCAGGTTTGCGCGTGTGTTCGCTATACGATTCTTTGCGTGCTCCTACAAACTCTATATCCAAATCGCCATAGCGAAAATGAGCTGTACCGAAATTTTTGAAGACATCCACTTTGCGCACCGTCATGGCATTGGCAACGGCCTGCGCCAATTCTATTCCAGACCCATCGGTCACAAAGTCGATGTCTTTGCAAGGCCTGCCAAGCACAAGGTCGCGCACAAAACCACCAATAACGAAGGCTTGAATACCTTGCTGTGCAGCGCATTCGCCTACTGTGCGAAAGACTTTGTCCGTTATGTGCGATGATAAATTCAATGAAAAAGCAGCGCGCAAATGAAAGAACATTCATCAACAACTATGAATCTACAATTTATGTGAACGGTATGCGGGCTTCAACATCGCTTAACAACTTTGCGCTCCCCTTTTACCAGCATCTAATTTCGATGAGTATAGAGAAAATATTTCGGCAACTTCTGACTTTGGCCTCTTGCACGCTGGTGATAAATACTGCGCATGCACAGGAGGAGTCCAAAACAGCACAGGCCGTGCGCACAGCAATTGCTCCCAAATTAGACGGCAACTTTGATGATGAGTGCTGGATGAATGTGCCTGTGGCCAAAGATTTTGTGATAGACAATCCCACACCGTTTGTAGCATTAGAGCAGAAGACTGAAGTGCGCATGGTGTATGATGACGAAGCGCTGTATATCGCTTTCATGAATTATGATACGGCACCTGACAGCATATTGAAACAGCTCACAGGGCGCGACAATGACGGCAACAGTGATTATTGCGGCATCACCTTCAACTGTTACCGCGATGGTGTAACAGGCTACACATTTGCAGTAAGCCCATTGGGCGAACAGTGGGATGCACGCGCATCCAATACCGATGGTGAAGATGTGAGCTGGAGCGCTGTGTGGTATTGCAAAACACAGATAACACCACAAGGCTGGGCAGCCGAATACAAAATACCATTTGCTGCTCTTCGCTTTCCTGATGTGCCTGTGCAACAGTGGAATTTTAATTTCATTCGCGAAGTACGCAGAACGCGCCACCATGCCTTCTGGAGTCCTGTGGACCCTGCCGGGCCTGGCTATCTCATTCAAATGGCGAAGCTTGAAGGCATTGAAGGCATCAAGCCGCCACGCAGGGTTTTCTTCTATCCATATGCATCGGCTTATTACAACACCAACGAAGATGCTACAGGTAAAACAACAGGCGGTTTCAGCTACAACGGTGGCCTGGATTTGAAACTCGGACTTAGCGATGCTTATACATTGGATGCCACACTCATTCCTGATTTCGGCCAGACAATCAGCGACCAACTCATTCTCAATCTCTCTGCTTTCGATATTCAATTTTCAGACAACAGGCCCTTCTTCATGGAAGGACTTGAACTGTTCTCTCGGGCCGGAATTTTTTACAGCAGGCGCATAGGCTTCGATGAACCTATAAACCGATATGGTGTGTATGACCATCTGAGTGCTTCGGAAACTGTGGTAGAAAATCCTGACAAAGACCAGGTGATCAATGCCATGAAAATATCCGGTCGGGGTAACAAAGGCCTGGGTTTTGGCTTCTTCAATGCAGTTACCGCTGCATCATTTGCCACCGTTCGCGATAGCGAAACAGGTGCTCAGCGGCAAGTACAAACCTCGCCAATGACCAACTACAATGTATTTGTATTTGACCAAAATCTGCCCAATAGCTCGTACCTGAGTGTGATAAACACCAGTGTGCTGAGATCAGGTGATGACTATGATGCGAATGTGACGGGCTACCAGATGGACTTGCGTGATAAGAAGAACAAATACAGCTTACAAGGCAACGGTGCCATCAATATGAAATTTGGCAATACCTACACCGGTGACGCTGCGAAGCAAGCCATAGGACATGCACAGAATATTAGCCTGAGTAAGGTGACAGGTAATTTGCAATGGGAAGTAGGCTCCTATTACGAAAGCGATACCTATGATCCAAACGACCTTGGTTTTTTGCAAGCACCCAACAGCGTGAATTACTATGGAGGGGCAGGCTACAACATCTTCAAGCCCTTTGGAATATGGAATCGCATGTGGAGCTGGCTTGGTGTAACCCACAACAACCTTTACAAACCATACACATTCACCGACATCAATGTGAATGGTGAAATAGGACTCAATTCGCGCAATTTCAACGCCATCGGGCTGGAGTACGAAGGCTCCCCCGTGCGCGGCTACGACTACTTCGAACCGCGTGAACCGGGCCGCGTATTCCGCACATTTCGCTACAACCTTGGCCGCTTGTGGATAAGCAGCGACTACCGCAAAGTATTTGCGCTGGATGCCGGTGTGGCTTATGCACCATACGAAAACGATGGCCGCCATGTGTTCAATTACCGCATTGCTCCAAGGCTTCGTGCTTCCGACAAATTATTCATTACTTATGTATATAGCTACCAAAGTCACAAGAACGATTTGGGCTTTAGCGGCTGGACAGAAGCCGGTGAGCAGCTATTTGGCAGGCGCGATGTGGTGTCGCATACCAATGTGCTCAACGTGCAATACGCCTTCGGGCCTTGGATGAATGTGAACACACGTTTCCGCCACTACTGGGGCTATAGCAACTACAAAGAGTTTTTTGACCTGCAGCAGGACGGGTACCTCGCACCATCCGATTCGCTGGGAATCAACCGCAGTTTCAACTCATTCACCATTGATATGATCTACAAATGGATATTCAGCATGGGCAGTGAGTTGAATATTGTGTGGAAACACGCCATCATTGACAACAACAGCATCATATCACCATCACTGCAAGATGATCTGGACTACACCTTCCAGCGTCCGCAAAACAACAGCTTCAGTGTGCGGGCCATTTTTTTTGTTGATGCACGCAGCGTGGCAGCCATTGCAAAACGAAAATCACTATCAAAGTTGTAAATAATAAAAGCCACCTGAAAAGTGGCTATTACAAAGCTGTTATACCGATCCAGATTTAAATCGGGATGACCGACTGATTAGAAATCTGGAATTTCTAAAAGTGATCCCGACAGGATTCGAACCTGTGACCGTCAGATTAGAAATCTGATGCTCTATCCAGCTGAGCTACGGGATCAATATTTCAAAAAAAAGGACTCAAGAAATCTTGAATCCTTTTGTCGGGGTGGCAGGATTCGAACCTACGACCTTCTGCTCCCAAAGCAGACGCGATACCGGGCTACGCTACACCCCGAAAAAAAACTGGCGGAGAGGGGGGGATTCGAACCCCCGGTAAGGGTTACCCCCTACGACAGTTTAGCAAACTGTTGGTTTCAGCCACTCACCCACCTCTCCAAAGGCTGACCTCCTTTTTTTGGAGGCGGCAAATGTATCAAAGTTTCATACCGGGCTATAAGAATTTTTACCTGACCCCCGGATGGCCTGATTCACCTACCATTTCTTTAATAATTCATAGAGTTTCTGCACAGGCAAGCCCATCACCGTAAAGTATGAACCCTCCATCTTTTCAATAGCAATGTATCCGATTAACTCCTGAACACCATAGGCACCGGCTTTGTCAAATGGTTGGTATTGATCAATGTAATGTTCTATTTCAAATTTGCTCAATGGAACGAAATAGACTTTTGCCTCATCACAAAAGCTGAATTGTTTATCCGCAGAAGTCATGGTGACAGCGGTATACACCGTGTGCATTGTACCTGACAACTCTTCAATCATTGCTATAGCTTCATCACGCGATTCGGGTTTGTTCATCACATGGTCGTTTATCCAAACAACAGTATCGGCTGTGATGATGATTTCGTCTTCGCGCATCTCGCTGCGAAATGCTTCGGCTTTCACCTTTGAAAGAAATATTGGAATGTCCTGTGCAAATAACTCGCGAGGAAATGACTCATCCACCTCTTTGGTCCGCACTTCAAAGTCTAATTCCAAGCCTTTGAGCAATTGCTGCCTGCGCGGGCTTTTGGAGGCGAGTACTATTTTTTTATTGGTGAGGTTGGGCAGAAGCATATTACAATGGAAAATGGAGAATTGAAAATGGACAATGAAAGTAAAAGCTCTATGATTAAAGATAAGTAGATCGCGTGAATGGAAATTTTGGACTTCTGAACGCTCAAACTAAAACATAAACAAGCCCCATGAGCAATAATAACGCGAGCAGATTGAGCAAAACTCCGGCACGCAGCATATCACTGCTTTTTATATAACCGCTGCTATATACAATGGCATTAGGCGGTGTACTCATAGGAAACATAAAGTCGCAACTGGCGGCAATGGTGACCGGAATCGCAAACAATTCCGGTGAAATGCCCGCACCAACCGCCAAGGCGCCTACAACCGGAACAAAAATATTGACCATGGCGATGTTGCTCATGAGCGCTGTGAGCAACAAACCAACCGCACACAGTATGCACACAAATAGAAACAGATTGCTCTTGTCAAGACCATTCATAAGTGTGGTGACGTTGGCTACCAGTCCTGAACTGCTGAAGGCTTCTGCCAAGCTCATACCTCCTCCAAACATCAGCAGCACTCCCCATGGCAATTTCTCTGTGTCTTTCCATTTCAGAATGGTCTCAGTATATGATTTTTTTACCGGGAAAACAAACAGCAGGGAACCGGCCATGATGGCAATGGCTGTATCTGTAAATTCAATTCCTGTTGGTTTCAGCAAGGCTGCAATGGGTTCCTGAATTATCCAAAGCAAAGCAGTACAAACAAAAATGACGAAGACTCTTTTCTCGGCAGATGACCATTTGCCAAGTGATCGCACTTCTGCATTGATCACTTCTTTGCCCAGCGGAAAATGACCCAGGCGATTCGGGAAAACCACACGCACCAAGACCAAATAGGAAAGAATAAGAAGCGCAAGCGAAAACGGCAAACCAATTTTCATCCAGTCGAAGAATGAAATGGAATGATGAAATGTTTTGTCTAAAATGCCCGCCATGCTGGCATTGGGTGGGGTGCCTACTATGGTGGCTATGCCTCCTATGCTGCTGCCGTAAGCAATGCTCAGCATGAGTGTGAGTGCAAAATTTCTCACACCTTTTTTACTCATTCTGTCTTCTTCATTTACCAGCAATGTCACCACCGAAGCTCCTATGGGCAACATCATCAATGCAGTGGCGGTGTTGCTTATCCACATGCTGATGAGATATGATGCAAGAAAAAAACCGAGAATAATCTTGTTTGCGCTGGTACCTGTTTTGCTCACTATACCAAGTGCGAGCCTCCGGTGCAGATTCCATTTTTCCATTGCCAGTGCTATCAGAAAACCACCGAGAAAAAGAAACACAAAACGATTGCTGTAGCTCAAGCAAGTCTTTTCCAAACTCATTACGCCAAGTAATGGAAAGAGCATGATGGGAAGCAGCGATGTGACGGCCATAGGTACCGCCTCTGTTATCCACCAGGTAAGCATCCAGGCCAGCACAGCCAGCACTTTGCAAGGTGCGTGGTCCATGCCCAATGGATTGGCACTCCATAACAATGCGAAGAGCAAAGGCCCAAGAAGGAGTGATATGATTTTGGAATTGTTCATGGTGGAATGGATGATGCGATAATAGATAGCCATTGTAGAAATAAGCAAGCAGATGCAAAAGCCTACCTTGCACCCTCTCTATGAAACCCCGCCTGCTCAAACGAAACGAAGAAATAGAAATCCGAATTGTGGACATGGCCTTTGGTGGTGTGGGCATTGGAAAAATACCCACTGAACAAGGCGAATTCGCGGTGTTTGTGCAAAACACCATTCCAGGCCAGTTGGTGAAAGCGCGGGTGGAGAAATGCGACAAGCGTTTTGCAGAATGCAAACTGCTGGAGGTGCTTGAAAGCTCATCTGATGAAATTGAAATTCCTTTTCAGCCAATACCAGGCGCACCTTACATCACGCTGCCAATAGAGAAGCAACACGAATACAAAAGGCGAACTACAATTGAGTTGTTCAAGCGCATTGGCAAAATTGAAAATGCAGAAGCCTTGTTGGATGAGTTTATATCCTCACCAGCCTCGTTTCATTACCGCAATAAAATGGAATATTCCTTCTCAGAAATCGGTTATGATTTTGAGAAGAAAACGGATGTGGATGAATTTGCACTCGGATTCAAACACCGCGGCACATGGTGGTGTGTGGAAAGTTTAGAAAAGGACTCAGGCATGTTCGATGCTGCGCTGGAATCGAGATTGAGCGATTTGCGCAAGTGGTGCGTTGCAACAGACCTTCCGGCATGGCACCCTCCAAAGCGTATTGGATTCTTTCGTTTTCTTGTAGTGCGCAAGTCTTTGTTGTCAGATCAGTTGCTCATCAATCTGGTGACAAGTGATCAAGGCCTTGAGCATTTCAATGCACAAGCTTTCACACTTTTCATTCAATCGTTGTTTGGCAAAAGGCTGGCGGGATTGATACATACCGTCAATCCTGACATCGGAGACAGAGTAGAGCCACTGAATGGCAGCACACGTTTGCTGTTTGGCGATTCAAAAATCACAGAAGAAATACTGGGGCTGAAGTTTGAAATTAGCATGACCAGTTTTTTTCAAACCAATCCGAAAAGTGCAGAGCT
>JBJXFP010000022.1:0-6663 GCA_046155615.1 Flavobacteriales bacterium | reverse complement strand
CTGAACCTCAGCAGTGGCGCCACCACCTATCAATGGTATTTTGGAGATGGTGACAGCACCACCACCTTTCAGCCCAGCCATGTATATGAGCAAAGTGGTGAGTTTACCATTACACTGATAGCAGAAGATGTTGCCGAATGCGTGATAGGCGACACCACCACCATCAGCATAACCATACTGCCCGGGGTAAACCCAACTGTGGAAGAAGTGGAGCCAATATGCACAGGGCAAAGCGCCCAGCTACAGGCAACAGGCAGCGCCAATCTTCAATGGATTGCAGACCCCACGCTTTCTGCCACCAACATACCCGACCCCATAGCCACGCCTTTGGCTACCACCACTTATTATGTAACAGATTTTAATGATTGCGAATCAGACACCGTGGGTGTGGTGGTAGAGCTATTCAACATCAGTACGGATATTTCAGAAAGCATAAGCATTTGTCTGGGGCAAAGCACCACGCTGATAGCAAGCGGAGGCGACCAATACCTGTGGACTCCTGCAACAGGCCTCAACGACAACACCATTGCAAACCCGCTGGCATCGCCTGTCGTAACGACAGTTTATTCTGTGGTAATCACTACCGATGATGGTTGTAGTGCTGAAGAAGAAGTGAGTGTAACTGTTTTGGAAAATGCACCGGGGGGTAACATTTTTCCTGACATAAACTTGTGCTTAGGCAGCAGCATTACTCTGCCGGGCAGCAATGGCAATGCATTCCAATGGTCACCTGCCACGGGCCTTAGCAATGCGCAGGTGCAAAATCCAACAGCAGCGCCCATTGACACCACCACTTACATTTTAACCATCACCAACCCATGTGGCACGGGTGTAGATCAGATAACAGTGAATGTGCTACAAGCCAATGTGCAGGCTACCGGTGGTGGCACCATTTGCCAAGGGAGCACATTGCCCGCGAGTGCCACAGGTGCAGAGCAATACACCTGGCAACCTGCATCGTATGCCACACCGTGGGATCAGGCGGCCACCAACCTTTCGCCAACGGCCACCACGTGGTTCATAGTGCAGGGTATTGATGAAAACAATTGCTATGACACGGACAGCGTATTTGTATTTGTGCTGCCTTCGCCCATGGTGGACGCAGGGCCTGATCAATATTACGATTTTCCGGGTACAGCACAGCTCTTCGGCAATGCCTTCGGATTGGACTATTTCTGGACACCGGCCACAGGCTTGTCGTGTACTGATTGTCCATATCCTGTAGCCTCACCCTCTGCGCCTACTTACTATAGTCTTTGGGTTACTGATGGGCAGGGCTGTGTGGCAGTTGACTCTGTGTTGGTAAAACCCTACTTCCCGCTGTGGGTGCCCAATACCATTACACCCAATGGCGATGGAATAAACGATGTATTCATGCCCATATCTGAAAATATAGAAGGCTATAGCTTAAAAATATTCGACCGCTGGGGACTAAAGATTTTTGAAACCACAGACATAAGCCAACCCTGGCTTGGTGGCGTGAGTGATGACTACTATGTGCAAAACGACACCTATCTATGGGTGATAGAATATGACACACGCGAAAGACGCACTAAGCTGGTGGGGCATGTAAATGTGGTGCGGTGAAATTGGTTGATTTCTTAAAAAAGGATTTTGCACTTGTGAGCTTCGGACTTTAATTGAATATGACCGAAGTATAGTCTTTGGCTGTTAGACCCAAAATATTTTTCAACTATTTGTAAACAGGTTTCAATATGTGTAGTGAATATTTGTTCCTTCATACCTCTTGATGCACAACGCATTAGTTGAGTTGAAGAAATAAATAAAACAATCAAAAATCCCTAAACCCATGCCTACACAAGCAACCGTAACAGCGGCCTCTTCAGTAGAAGTATTCCGTTTTGTCAACATGCGCGCTCCACAATTGCCCAAGCCGGGTATGAAGGCGGAACGCTTTATTACACACGACTTTTATGCAGCAATTCCTTCCGGGACCATTTCAGCTATTGAGGCCAATGGCAAAATACTGCATGCTGAACTGCTGCCAACTGTTAGCAACACCAACCCACGCACTGCTGCTGAAGCAGAAGTAACCAAATTCAGAAATGGAACCAATGGCTATGTATCTGCGAACTATTACAATTCAGTCAGCAGTTTGTATGGATCCACAGCTCCCTTCCATAAGTATGATTTGATACTGGAAATGTGGCAGACAGCCAATGGGAGAATAAGCGGTGCCAACTTCATCACCGAATGCGAAACCATACTTGGAACTACCGTAGCTGCGCATCTTACCAATGCTACAGAGCGCAAAGTGCGCCTTTGGGACAACGTTATGAGCGCTTATGTTACTCCAGACATAAGTGCCATTCGTCAACATTATCTCTGGTGTCTACGCATTATGAACGCACTGGAAAAAATTAGCGCCAACGCATCCGCATATCCAAGCAGTGCTGTATATCGTTTGTTCAAAGCAACTGTCGTATTGCCCAAACCGGTGTTTCCTTTACCCAAGGTGTTAAATACCATTACAGAGACCACTACACAGCCAACCAATTCCGCTCAAACCGCCATGGCAGTGGCGAAAACTGAGTACCTCAGCAGGCTGGAAGCTATCCGCGAATTACGCAAAGAAGTTGAATGGAAAAGGGCGGTGCGTAAGGCTCAGTTTCCACAGGCATGTCAACTTCCGCTGGAAGACCTGACCTTCACCAGAAACATACCTGATGTATGTTCACTCGCTGACTTAGATCCTGCCAATCACATGGATTTTATCAGTCTTGCCACGGCAGGCAGGTTTCTTTCCTCAACCACACTTGGATTGGTGCGGGCACTTACCACTGTTGGAACACATTCCATTTTGGTATCATACGCCATCAGGCAACTTAGACTAGATGCATTGATGTGGGCTGGAAAAGCCGGCTTGGGCAACGGAGCTATAGACTTGATGCTGGTTGGCAATAGCTTGGTTCCCTTGGCTGATTTGTGTCGCTCAAATCCAGAAATAGTAGCCTGTGATCCATACACCGGTGCTACACTGCCCGTTGGATCAGGCCATGTTCGGCCTATTGGCGTTACTGATCACCTTTCCGTAAAACAAGAATTGCTGAAGTATGCTGAAGGGGAAATAGCTCACGTAGAGAACATTATGGCTACTGAAATAAAGCGCAGAACGCACAGAGATCTGATGCGATCTGAACTTACCACTACTTCTGAATCAAGCTCGGAAACTGAAGAGATGAAGGACGTGCAGACCACTGAGCGCTTCAGTGTGCAGAGCGAAGCGAGTCAGATAGTTCAAAGCGACCAGCAGCAAAACGCCAATATAGGTGTTGGCTATTCGATAGGCAATACAAATACAGGCCTTTTGAATATCAATGGAACTGCTGGATTTGCCTCAAACAATTCGCAGCAAAACGCCAGCTCCAATGGCGTGCAGGCAGCAAAGGATGTAGTGGAACGAGCTGTAAACAGGGTGGTGGAAAAGACCCGGAATCTGAGACAGTCAAGTATCATCAGAGAAGTAGAGGATACAACTGAGCATGGATTTAAGAATGACGGAGAAACTTCTTCACACGTGGTTGGTCAATACCATTGGTTAGACAAATACTATTTGTGCAAACTGATAAACCGCGGCAAAAGGATGATGTTCGAGTTTATGGTTCCGGAACCTGCAGCATTTCACATTTATTCTAAGGCTGTGGGCAAACCGGAAGGCTCCATTGTTCAAAAACCAATTGCTCCTGATGATGAGTTTTGGGATGAGACACTTACCTCGCCCGAGCAATTGAACTATGACAACTACGATAGATGGGCGGCACGGTATGGTGTGCAGGAAATGCCGCCACCACCTTCTGAGCATATCACATTTGGATATGCTAAATCCATCAATTCGTCAGATGGAGACGTTCATTCTGATATAATTGAATTGCCTGAAGGTTATGAGGCTTTAAATGCTTCTGTCCGATTCTTCTACAAGAGAGAGGGCTCATCTGATAGCTGGCTGCACATCACAGTTGGCAATCAAAGTTTGTTTAGTATGCTGGTTGCAGAAGGCTCTCAAACATTTTTAGATTTGGATAATGAGGTGGGTACTCTGCCTGTTACAATTGCCAACCAGCCAACTACTTATGCTAATGTTGCCATTTCCATCAAATGTGCACCTACTGCAAATGCCTTCAGCGACTGGCAACTGAAAGCATATACTGCCATCATTCAAGCTTACGAGATAAAACTTGACGAATACAACCGCAAGTTGGCCGCCATTACTGGCGTCAACATCACGGGACAAAATCCATTGCTCAACCGCAAAACTGAACAGGAAGAACTGAAGCGCGGTTGCCTGGAACTATTCACCGACCAGAAGTGGAGTGCATTTGATGCCATGCGCAACTGGCAAGGGCCTGAGCAATACCCGCAGTTCAGCAACACCGAGGCTCGTGGCGAGGGCAACTACGTCAAGTTCTTTGAGCAGGGTTTTGAATGGAGCGAGATGAGCTACATCTTCTATCCCTACTTCTGGGGGCGTAAGAAAAACTGGGTAACCATAAAGAATATAGAAGATCCCGATCCGCTATTTAGTCGATTCCTGCAGTCAGGTTTTGCGCGCGTGGTAGTACCGGTGCGCCCGGGATTCGAAGAAGCCCTGCTGCACTATTGCGACACAGGCCAAATTTGGAATGGCGATGATGTGCCAACAATAGAAGATGATATGTACCTGAGCATAATAGATGAAATACGTGCACAGGAGGAAATAGTAGGCGATGAAAATCTGCCCGTTGTTGGCGAGCCTTGGATTATAAAAGTGCCTACCAACTTAGTGAGGCTCAATGCCAGCACTGCACCTACACTGCCTGATTTTAGTGCTGATTTGCTGGAGGAGGAATAAAAATCAAATAGAGTATAGTAGCAGCAATACCTCATTGCGGTATTGCTGCTTTTCTAACTCCCAACGCCATAAAACAAAAGTATGTCGCGCAGCCTTGCGGAAATAATGTTAGACGATACCGTGCCCCAATTCGCATCGGTAGCGATACCCTTTGGCACCAGTCGCAATGGGCTGGATGGGTGGGTTGCAGACAATTATCAGGAATTGTTCAGAGCGCGTATCTCGCCCAATGTGGAAGTATTGTATGGCGACCCCGACAGCACTTCAGCAGAACAAGAAGAACACATAACTACTTCGCGCATCTTCTATTATAACTACGATGCTACGGAAGGCTATCAGGAAAATGGCAAGGATCAATTCTTGGCCTATGGCAAAATATTTCTCTCGCGAAATGGAGAATGGTTGATACAGCAGTTTGAAGCATTAGACCCTGTCACCTTGCGTGACAACGAATTTGCCCTATTCCTCGAAGATAACACGGGTGATGCTCTAACGAGCAACTTAATGCTCATCAAAGGTGGCAAAGCTTTTTTGCCCAAAATAATTCCAGACCCCAATGACCCTGATGAAACAATCATTGACACTTCAGGCAGCGAGCCGGTAAGGCTTATCCTCAACGATGTGGGTGTGCAGGCGCGATATGCCATCACTGCTGAAATGGCCTTGAGGCTCATGTCAACACTCAATGACACTCAGTCAACATGGGAAATTATTGCAGAATGGTTTACAGCAGTCACAGATTTTGTTCGTGACGCACCTTATCTCATACTGGAGGAGTTTGGCGGCCTCGTTGCTGACTGGTTGACAAAAACACTCAGAATTGATGAAAAATTCTGGAACTCGAAATTTGACGATGCGAACGCACCTTCTTTAGAAAAAGACATACTGGCTGAGTTAGATAGTTACATTGCATTAGTAGATGTATTGGGTGACGAATACCATTTTATGTATTTACCAGGCTGGGCTGTTATTTCTGAACTGGTAAAATTTCAATTGAAGGGATTGCGCTACGCGGTTGAGCAAATTATCTCAACTATAGAAAATGCAATAGCTTTCATCACAGGCTTTTGGAATGGACTCATTGACCTGATAGCAGGCATATTTGAACTGATAGCCTTAGCCTCCAAAGTGCAAATGTCCACCACAGACGCCTTGCAGTTCATGGTTACAAAAAATGAATTTGTGGCCGAATTTGCAGACAGTGCCCTGCAGGCAATGCAAAAAATAAACTGGTGGGTGGTGATGGAACGAGTAAACGAACGTTACATACAGTTGCAGGTTTACCTCAATTATGTATTGCCGCTGCGTATCATGAATAAGCTGGCCGGGCTGAATGCCACCGAGTGGGCTTATTACCTTGGCTATGCCGTGTTTGAGATAGTGCAGCTACTGATACCCGAACTGGAAATAGCCAAGATAGCCCGCCTTGGCAAGCTGAAAAAGCTCGATACCTTTACTGAATTCTTTTCAGACAATGCGGCAGGGCGCATGGGTCGCAACATTGAAAAACGCATAGCCACACCCAAGCAAGCTGCTGATGATATGATGAAGTTTGGTGTGGAGCTAACCGACACCTTAGGCAAGGGCACAGACGAAGTAACGCGGGCAGTGGACGAGGTGTTTGACGGGGTGAAGAACACGGTGGATGATATGCTAGGCTTGAAGAATGCGGATGAGATACCAAAGAGACTGCCTGAAGAAACACCAACAACAAAGATTGATGATGCAGTCAGGCTGAGAGAAGAATTATCCCGCAAAAAGAAAATAATTGACGATGTAGAAAGTGGAGAGATAGATCTGAGAGAAGGACGAAA
>JBJXFP010000072.1:0-6876 GCA_046155615.1 Flavobacteriales bacterium | reverse complement strand
TTTCGGAGTGTATTTCTTTTGTTGTAGGTGTTGGTGAATTCGCAAACAAGTTGCAATTCAATTTATACCCCAATCCAACAAGAGACATTTTGAATTTGGAAATTGCAGGTGTTCTTGGTAGTAGTTCATTGAGTGTGTATGATGCCATGGGTGCGTTGGTGAGGACAGAGCAAATCAATGGTGCAACTTCAATATTTTCGGTAACAGACTTGTCTGTTGGCACATACATGTTGGTGCTGCGTACTAATGAAATTGTAGTGAGCAAACCTTTTGTGAAGCTGTGATTCGTTAGGACACTGATAAACACTTATAGAAACGGATTGTTACGGAGTAGAATCTTTGTTTATCCGTCATCATTCGTTCAAATCCGCCTGCCCCTATGGGGTGTTCTATTTACAACTCACTCAATACCCCTTTCGTTTACTCAATCAACCTGATCACCAGAGTGAAGCTCTTCCACCTTCGCACCATCAATTTTTTATTCTTCCTTACAATGAAAAACATTCTATACACGAAACGCATTCTGGTTGCGGCCTGCTGCCTGCTGTTCACCGCCTACTCGCATTCACAAGACGGTTCATTGGACCTGAGCTTTAGTACCGATGGAATTCTTACCACACCCATTGGTCTCGATGAAGACTATGCGCGAGGCATTGCTATTCAGACAGATGGAAAAATTGTTGTAGCGGGGCATGCCTTCAACGATGAAAGTGACGTAATCGCAATAACACGATACAACACCGATGGTAGTTTGGACAACACCTTTGATTTGGATGGAATTGTGACCACTTTAATAGGAGAAGATGGCGGCAGGGCACATGCCGTTGCTATACAAAGTGATGGAAAAATTGTAATGGCCGGACACTACTCCAATGGTACTGACCAGGATTTTGTCGTAGTTCGTTACCACTCCGATGGCAGTTTGGACAACACCTTTGACACCGATGGATATGCTTCCACAGGTTTTGGCCAATTCTCGAACGACCGTTCATTTGCAGTGGCTATACAAAGCGATGGAAAAATTGTAGCGGTGGGGTACAATACAAACCCCGAAGGCAATGTGAACCGCGAGTTTGCCGTAGTACGCTACAACGCTGATGGCAGTGCAGATAACACGTTTGATGGTGATGGTGCGCTGTCAACTTCGATAGAAGTAGGTGGCGATGAGGCACGCTCAGTCATCATTCAAAGCGATGGAAAAATTGTTGTGGGCGGTTTCAGTTTCGATTCCATGACCCGTGAGTTTTGTATGGTTCGTTACAACACCGATGGCAGTTTGGACAACACATTTGATACCGATGGAATTGTGACTACATCCATTTCAGCATTTGATGACGCAGGGTATGCCATAGCCAAGCAAAGCGATGGAAAATTTGTTCTGGTGGGATACCGCTCAGGACTTAGCATAGGCGAAACGTATGACTTCGCAATGGTCCGTTACAACACAGATGGCAGTTTAGATTCTTCCTTTGATGATGATGGAATTGCTATCACATCCTTTGGGACTTCCGCCACTTCTGCTGATGAAGCATATTCTGTAGCTATACAAAGTGATGGCAAAATTTTGGTTGCCGGACATGCTGACAATTATTTTGCAATAGTCCGTTACCACACCGATGGCAGCCTCGACAACAGCTTTGATTCCGATGGTATGGTGACCACAGCAATAGGTGGCTCAGGTTCCGAAGATTTAGTGTACGCTATGGCTCTACAAGCCGATGGCAAAATTGTGGTGGCCGGATACAGCAGCAACAACGATGAATATGCTTTTGCCTTAGCGCGTTATCACAACATGGGGATATCTGCGATTGACATGCTGGATAATCAAAGGACAGAAGCAGTTGTTTATCCCAATCCGAGCAACGGAACATTTCAGTTGAAGAACATTTTTCCCAATTCCGAAATCACCATTTATGATTCAATGGGGAGAATGATATTGACTCAGCGAACAAATCCGTTGAGTGAAATTTCAATTCCTGAAAACAGTACAAAGGGAATTTATTCAGTGAGCATAGCTAACTGTGAGATAGTTGAAGTACTGCAACTAATAGTGGAATAAATTTTAGCTGCCATACAAGAAATTGGAGCGAAAGTGTTTACATCATTCGCGCTACAGAAAGAGATAAACTAAGCACGCTGCTTTGGGTGAAGGTGCAATAGCTCAGTAGTTTTTGTAAGGAAGAAACGAATGCGTTGTGCCCAAGCCCCGATGATGTGTAAATGTCCATCGGGGCAGTGTGCGTCAGGGTTTACCGTTCACTCAATATCACAACCGTTCGCTCATCATGCCCACACATCGAGCCGGTTACTCAAAATCTTCGTGCAACATTTTATCTTTCCTTACAATGAAAAAAATTCTACTCGGTGCAACACTTGTTGCAATCGCTCATCTACATGGTGATGCACAATGGACTTACGACCCTGAAAATCCCCAGTTGGTGAGTAACGGAATCTGCACACAATACTCCGTGCAGCAGGTTGCTGATGAAAATGGAGGCACTTTTGTTTTCTGGATGGATTCACGCATGTATTGTTTCGACAATACTTACTACGATGTGTATGCTCAGCACTATGATGCTTCGGGCAATGAGCTGTGGGAGCCAGGCGGAAGAGAAATAATAAACTTGGCCAGCTCGGTTCAGAGCTATTCAGTGATGCGACCTTCTTCACAGGAAGGAATTATCATCGGGTTCCACACGCGCGCTGTGGCAGTCGCCACCGATTCGTTGTGGTTTCAAAAACTGAACGATGATGGCGTGCAATTGTGGGCGAATGATTTGCTCATTGCGGAAGCTGATGGATGCGAAGGAAATTATTTTCTTGGTATTGAAAATTTCAGTTTCATAAAGAATGGGGACGACTACACCGTAAATCTTACTCCCACATATTGTGGTGGATCAGATGGCTGTCGTATCACACACTTCAGCACAGACGGTGTACTCACCGGTGTTTTTAATGGTGAACCTGAAGGCAATCAGAGTTATATAGGTTCGCGTGGAATTGACATGACTTATGATGGAACGGGTGATACTTATCTCTATTACACCGGAGGCAATGGCGCAGGAGCACACGCATTCGTGATGCGTGTTACACTCAATGGCGATTCAGCATTCGCACCCATTGATGTGCTTGAAGGAACCAACGGACTCAACTATCAATATGCAGCCATGAGCGATGAAGATGGTATTGCGGTTTGTTTTCAGTCAACAGGTGAGGGCGCTAACACAGACATATTCATGCGAAAACTCAATGGCGATGGAACGTGGGCCTGGGATGGCAACACCATTGAGGTATGCACATTTGACGGGGCACAAGGCAATTTCCATTGGGTGCAGGACGACACATACTATTATATAGTGTGGGCCGATGGCAGACCGGGGGTAATAGGTAACTCGGCCATATATGCACAGAAAATAGAAAAGGCTACAGGTGCTATACAGTGGCTGCAAGACGGTATCGAAGTGTTTGACCAAAACACATACATACCCTATCCTAAATGTGTATTAACGGACGAAGGAAAGCTGGTGGTAACCAATGAAGGCATCGGAGAATTTGGTTTCAATGCACAAATGGTAAATCAGGCTGGAACGCTTGATTGGCCTGCTACTTCTGAGATTGGCATATTGCAGTATTCTCCTTTCTATTCAGATTATGTTTTGCTGCAATCCAATGAAACCACCATTGTGGCATGGAGCAAATCCAATCCAAGCGGAGGAGCTGATGGTATTTACATAGCCAACGTGGCGGCACCTGTCACATTCATTGAAGAAACAATTTCCGTGTGCAACAGCTGCACAGTGAATGGAGTTGAATACACCGAAAGCGATACTTACCTCATAGAACTGCCGGGTGATACATTGCTTACACTGAATCTCACTGTAACCATAGTAGAGGCAGAAGCAACGCTGTTCGGAACCATGCTTGTGGGTACAGAAGTCCCTGGAGGATTTTCATTCATAGATTGTGATAGCGGCATTTTAGTTTCCATTGAAGCCAGCACTTTCACTCCATTCGAAACAGGCAACTACGCATTTATTGTAGAAGACAATGGATGCGCGGATACAACGGATTGTTTCTTCATTGAGATAATCGGTGTGGAAGAAGTGCGGTTGCAAAATCACATTGCGCTGTTTCCAAATCCGGGAGGTGATGTGTTGAATATTCTATCGCAATTTCCTTTGAAAAATGCTACGCTAAATGTGACTGAAATGAATGGAAAAATATTATTGACTAAAAACAGCCTGAGCGGTCTGAGTTTTGGTTTTGATATGAACCAATTCGAAAATGGAATCTATCTGATCGAGGTTTTTGTGAATGGTTCATCATCACGGATGAAATGGGTGAAGACATAATCCGGAAGGGATTCTGAACCCCTTGAAGTTTGGCTTAAGGAAAGTGTTTTTTGAAAATCTAAACCAGAAGTTACTCATACCTCAGCGCTTCAATAGGATCCAGTTTAGCCGCTTTGCGCGCAGGGTAATAGCCACTCACCACACTTACTATAAAGCAGATAGTAACACCAATGCCAAGCCAGGCCCATGGTATGTTGAATGAAGTTTCTATAACAGAAGCCACTACGTTACCAATCATAATTCCCAATATAATTCCGATGATGCCGCCAAGCTGACCAATCACGATGGACTCTACAAGAAATTGTCTGCGTATAGTTTTCGCACTTGCTCCAAGTGCTTTGCGTGTGCCAATCTCGCGCGTGCGCTCAGTTACACTCACCAGCATGATGTTCATCAGGCCGATGCTTGCACCAAACAAAGTGATAACGCTGATGAGTATGCCACCCATGGTAATGCCTTCGATCATGCCCGTCAGTTCTTCTACCAATCCATCGCTCATGCGAACATCGAATGATTCCTCGTCTCCAAATCCGTCACCGCGTATGATGCGCATGAGGCCTTTTGCTTCGCTCACTGCCGCATCGAGCTGGTCAGCATTTTCCATTCTTACATTTATAGAGTAGTCGGTTTTGTTGGTTTCAAAATGTTTACGCACAGTACTTACAGGAATCAAAAACTGATTGTCAGATGCAAAACCAAACGTGTTGCCTTTCGCCTGAAGCGTACCTATCACTGTGTAGTTCTTTCCATCCAATTGCACTTGCTTTTCAATAGGATTGATGATGGTTCCGAAAAGTGCCTTCACCACATCAGCTCCGAGTATTACCACATTCTCGCCAAGTTCAATGTCGAATGGTGTAAAATTTCTTCCACTCTTAAGTATGTATGATGATAGAGAGAGATAGTATTCATCAACTCCCATTACAGGTACATCCGGATTTGTTTTGTTGCTTTCATACTTCACCGTTTTGGCTCCGGCACCAAATGCTGAAATGGCTACAATGCCGGTTTGTGAAAATTCACCTTTGAAGTGATAGGCCTGATGGTAACTGATGGGTTTGTATGATTTGTGCTGCCTTCCATCACTGCCGCCATGCCTCATACTGTTGCCTGACCGCAGCGTGAAGGTGTTACTGCCAAGCCTTGTAAACTCCTGACCTATTTTTCTTTCAATGGCCTGTATGGCTGTTATCATACTTACCAGAGCTGTAATGCCGATAACAATAATGGAAACAGTGAGCACGGTGCGCAGCATCTGTGCTCTGATGGCATTGAAGGCAATGCCAATGTTTTCTATAGTGGCTTGTTTGATAAGTGGCATGAAGGCGAATGTAAATCGCTGCCACTTTGCTTGTTGATATTTACTTGTTCAATGGCGAATGAATCATGTGAATGACATGAAGTTGCACTTAGTCGCACAAGGTTCCATACATACTGAGCAGCATTACAAGATCTTCGGTATTCAATTGCCCTTCGCCTGTGATGTCGTAAAAGAGATTGTGCGATGCGTATGCGCCAATGAATGATTGAACATCGGCATAAGTCACCACACCATCTCCATTGTAGTCAGCGGGGCAGGTGTTGGCCGGTGCGCAATCCATGAGTGAACCTGTCACCATCACTTGCCAGTTGTATTCAGCACTGTTGCCACATCCATCGGTTGTGGATGTTTGCACCGCAGCGCTGGTTTCATCTTCCACTGAAGTGAAGGTGATACTCAGACTTTCATCCTGCAAGTCGTTGCAAGCAGTTACCCACTGTGGTTGCCAGGCTTCCAGTTCGCACATGGTAAGTGTTGTGCCCACCAAAGGCATGTTGGTGAGCACAGGGTTAGGAACATTACAAGGTATTATTTGCTGTGTAAACTGCGATTCGTTGCCACATGCATCTGTAGCTGTGTAAATATTCGAGATTGACATGGCCGATTCCTCGCATTCATGCTTCAGCATAAAGTCAGCGGCATGTCCGCCAGTATGAGAATATGAATTGGCCGTGTCCACAAACGTTCCGTTAGCGAAGAGCCAGCCACCAGAGCCATAGTCAGCAGAATAGTTGCTGGCTCCAAGGCCCAATTGATAACCGAAGTATAGATTGGATGGCGCATGGACCAAAGCAAGCGTGGTGCCTGCAAAATCACCCGTGCCAACGCAATAGCTGGTTGGCTGGACGATGTAGTACATCCAGTTCTCATGTTCTGATGTTGTGCCATTGCAATCGGCTTTGAAGCTGTGTGGCTCAGGTTGAGCTATCCAGTCAGCCCAGTTCAGTCCATTGGCTAAGTGAACCTCACCACTGAGTCCGCCACCGGGTTGTTGTACACATTGCACGTCAAAGGTGATGGTGGCAGTACCATCAGAGAATGATTCAAAGGTGACACTGTTTGGAGAATAATATTTGTAGGTGCTGCTCACAGAGAAAAGCATAAATACTGATGGAAAAGGATAATCGCAGATGTTGGTTCCCCAGTCGGGTTGCGCTGCTTCGCAAATGGTGGAGTACACGGCATTGGTTTGCACACTCATGC
>JBJXFP010000071.1:0-13087 GCA_046155615.1 Flavobacteriales bacterium | reverse complement strand
CGTTCTATCCAGTCCTTAGGAACTTGTCCATTGGGAAATTTATTAGCAACCTTTTCGAGCATTGCAGCTAACTCGTCAATGTTAGCTCGTTTTGCCGCCTCAATTGTTTCATGAAAGTAGTTGCCGCTACCATTGTCAATAAATTGAATTACTCCCCCATTGTTTATTTGTCCGTCCATTATGCCGAAAAGCAAAAGTGTTTGAGTAACCTCATCCATCTCTTCAACTGTTGTGTTGTCCAACATAGGCAAGTATGTATCAAGCAATTTATTCCAAACTGCCGAAGAGTCTGAGAGTTCCAATAATGATTTTTTAATCTCCATGTTAAAACTTATTTACTCGCAAAACAATCCGAACAAAAGTTGTTGTCTGTATTTATGTCTGTTCATTTCTTGTAGGTGCTGTTTATTTAAGGTGTCAATCCCACCATACGCTATAAATTTTTTTGTCAGCAGTTACATCTGAAATGTTTACTGGTTTTCCATACATCCAGTCAGAATAAATTTCAGTTGGTTGTAATCCCTTTAGCATTTCAGTTACTTCGTCCATTGTCGCATCCGCAACAACATAAACAGTGTCAGTATAAAACCAATTTGTGTCTTCTGCATCTGCAATTCTGATAAAAATGTTTTCAACTCTATCAGATGCAAGCATTGATTTAAAAGTGTTAGAAAAAGTTTTCAGTGATGGCTGTTCGGGATAAAGGTTTGCACCGATTGAACCCTCGTCATCATTGCCGTCAAAAAATTCGTCAACACTAACCGCAACTTCCGATTTTGGAAAACCTGCTTTTGTTATCTTCTCTAAAATTTCTGTTTTTCTGTTCATCGGTTGTCGCAGTTTGTTTCTTGAAGTCAGTTTGATGTTAGCACTGCCGCCAATTGGTTGCGTATAACGAAGAAGGGATTAAAGAAGTAAAAAAAAGAAGGGTTTAGAAGCACTACTGTTCGTTTACCTGCACTGGTTATTAAAAGCACAACTCTTTGTTTACCTCTCAAAGCCCTTCTTTTTTTTATTTCTTTTAATCTTACTGTTATGCGAATACTCTACTGTCTGTCCGAAGCTGTGTCGTTTGAATTCCGCATTAATGTTTATTTCTTGAAGTATCAATATTCCCTTTGGTTTAATGTGAAAGATAAATTCTATCTCCTGCTCTTGGTTTTTCCTGTAAGTAATTTCCTTTTATTTTCCACTTTGCCTTTCCTGTTGTGCCATAAAGTTCGACAACATAACCTCTTATTCCAATGTCATGTCCATAAGATGAATTGCCAGTTAGAAGAGAAGCAGATAAATCATTTTTTATATGGTCGTATGAACTAATCGCATAATTTAAATCTTCAACATATTGAGGTTTATCTTTAAAGTATTCTATTTTATTTTTTTCATCGCTCAACCAATAATTTAAACCCTCCTTTCCGGTATAGCTTCTTGATAGTCGTATTTGAGAACCTTTTCTAAGGTAAGCATCCTTATTCAATGTAAAGAAAAAGAAGCTATCAGAACAGTTTGAAACATAACCTTGAATAATGTCCGCTCTCATTGACATAAACACATCATTCAAATCACTGCGAAAATCAGTTCTAATATTTTTCATACTTTCTTGATATAATCCATCAACATGTTTTGAACTACTATCAGTATATAATTCCACTCTCATCCTAATTAAAATTGAATCATTTATTTCGTCACCATGTCTAACTTCCATTCGGACACCGAATGAATCTTTAAACCGCATTGTATCATTTCCAGTAATATGTTTAAATGGTTGAATAAATATCGTACCTGTATAATTTAATGTGTCTTTAAAATATTTTCCATCAAGCGAATTATCTTTTAAATGACTTGAATAAAATATTCCTTTTCTTGAGAGGGATTCCTTGAAATCTACTTCTTCAACTATAGAATCTGGATATAATACAGAAATAATTTGAGACAATAAATCTTCTTTTAACAATATCGTATCAAGTTTAGAAGTCCTACCATACATTGTCAAATGGGAAAAATCAAATTGAACATAATATGATTTTTTTAATTGTAAATGCAAACCGACAGATGCATCCTGCTTCATTTGTTTAAGTTTTTGCAACGAAAAAAAAGAAGCTGTCAGAATTAAAATAACTACAACAAAAAGAATAGTTCTGCTCTTTAGCTTTTTCTTTTTGATAACTGCGGGTGATGATGGCTTGCCTGTATCAGCAGAGTAAAAGCAATAAATATCAACGCTTTCTTTTATTCCTTTTAATTTTACTTTACCGTAGGAAATCCAATTGATATTTTTTTCTGCATGGCTTTTAAGCCAGCCAACTGCATTTTCCCAAATGGATTGCGAAGTCAGAATTTGTCCTCCATTTGCAATAGATTGAATTCTTGAAGCACGGTTAACATGTCGTCCAAAAATATCAAGTGCAAAGTTATTTTCAAGAGCTACTTGTCCAATATGAATACCAATCTTAACTTTTAGCGTAAAGTCATCAAGGGTTAAGTTCTCCTTGTTTGCATGAATGGCATTTTGAAACTCAATAGCTCGTAGGACTGCTGTTGATGGCTCAGAAAAAACGCATAGAAATGAATCTCCTATTTCTTTAATTATTTTTCCCGAGTTATTCATCGTCATAATTCGGATAAAGAGTTCATCATGGATGTGTCTTAATTTTGAATAGGATTGTTCACCTAACTTTTCTGTAGCATAAGTTGAGTTTTCAATATCTGAAAATAGAATTGCTAATACAGCGGTCTGCTTGGCTTTTCTGAATTCATCAATCTTATTGATTTCATCTGAACTAAGAATTGGCAAATTGCTATTCGTTACCATTTTAAAAGTTTATTTCTTGCAGAATGTTTGAAGTCGCTGTGTCGCCCAAGAGTTTCGCATAACGTTTTCGGGCTTGGCGAAGGTGGCGATTTTCACCACAAATGTTGATGCGGAGAACCAAACTTTGATTAACCACAAATGTGTCTGCGGAGCAATGAACCGCCACTTTTGCCAAACCCGTGTTAGTGGCTGCCTTTCTTAGTTCCATATTATGTTTCCGTCTTTGTCAATTTTATTAGTTACTCTGCCATTTTTAATTCTTGCAAGTGTAATGCTTTCAGGATGTGATAAAACATATGCTTTGTCATAGAAAGCTTCTTCAACTTCAAACTCAATTATCTTTTCTAAGTAAAAATCATCGTCAAGAACTTTTGGTCGTATAGCTACATTGTCCGTTTTAAAACCATTGCCAACGCTTGGATAAATTATGCAGTCATAGTGAAAACTACTACCACCATTTTGTTCTTTGTGGTCTGTTAGAATGCGTTCCGAAAAAAGAGAAGAAATATAATATTCAAAATGATGGTTTACTTGTTTCGTAAATTCACGTCCAAGCAATTGAAAGTAATATCTCATATAGTTCAAAAATAAACTTGAATTAAAATTACCGTGGTCTTCAAATGCTTTAGTAGACTTAGCTACACCTTCATTGACTTGTTCAGCAATTTCGCTATGTGAGATAGGATACGAAATAAATTGTTTGTCCTTAACTTTTGGTTTCCAAACTCCAACAGTTACTAGTTTATTCAATGGTGGTTTAGTTTCCTTCAATGCAGTGTCAATGTTTTCTGCTGAATAAAACACATTGGTGTTAGGTGTATTTGCTCTGTTGAACTTGTTTACTTGTTTTACGATGTCTAAAGAAGGATATTTTAAATAACTAACATTAGGAATAGGTTCATTGCTTTTTGTCACCCACTCATTAACCACAAGCCTATATGTTTGAAATATTGTCAGATTGTTGGTTACTAAAGCAACATAATTAAATGCATAAAAAATGTAGTTCTTGAAGTTTTCAAAGTCTGCGGCTGTGAAACTTGTATAGTCAAGCGTTTTAAGTTTTTCATTTAGTTCAGAATAGTAAGTCGCTAATGACTTGAAAATAGTTTCTTCTTCGCTGGTTATTGTTTGTCGGCTTAACAACTTAAATGAAATTATCTGTTCAACAGTCATATTGCTCTTACCTGTCCACCGTTTATGTTCTGGAATTGTCGGTAAGTCTCTAAAATTTGTCTGCCAATTCGGTGGGTTCATTTTTGTCTATTTTCCTGGTGTATGTTTTGTTTTGTCGCTGTCCTAAGGTTGCCACTAACATCCAGCTTAGCGCAACTCCCATCCCCAAACCTGCGCTAATTCGCACCAAAAGTGCATGATTAGCGAAGTTCTTGTTCGTTTTATTACTCGCTTTCCTTTCTCACAAAGTGTCAAATGGCAACACCCACTTTAGAATCGCTCAGAGCTACCACCCTAAATATCCACCAGCACCACAGCCACTTCCAGCGTGGCTCCTTCAATTAAGTTCACAGGCAGGTTTTGCGTCACCTTGCCGGGCGCTATGATGATGAGTGTGTCTGCGCCCACCTCTTCGGTGGCCAGCGTGGCTTTCCCAAGGGGATCGGCTGCAGTGTGTACATCGGCCAGGTCTAAGCGCGCGGTATAGAGGGTATTGGGCGAGGCATCGGCATTGGTGCCCGTTACGTTCACTGTTTGGATAGCGCCTGTGTCGCTCACGTTAATATATACTACGCCCCACTCCGTACTGTTAGCCCTGCGGCTGGCGGGTTCTTCCTCTGCAAACTGACCCTCAATATCGGCCCATGCCTTGCGGATAACTGCATCGGCTTCCGTATTAAGAGCTACCAAGGCCTCCTGCGCAGCATCCAGCGCATCCAGCTTGGTGCTGGCCTCGTCATAGGCTTGCTTGTAGGCATTGTAGGCCGCTGTAACCTGCGCTATGGTAGGCATTAGTATAGCTATGCCTCCGGCAGCTACACGGTTAACATCGCCCTTCACCACGTCATCTGCCACTTTCAGCAGTTTTTCGTCCGTGCTTATGTCAGGCACAGCTGCACTGTTAATATCTATTTTGAAAAATGCACGATGCTCCTTGGGGGCCTCGCCACGGGCCACAGCAAGGTTAAATACCTGTAGATAATGCGACACGAACATGTAGCACAGCCCAAGTTTTTCATTCTTTTTAGCTATGCCTAAGTGGTAGGTTACCTCCGCTATAGAAAGCGCGTTTTGAGCTGCCTCATACAGCGGCTGGTGCGCATCGAGCCGCGCGGTGGTGTCGGCTTTCAAAATATTAACCGTGCCTGCGCTGTCCTTTTTGCTCTTCGCAGCGGTAAGTGCTGTGCCACGGCCTGTGTTGCTTTGGGGTAATCGTCTTTGCATTGACATATTTTTCCTTTTTTTTATGTAATTATTTGATTATCATAGCCTGTATCTTCATTTCGGAAGATGGCAGATTTTATTTAACTGCTGAAATATACATATTTCAATTCTAATATGTCAATACCTGAACAGAAAATATAACATTTCTTTCACAATACACTATTTTCTTGTCAGAAAAGCTTCTATGAGAATAATAATGTATGGCTTTCTGAACAGAATGGCATGTGTCTGTATCCAAATATGTGTCAATCTGTTCAGAGAATAACAGATATGGATAGAAATGAGTTCCTATCTGTTCAGAAAGTCATATATTTGGATACAGATAGCTCATTTTCTGGTCAGGGAGATATAAGTTAGAAAGCAGATGAATAGGTTTCTGGTCAGAAAATGATATCTGGAAATGGAAGGATGGGCTTTTCTGACCCGCAAAAGGGGCACAGCTTATTCTGGCGAAACGGAAAATTTGAAAACGGAAATGGTTCCTTGCGGAAGGTGACACCTCTTTCATGGCGAAAAGGGGATTTGATTTGGTTAAGCTTGTCAGTGAACGTAGGTCTTTTTCAGCCAGGCTAACCTGAAAATGAGCCTGAGCATGTTTACACCAATTTATCTTTGATTGGGGTTTAGAAAGATTGGTGTAAACATGCGCAGAGGCATTTTTACCTAACTATCGTCAGGTGCCCATCGGCTTTGAATACATCCATCAATCCATTGATCATGTATTCGGCTTTCCACACATACACACCGTCCTGCACAAAGTATTCGCCACTGCGGAAGTTGCCTGTCCAGGGCTGGCCCACTTCTGTGCTTTCCCACACCATGATGCCCCACCGGTCATAGATGCTGAATTTGTAATGGTGTACAATGGATGGGTCGGAGAACACAGGCAGAAAAACATCGTTGATGCCTTCGGTAATATTCGGGGTAAATGCATTGGGCACGAAGAACAACACGCTGGGCGGCACTATGCACGAGTCGGCCAATACATCGAATATGAGTGTGCGCGGACAGGGTGCATCGTCCATGAAAATGAGCAACTGGTATTGCCCCGTTTCTGTCACAAAAATCTGGTGCTCTACTTCGCCCGTATTCCACAGGTAGCCTGCCCCCACGGTGTCTGTTTCCAATATGATGTGGTTGTCGCCCTCCGGGCAAATGCTATCGGTGTAATAAACAGGCGGCACAGGCGGCAGGGGATACACGGTGTATTCCTCGTTGCGCTCGCAGGGTTCGCCATCGGTGTATATGCTCACGCTGTACACTCCTGTATCAGTTATCTCAATGCTTGCGGTGGTTTCGCCCGTGCTCCACAGGTATTCTGTGCCTGTGCTGTCCACCATCAGGGTTATTTGTGTTACGCCCCCCGGGCAAATGCTGTCGGTAAACAACTCGGTAGAGTCCGGCTCCAATGCATACACATCATACTCGGTAAAGTGCTGGCACATTTCGCCCGCTATGTTGGTCACCAATGAATAGTGGCCCGTATCGTTTACCAATATATAAGTGTCATCACTTCCTGTGCTCCACAGGTAAGTGCCCATGGCATCAGCTACCAACTGTATTTCATTCATACCACCGGGGCAAATGCTGTCCTCAATCAGCACCGGTGGCTCAGGATATTCTACATCTACAAACACACTGTCGAAACCCTCGCACGACTCGGGCCCTATCACGGTGACTATATATACCGTGCTGTCGTCAGCTATCACATCCACTTCATTGAGCAGGCCAACGGTGATGTTGCCCTCTGTCCACTCATAGCTGTAGCCGCCCATTTGCGGAGCGCTAAGGGTGATGGGCGTGCCCACACACACCACCGTGTCGCCCACGGCTTCTATTTCGGGCGCGTCATTCACCGTCACACTATCAAAGTCATCATCGCTGCCGCACAGGTTCAGCACACTTACGCTGAAGTCATATTCACCCGGCTCGCTGAATATGATATTCAGCTCGTTGTTAGATGTATCCTGAAAGGCTATGGCATTGTCCGGTGCATCCACATTCCACGAGTAGTAGGTGTTTTCATAAAAATTGGTATGAAACGAAACCAGCTCGCCCTCGCACACCTCGTTGGGGCCAATGATGTTGGCATTGGGGTCGCCAAGCACCAATATGCTTATGGGCGGTGTCCATGGGCTTACGCAGCCATAGTTGGTTTCCTGTATGGAAAAAGTAAGTGTGCCCGTGCCACCCAGATTTACATAAAGCGTGTTGCTGTTGGCACCTGATGGCGATACGAAGGGCGCACCGTTGTTGATGCCATTGCAGCTCCACATGTAGGTGCTGTTGTCAAAGTAGTTGTAAGGCTGGAAAGAAAGTATGGCTGTTTCGCCTACGCAAAACACATCCTTCGGAATCCACGTGGGGAATTCGTATGCAGTTATTATCTGCGGGTCCAGGGTGTATGCACCAATGGTTACACGGATCAGGCTGCCAAGTGCATTGTCAGGTGTAGAACTTTCGGTGGCTACAATGCGCATATAGTTCATGCCTAACGGCAGGCCATAGTCGTCAAGGCTGTCTTTGCATGGCACATGTATGTTCAGCTGGCAATCATCTGTTGCGGCCACTTCGCCTAATATTCCATTCTCGCCAATTTGCCCAAAATTGAGCGAACTGAGTAATTGGGTGGTGAACAAATTATCAGGGCCATACACCGAGGTGTTGCCATATTCATTTACATCTATATCAATGGTCACATTCTCACCATCAGGATCTACATCGCAGTCGCTTACGCAAAAATTCAAATCCTCGGTGTTGTTCGTTGTGATGTCGCAATACTGTATGCAGAAAGGCCCCCACACGGTGCCAATGGCCACGGGATTGGTACTTACCACCCGCAGGTAATAGTTGCAGCCAGGAGGCGTGTCAGGCACTAATCCCGAAACATTGCCGGGCAGTGAACCCAGGTCAGGATCATAAGTGCCATTGTCGTCAATGGATCCGGTTTGCAGTGGCAGCGGTGGAAAATTTCCGTCCACATCGCTCAGTTGGCACACATAGTCGTTGCTGCCTGCATATATACCGGTGCTGAAGAAGGGCACATCAATAGCGCTGCCCACGCATACCGCATTGGTGTCTAAGGCCACCACAGGACCGTTGGTGGTTATTTCATTGGGGCATTCTATTATTTCAAAACAATCGGACACGATGCCGCTTATAGCAGGTTCGGGCGACAGTCTGTTGATTCGTATGCGATAACAATCGCCCGATGCTGCATTGTTAGGCAAGGCTATGCTGAGCACTCCGCTGGTTTGCGGATAGGCCATGTTGAATACCCACGAGTTGAACGGGCTTGGAAAGTTGCCGAACATGTTGCTCAGTTCTATCTGGTAGTTGCCATCACAAAGTGTATCAGAAAGTGAAAAAGCAATGGTGAGGAAAGTGCCCTCGCACACCGGGTTGGGGCTAACGGAAGTGACAGTGATGGTGATGGGATCAAGTGTTTCCTGCGTGGCTACCACTGTTATTTCATCTATTGCAAACGAGATGTTGGAGGGAGGAGTGCCCGCATTGTTTTGCCAGCGGAATCCGAAGCGCAGGTTACCCACATTGTCCCATATAGGCAGGGTAAGGTCAGAGTACTGCCACACGCTCATGTTGTTGTATTGCGGCAGTCCTACCTGTGTCCATGCACCACCATCTATGCTGTAGTACACCTGTCCGAAGGCGGCTGCATTGCCCTCGCAGAGGTAGAAGAAGCCCATGTGCACATCGCTCATGCCATAGGTACAAACACCAAAAGTGGTGTATGCAAAACGATCGGCTGCGGCTGAGGCATTGTAGTTCGCATTCAATATGCCGCTGGGCTGGTCGTGTATGTGCAGGTAGTTGCTGGTGGGTGCAAAACTGATGGTGCCACCGTTGGTGATGTCCTCAGTGGTGGTGTTGGGGTAGGTGAGGGCACCGTCATACACATCGTTTACTATCCAAATATTGTTTCCGTTGTTGGCAGCAGGCCCGCCTTCATTCAATGTGAATGCACCGTTGCCCAATTCAAAATCTTCCGTCATCAGCAGCACATCCTGCGCAGCGGCAGGCATCAGCATGCAGGCAAACAGGCTTGTCAGCAGGGTACTTTGCAGTGCCTTCAGCATCACGCTATTTGTACAAAATGAAGAAATATTGTTAAGGATTGATGCGTACATCTTGTGTGCGATGTATTCCAGACAAATGTAGAAGACTTTTGGTTGGATGCACCATACAAGAACTATCGGGATGTGAACCGGGAATGGAGATTATCGGGCCCAAAGCGAAAAGGTGCATCTGAAAGTTTTTCCTGAACTGGCCGCAGGGTTTGAATAGAAATGAAAAAGCCGTCCCGAAATATTCGGAACGGCTTTTTAGATTTTATGTGGTCAATGACCTCTTACTTGGCTTCGGTCTTCACCGCAGCAGTGTTTTTGGAGGCTTTGGCGGCCTTCACTCCTTTGGCTTTCTTTTCCTTAGCTGGCTTTGCTTCGGTGGTGCCGCTGGCTGTGCCCTTCTGGCAGCATGAGCCACTGCTTGCAGTGCCGTTGCCTTTCTGGCAGCATGATCCGCTTTTGGCATCCTTGGCGCATGCTTCTTTTTTTTCTACCTGTTCGGTCTTGGCCTTTTCTGTTTCTTTAGTGTCTGTAGCAGTTTGTGCATTGGCTACCATGCCTACGAACAGTACAAGGGCCAACAGTGCAATCAATTTTTTCATTGTTCTTATTTGTGTTTGGGTTTTACTTTTATTTAGATGCGGCCGCTAATGTAAACGCATATAGCTCCCTTTTATGTCGATAACATTTTTTTAGTTTCATTTACCCTCAGCTTGTTTTTCGAGCGCGGCCAATTCTGCTTTCAGCTCAGCTATCTCTTTTTCCTTTTCTGCCAGTGCTTCAGGAGTCATAGGTGTTGTGTCACTCTTTTCCTTGGCTCTGGTCAAAGCATTTTCCTTCATTTTTATTTGTGTCTTCAGCGAGCCGATTTTGATTTTCAATTTGCCTGCATCCAGCTTTTCTCCTGCCTTTTCGCCTGTGGTCTTGTCTCCGTCCGATAGTTTGGCTGCTTCTTTCTTTTCCTTCTCTATCTCTTTGCGTTTGGCTCGGGCTTCATCTTCTTTGTCTTCATAGCCTTTAGCCTGATCTTTCCATTTTTTCATATCGGCATCGGAAGGCATGCCTGCTTGTTGGGCGCGGTTTCTTTCCAGATACACTTTTTTGCGTTCGCGTTTCCATTTCAGTTCATCCAGTTCAAGCATGGCTATTTCTATGTCTGGGGCTGTTGCCCCTGCCACTTTCAGTTGTTCTATTTCGCCTTCTTGTTTGCTTATTTTTTTATCCAATGCAGTTATCTCATTCATATAGCCCTGCTCTTGTGCCTGCAAGCTCATGCCAATAGCCTCGTCCGTTGTTGGTGCTGATTCAGCAGTGTCACCTTTTTGTTCATCAGCCTTTTCGGTTGTGCCGTGGCTCTCAGTTGCCGCGGGTTTGGTGCCACCACAGTCCAGTTCTGTAAGGCCCCACGCTGCTGCAAACATGTCTTGCGGCATGACGCTTCCATCGGTCATCTCTTTCAGCAATTCTTCCATTTTGATGTGAGCGTAGTACTCTTCATTCAGGGTTACATAACCTTTCATATCAAAGGTCTTTTCTCCGTTGGCTGTTTTTTTATATCCATATACATCTATGGATTTGCTGAGCAGCGGCACACCTTCAAAACTGACATCGCCATTGTTGTCTGTGTTGCCTTTGCCAATGGCTGCATCACCATGCTTGATGGTAATCTCGTAGTTGCAAACTGCCTGGCTGTTGTAAGTGAATTTGAGCGATACGTTTTGCTGCGCTGTCATTGCTGTGCTCCATAGCAGCAATGTTGTTGTCAATCCGGTTTTCATCGGTTTCTTTTTGATGGTTTTTTTTTTAAAAAAACAGGGCCATCATTTTTATTCAACAAAAAAATGACAGCCCTGTGTGAGATGTTTTATCAAGCCATTATCCGGCAATGGTGTCGTAGGTCACCATGTATTCTTTATCATCTTTGAAATACTCCAGACCCATATCGAGCCACTCTTTGGCTACTTCCTTGTTGCCGGTGTCATTCAATGCTGTGGCGTACAGCACCAATGCGTTCTTAAGCAACACGAGTTGTGATTTTGATTTGCCTGCTGTTTTTTCCTTCAGCAAATTCATGGCTTTGGTAATGGCTGTTTCCGATTCCTTCTTGCTCTTCATGCCTGCAAAGGAGAGTCCCAGCATGAGTTGCGCTCCGGCATCGTTAGCATCCAGGTCAGTCAGCTGGTCGTAGATGGTTTTGCACTTGGTGTATTTCTCCAAGTCAAATTGCGACTCTGCCTCGTTCATGGCAGTGGTGCGTATTTCATCGAAGAAATCCTCATAGTCTGCTAAGTACTTTTTCTCTTTGTCCTTGCTGCCATACTTGCTGAGGTATTTCATTGCACTTTTGAATGCATCAGGATATTTCTCTTTGAACTGGTCGTCTTTGCTCATTTCAAAGTAACATCTGCTCATGAACAGGTAAGGCAGAGGATCTTTTTTGGTTTCATCCTTCAGGGTGTAGCCCTCGGCCTTGTAAAGGCATTTTTCATACTTTTCATCCACAAAGAGTGACAACAGGTCTCTGTAGTCCTTGTCGGTTTGAGCAGTTGCACTCATGCTCATTGTCAGAATAAAAAGCGATAACACGAAAATATTTTTCATTGTGATTTTGTGATTTGGTTTGGGCCGGTTTTCAAAAACGAAGCCAATGTAACAATGCCCCGCTTTCATGGGCAAAAATGAGCAAGAGATTGTATGCATCGAAAAAAATATTGAAGCCATGCCTGACCTTGTCTGAGGGATGGATGCAAAAGAGAGGCTGGCAGCCACAAGTCTTTCAGAAGCAGGCATGGCAAAACTTGCTCAGCGGTGGTCAGGGTTTGGTCAATGCGCCAACAGGTAGCGGAAAAACGTATGCATTGCTTTTGCCAGCCATTTGTAGCCTGGCTTTGCAGCCTCCGGCAATGGGTTTACAAATTATCTGGCTCACTCCTATACGTGCTCTTGCCAAAGAAATTTGCCTGAGTGCTCAGCGTGTGATTGACGATTTGCAAGTGCACATTACTGTGGGCATTCGCACAGGCGACACCAGCGAGGCTGATCGCGCCAAGCAGAAGAAAGACATTCCACACATACTCATTACTACACCGGAAAGCCTGCACCTGATGCTGGCGCGCAAAGGCTGCACGGATTTTTTCAAATACCTCCAGCTCTTTGTGGCCGATGAGTGGCACGAGCTGCTGAGCACCAAGCGAGGCGTGCAGGCCGAGCTGGCATTGAGCCGCCTGCGTACCTTGGCGCCACACATGTGTACCTGGGGCATCAGTGCCACCATTGGCAATTTGCCGGAGGCCATGCGCGTGTTGCTCGGAAAAAATGACTCAGGGAAAGGACACATCATCAAGTCTGAATTGCAAAAGGACATAGAAGTAATAAGCCTGATGCCCGCAGAGGTAGAGATGATGCCCTGGGCGGGACACTTAGGTATCAAACTGATGGCGCCACTGCTGCCCATCATTGCACAATCGGAGTCAACCATAATCTTTACCAACACACGCGCCCAATGCGAGGTGTGGTATCGCAAACTATTAGAGGCTGAACCTGCACTGGCAGGAGTGCTGGCCATGCACCACGGCAGTATAAGCAAAGAGTTGCGCAGTTGGGTGGAAGACATGCTCTACCAGGGCAAATTGAAAGCCGTTGTAAGCACCAGCAGCCTCGATTTGGGTGTTGACTTTGCCCCGGTGGAAACCATAGTGCAGATAGGCGGCCCGAAAGGAGTTGCGCGTTTCATACAGCGTGCAGGGCGCAGCGGACACCGGCCGGGAGCAGCCAGCACCATTTATTTTCTACC
>JBJXFP010000069.1:0-3840 GCA_046155615.1 Flavobacteriales bacterium | reverse complement strand
CTCGCTACGATATTGATGATGGTCTTGGCAATATGACCTGCACACCGCTTGGCATGGATAGCGTAGGTTATTTGTGGTTGGGGGTGCAGCCCCTCATGCGGTTTGATGGCTACACCTTCAAAACTTTTCCTACCGATCCGGGCGACCCTGACAACAACCATGTAATGGCCAACCGTATGGCTGATGATGGCAAGGGTCATCGCCTTTTTGCAGGAACTTCCGGCTTGTTCTGGTATAATGAAGCAAGCGACTTGATGGAACCAATACTTGACAACGGCAACCGGATTTTCTCCAGTTCTGTACTTGAGTACAGCAGCAACTCTGCCTTTTGGTGCATAGAAAATGATCAGTTGCTGAGCATAAAAATGCCGGAAAAAAAAATTGAACACTTCACTATTCCAATAGATCAGGACAACAAGTTTCATTTATGCAAATACAGCAGCACGGGTAAGATCTGGCTGGTTTTTGAACACACCTTGCTGTCATTCGATACGCAGCGCAAAGAATTTGGACAACCCATCAGCTTACCATCAATAGCCAGCCATCATGCGAGGATATTTACAATAACAAGTGGAGGATTCTATCTGATATTAGATGAGTCGGTACTACGAATTGATGAGCAACGCAATTCCTTTGCGTTTGTATTCCATTTCAAACAAAAGTTCGGTGAGGGAAACATCAGGGAACACACCACCATTTGCAGCCATGATGGAAACCATGTCTGGGTTCAAGGAATGGACAAGTCGGTTTTTCGAATTGAAACAACATCCGGAGAATTGCGGGAATATGACTATTCAGATCTTAAGACACCGAGTTATGCACCGCTCACAGATATTAAATTGTTTGAACTGAAAGATGGGAGCATAGTGATCAACTCTCCTGTAATAGGTTTGGCGTTGCTGGATCCATCTAGTGGTGAAATAGAACATTTTGCCGCAGACGACAACAATCCGGGTGCACTGCCAACAGAAGCGCTATTCGGTATCCAAACCAGCGAAAATGTATTTTGGATAGGAGCAAAACGCGTTGGGTTGATTAAAGCAGAAATCTCAAGGAAAATCATTCCCACATTCAAACAAGAGTCAATTAGTGACAGGGGTGTAGTTGAACCCAACGTGCGATGTATCGAAGAATTCGATTCGCGGTATTTATTTTATTCAACATTCGAAGAGGTGAGTTTGTTCGACAGGAACAACCACACATTTTCCCCTTTGCCATCGCCTGAAGATGGAACCCCTTTCAAGTTGATTTCAAGTATTCGCACTATGTTGAAGGACAAGCATGGTAATTTGATTTTACTGGGTTGGAATAAAGAACTAGTCTATCTCGATTACAAAAACAAACGCACACTCGATTTTGCCGGTTTTGCTTTTGGAAGTAAGAGACTTCACGGATCCAACACCGTGTTTCTGGATTCAAAAGAAAATCTTTGGATAGGAGGGGGCAGTGGAATGTTTGTGTTGAACACCAGAAATTTTGCTGAGCCGGAGTTTGGGCTTTCCAACCTGGAAATTGTGAAACATAGTGGATCAAATGACTTTCCGCAGGTCACTACTTCTACAGGCATTGCTGAAGACAAAGCAGGTAAAATCTGGATAGGGCGAATGGACGGATTGTATCTGTACGACTATACTTCCGATACCTATTCTAAAAAATTGCTGGATAAAAAGAATCCGGTTCTTGGGGTCGTAGCCATCCTGAGGTCAGAAAATAACACGATGTGGATAGGAACAAATGGTGGTGGCCTCCGCAAGTGGGATGATGCGATTGAAAGCTTCATCACCTATTCCATAAAAGATGGATTGCCTGACAATGTCATCTATTCCATAGAAGAGGACGAGCAAGGCAACCTTTGGATGGGAACGAACAAAGGCCTTTGCTGTTTCAATCCAAATACACTTCAGTGCAAAATATTTACTGAGAAGGACGGCATACAGAACTACGAATACAACGGCAATTCTGCGGGCAAAACATGGGATGGATGGCTGGCATTTGGCGGAATTACGGGTTTTAATTTCTTTCATCCGGACTCAGTGAATCGCTCTGCCACAGCTCCACGCATTGTCTTCACTGAGTTCAGGGTACAAGGCGAATCGCGTCCGTATATGAATGGTGAAATCCGCCTTGCACACAATGAAAACAACTTCTCCTTTGAATTTGCTGCACTCGATTTTTTCCGCAATCAGGAAAATCAATATGCCTACAAAATGGATGGCATTGACGAGAGCTGGGTCATGTGTGGCAACAGGCGTTTTGTCAGTTATCCCGACCTGAATCCCGGCACATATACACTGCATGTAAAGGCTTGCAACAGTTATGGTGTGTGGAACGAAGTTGGAATTTCTAAGACCATCATTATCGCCACACCGTTTTGGGCCACCTTGTGGTTTCGCGTATTGGCATTGCTGGTGTTTCTTTCAGGTGTTTACGTTTTGTATCGCTACCGGCTTGCTCAGCAAACCAAATTGCTCACCGTGCGAAACACCATTGCCAGCGACTTGCACGATGAGATCGGAAGCACACTCAGCAGCATTTCGCTTTCCAGCGCAGTCATTCAGAAAAAAATAAAGGATACAAATCCTGAAGTGAAAACACTGCTGAACCAGATAGGAGTGAATACTGACAACATGATGGAAGCCATGAGTGATATTGTGTGGACCATCAATGCAAAAAACGACCGCTTCGAAAATGTGGTCAACCGCATGAGGGCCTTTGCCATCGAAATCATGGAGCCTCTTGATTGCACGGTGCATTTTGATGTGAACGAAAACATGCTTGATGTGAAACTCGGGATGAAGCAGCGGAAAAACCTCTACCTCATTTTCAAAGAAGCGGTGCACAATGCTGCTAAGTATTCCGGATGTAAAAACTTGTGGGTAAACTTTTCTCAGCGAAATAGCGGGGCAATCATCCTTCAGTTGCGCGATGATGGAAAAGGATTTTCAACCTCACACGCGGAAAACGGGCATGTATCCATGGGCGGCAACGGGCTTTACAACATGAACAAACGTGCCGCAGAAATAAATGGTACTCTCACTATCCAATCCAATCCAGGTGAAGGCACAAAGGTTGAGCTTGTGATCAACCCATAGAAAAAATCATTGCAATCAATGAATGCAGGACAGCCGGATTAAAATCACCTTTGCCCCATGAGTTCCATATCCATTGTAGTTTTTGATGACAACAAACCCCGCAGGGAATTGTTGCAATTATTGATCAACTCAACAGAAGACATGCAGTGCAAAGGGGCCTTTGAAGATTGCCGAGAAGTACTGAAGCGATTGGCTGAATCAATGCCCGATGTGGTACTCATGGACATTGACATGCCGCACGTCAATGGCATCGAAGGTCTTAAACTCATCCACAAACAGTTCCCGCAGATCAAGGTGCTGATGCAAACGGTTTTTGAAGACGAAGAAAAAATTTTCGATGCCATCTGTGCCGGTGCCGATGGATACCTGCTGAAAAAGACCTCGCCCGACAAGTTGCTTGACGCCATACGCGATGTGCATGCCGGAGGCGCGCCCATGACACCCACTGTGGCCAAACAGGTGCTGCAACTCTTCAACAACAAGCACAACAAAACGCTGAAAAACAGTTTTGACCTTACCACCCGTGAGCAGGAGATTTTGAAACTACTTGTGCAGGGCCTCAGCTATAAAATGATTGCCGGTCAATGCAACATCTCTTACCCCACTGTCAACACGCACATCTCTCACATCTATGAAAAGCTGCATGTATCCAGCGCAGTGGAGGCAGTTACCAAGGCGATGAATGAGGGCATTGTGTGAATGACATACAAGTTTACCCCACGCCACAGGGGTATGCTTTTATACTGGT
>JBJXFP010000053.1:0-36783 GCA_046155615.1 Flavobacteriales bacterium | reverse complement strand
GGTGACTATTGCGGTGGGGATCACCTCTTCCCATTCCGAACAGAGAAGTTAAGACCACCAGCGCAGATGGTACTTGGGTAACACCTGGGAGAGTATGTCGTTGCCAATTTTCGAAAGCCCCTTGCATCTTTGCAAGGGGCTTTTGTTTTTGGAGGTATTCACCTCATTTCAATTAAAGTTCAATTTAGAAATTCTCATGAGCCACACTGTAGTAATCGTTGGAAGACCAAATGTTGGAAAGTCAAGCTTGTATAACAGACTAACTGAATCTGAAGATGCTATCGTAGATCCAACATCGGGGGTGACTAGAGATAGAAAGTATGGCATTGGTGAATGGTCCGGAAAATCGTTCGTGGTGGTAGATACCGGTGGAATTTCTACTGAAGGTGATGATTCATTTGAGGAAGAAATAAATTTTCAAGTAAGTGTGGCCATTAGAGAAGCTGATACTGTTTTATTTATCGTAGATGGAAAGGAAGGCCTTACCAGTGCTGATGAGGATATAGCTAAAAGGTTGAGACGAGTGAATGTGCGAGTTATGGTCGTTTGCAACAAGGTGGACACTTCAGACAAGGAAAGTTGGATAAACGATTTCTACTCTTTCGGTCTTGGTGATAAGATCTATCCGATTAGTGCTGCGAATGGATATGGAACCGGGGATTTGATGGAAGATTTGGTAGCGCTTGTGCCTGAAGAACCTGAAAATGATGACCAATTGACAAGAGTCGCCATTGTTGGCAGACCAAATGTTGGCAAGAGTTCGTTGTTGAATATTCTGACTGATTCTAAAAGAAGCATAGTAAGTGAAACTGCAGGAACCACCAGAGACTCTGTAGACATGATATACAAAGGATTTGGAAAGGAGATAATTCTGGTTGATACGGCTGGTCTGCGAAGAGGCAAAGATTATGCAGATGATATCGAGTTCTACGGTTCCATTAGAACCATAAAAGCAATAAGAACGAGTGATGTTTGCTTATTGTTGATTGACGCTGAAGAAGCTTTGACGCGAGGCGACCTGGCCATTTTTCGTGAAATTACAGAGGCCAACAAAGGAGTAGTGCTTCTTGTAAACAAATGGGATCTGGTCGAGAAAGACCATAAGTCGGTAGATAGGTACACCAAGGCTTTGAAGGAAAAATTAATGCCTTTTAGTGATGTTCCAATTTTTTTTACAAGCAACGTGACGCGTCAAAGAATTCTGAAGGCTTTGGAAAGAGCTGTTATAGTAGCTGAAAACAGAAAACGGAAAATTGCAACGAGCCAACTGAATGAGATTATGCTTCCGTTGATTGAGAACAATCCCCCTCCAGTCTTTAAGGGAAAGGATATCAAAATAAAATTTATCACTCAATTGCCTACAAAAAGCCCGGCAATTGCTTTCTTCTGCAATACTCCACAGTATGTGAAGGAACCTTATCAACGTTTTCTGGAAAACAAACTGCGCGAGAACTGGGATTTCTCCGGCATACCTGTTCGACTGTATTTCAGGCAGAAATAGATTGCTATGCTGACCAGTGTGTATAATCATTGTATGACTGATTAGTTTGTGATTTAAGTCAGCGAACCAATTCAGAATTAGCTCGTCTTTGATTTTGTATGCAATCGTTGAAACTTGTGCCACTACAATTTGGTTGAAGCGGACTTTTATTTTCAAACTTGACTCATATTTGCGCGCCCTTCGGATATAGATTGTCAATACAATCTGCCGCCCTGTTTTCAAATAACAAAAACAATTTTAGTAAACTATGAATAACCTGAGAAAAATCTCATTGGCTGGGGTCTTGCTTTGCGCTATGGCCTTTGCTGCAAGCTCACAAACTGTAGTGAGCAGCAACGAATTCTATGTAAAAATTACCAATCTAAACACTGATAGCTATGCCGTGCTGCATCACAAACTGAAGGCTGATGGTCGATTTGTGATAGATGTGGCATGTGTACCTGCACAGATTCTGAAAATAAAAATGACGCGGGATGCCAACACAGATGTAATAAAAAATCTTGCAGATTTCCAACTGCTGGCCAGCGAAGCGCAGTTGACTACGGCTGTATTACTTCCAGAATTTGACAACGCCAAACTTGTAGAGGCCTGCTCTGCAACAAGAAACGGTAATTAGGAAGGTTCAGCTCAACTGAACCCATTTTGTGGAAACACTTATTTTTTTCATCAACGTTTTAGGAAATACTTCATCAAGTTCTGAATCATCTTATGAATATGATTTTTACAAACAAAAAGACATTGATTGCTTGCGCTTCAATGCTTGTTACATCCCTGAGCTATGCGCAGCTAACACTGGATTTCAACCAAACTGCTGCCCAAATGGCACAGAACCTGGCAGGGCCTGGTGTGCAGATTTCGAATGCACAGATTACCGGAGCTGACAGTTCGTATGCATACTATTATGCAAACGCCACGGAAATAGGAACAAGCAACGGTGTGTTGCTTACTTCTGGTCGCGCAGAATACGCCATCGGGCCTAACAACCAGTTGGGTATTTGTAATACAATTTACAACCCGCCATTTCCACTTTGTTCGTACTTCGATCGCGATACCCCCGGCAGTGAATTGCTTGAAGAATCGCAACTCGAATGTCCGCCTGATCAAGAGGTGTGTACCAACGATGCCTGCATGTTAGAATTTGACATCGTTCCTCAAGGCTACAATTTGTCTTTCAACTACACCTTCGCATCTGAGGAGTATCTGGCCTATGTCAATTCTCCTTTCAACGATGTATTCGGATTTTATATATCCGGCCCCGGTGTGGGTACCGATGTAAACATTGCTCTGGTTCCCGGAACTGGTGAATTTGTTGCCATCAATACTGTGAATCATCTTGAAAATACACAATACTTTCAACTCAACAGCAATCCACTTGGACCATTCGTACAGTACAACGGATTTACAGTGAGCCTCATGGCATTTATTGATGGCCTTATTCCTTGCGAAACTTATCACCTCCAGTTGGTGATCGCAGATGGGGTAGATGCGGTTTTTGACTCTGGTGTTTTTGTTGAAGCTATAGAAAGTGATCCTGTTGTTGTGCTTACTGCTACTTCCAACGGTTTGGACTATATGGTAGAAGGTTGCAACACGGGCACCATCACATTCGCACGCGAAGAAGCAAATGATTTTGAACAAGACATTACATACTATGTTGGTGGTACTGCTGCCAATGGTGTGGATTACCTGCCTGAACTTGGCGATGGCCAACCGCTTACTCCAATCACCATCACCATACCTGCTGGCGAAACGGAAGTCAGTTTTGATATCGATGCTATAGCTGACTTGCTGCCTGAAGGTGTCGAATACATTACTATTTACTTAGATAATCCAGCGTGTACAGGCAATGAAGTAATTGACAGTATCAACTTTTACATTTATGACGTTTTGGAAGTTGCCATACTTCCGGAAAACCCTTCCATCTGCGTAGGACAATGCGTTGAGTTAACAGGAACTACTATAGCCGAAGAGCTTGGCACTTTTGCATGGAGTGGGGGTGAAGTGATAATCCCTGATAGCTTGGTTGTGGAGGTATGCCCAACCATAACAACTACATATACGCTCACTGCCAATGTGGGAGCTTGTACAGCTACTGATGAAGTGACGGTGCAGGTTTCAGCAATTGCACTTCATTTAGATGCATTCGACTCCGAATGTTTTACCAATGGAACAGGCAGTATTGAAGTAACTGTAAGCGATGCTATTCCACCTTATACATACCAATGGACCGGCCCTGACGGATACACAAGCACTAATGGCAACATCAGCGGGCTGATGCCCGGTGAATATTGTGTGTTGGTGACTGACAGTGCAGGTTGCATTGCAGAATCTTGCATTGTCATTTCTCAATCGGATGAAATGGTAGTGAACAGCACATTGAGTGATTACACATGCCATCCTATATCATGCTACAATGCATGCGATGGTGCTATCAATCTGGATGTAACCGGTGGAGCAGGTAACTATACGTACATATGGTCAGGCCCCAACAGTTACGCAAGTGGAGTAGAAGATGTATCAAACCTGTGTGCAGGCAGCTATGAAG
Organism: Flavobacteriales bacterium; assembly: GCA_046155615.1. Lineage (GTDB taxonomy): Bacteria > Bacteroidota > Bacteroidia > Flavobacteriales_D > Sanyastnellaceae > JANNVZ01. The sequence goes on along the minus strand of JBJXFP010000053.1, from coordinate 32,737 downwards.
TTACTGTTCAAGATTCCGCAGGTTGTCAGGTTATTCAGAACTTTTTGCTTCAGCAACCGGACAGCCTTGTGCTAATTGTAATTGGTACCGTTGACCTATTGTGTACAGGTGTAGAAACGGGACAAGCTTCAGTAGAAACTGAAGGCGGATGTGGCCCATTCACTTATACATGGAGCCATGATGCGAATGAAACAGGCCCTGTGGCCAGCAACCTGGGAAGCGGTACATACAACGTAAGCGTGAGCGATGTGAATGGATGCAGCAACGATGGCACTGTAACTATTGTGATAAACGATCCTATCGATCCGCTCACGGTAGTTCTTGATTCTATAAGTGTTTATCCTGGCGGTTTCAACACAAGTTGCCCGGGTAGTGAAGACGGTTTTGTGGATCTCATTGTAGCGGGTGGCTCGCTTCCTTACACCTTTAGCTGGTATAGTGAAAATGAAGAAGCTGTGGTTTCTACAGATGAGGATTTGATAGGAATGCCTTGCGGTGAATACACTGTTACAGTCACTGATGATAACGGCTGTGTTTTTTCTGGTTCATACATCATCACTTGTGTACCTGCCATAAACGCTACTTATGAAACTACGCCCAACCCTTGTGGTGCTCCGGAAGCAGGTATTGGCGCTATTGAAATAACAACCATAGGCGGAGGACATGGCGCTCCTTACACCTGGACATGGTCTGGGCCAAGTTGTCCTTGTCCTTCTGACAGTACTATCACAAACCTGAACAGTGGCGATTATCAACTCACCATCATGGACTCGCTTGGATGCTCTACTGTAATCAATATCAACGTTGGCGAAAATGATGTGTTCACTGCCGGTGGCACCGTAACCGACCTGTCATGTTACGAGATTTGTGATGGAATGATTGATGTTGAAATTGTGCCACCGGGCAATTACGATTTCGAATGGACCGGACCGAATGGATATAGCAACACCTTGGAAGATGCTACAAATCTTTGTGCTGGCGATTACACAGTTATCATCAGCGCTGACGATTGTTCGGAGACTTTCACCTTCACTGTTACTCAACCCGTAGAGATTGAAATTGACGGTGTAATTACAGAACCCATTTGCTTTGGTCAGAACAATGGTTCTATTGACATCACTGTCACTAATGGTTCCGGTGAATATGAATACGAATGGACTGGAGGTTGTTTCCCTCCGGTAAATGAAATCACAGAAGACATATTCAGTCTGTTCGAATGCACATACACCGTAGTGGTTACCGATACTGTTTCTGATTGCATGGTTTCGGAAAACTTTACACTCGATGCCCCTGAGGTAATGGAATTGATCATCACCACATCAGAGTATGAAGGCGGATACAACGTGGGTTGCAATGCCGCCAACGATGGATGGATAGACATAGATGTGGTAGGCGGAACACCCGACTGCAACTTCTTCTCACCGGAGTGTTATCTCATTGACTGGTTAGGTGCTGATTGTGCAGAAGTAGATCCGAGTGCTTATGGCAACGACCCTAACTCTTCATTCATTGATGGACTGCCTGCCGGTGCTTATGGTATCAATGTTACTGATATAAACGGATGTCTGGCTACATCATGTATTGATTTACTTGAACCAGACACACTGGCATCGAACCCAATCATTTCGAACATAGAATGCGCTGACCCTGCCGGTGGCAATCTTGACCCTGTAATAAGTGGCGGCACTCCTCCATATCAGTACAGTTGGACTGGCCCAGTGACACCTGGTCAACAAGATGATGCTGTGCTCATCGGAATTGATGCCGGTACTTACACACTCACGGTGACTGATGCAAACGAATGCCAGAAAGTCTTCGAGTATGAAATAACTGAGACCATTCCGCCTGATGCAGAAATTGAAAGCATTGGTGATGTAAGTTGTTTTGGTGTGTGCGATGGTGGTGTCATCTTCAACATCGATCCGCAGTCTGCAGCTATTGCCATTGCCACCCTTGACGGTAATGCAATATCTGTAAGCATTGGTCAAAACTCTTTAAACGGTTTGTGCGCAGGTTCACATACTGTAGTACTTACTGATGTAAATGATTGCACAACCACACTCACTTTCAGCATAAGCTCGCCAGAAGAATTGATAGCCACACTCACCAGCATTACTCAGTACGATGATCAAGTGTACGACCTGCAATGTTTTGGAGATGCAGACGGCCAATTGATTTCAAACATCACAGGTGGCACCATTGGATACACTTTAGAATGGGTAGATGAAAATGATGTGGTGATTGGAACAGATGTAACAATTGTCGCATTGACAGTTGGAGAATATTGTCTGCATGTGATAGACAACAACGGCTGCACTGACACAGTTTGTTATGAAATAACTCAACCTGAAACTCCATTGATGATTGATGACTCAGTGACGGTGTACAATGAACTGTACAACGTAACATGTTTTGATGCAACAGATGGCGCCATAGACATCACAGTAAGCGGTGGTGTACCAGATTACATCTATCAATGGACTGGCATCGGTGTAGTGGTAGATGCCCAAGACCAAACCGGACTTGGTGCAGGCAGCTACGTGGTGCTGGTTGTGGATAGCAACTATTGCGACATGACTCTCAACTTCACTTTGACAGAGCCTGAACAAATTGATATTGCCATAGATGAAGTAACTCAGCCAACTTGTGATGATGCTTGTGATGGCACGGCAAGTATTACGGCAAGCGGTGGTGTGGCTCCATACTCTTACGAATGGAGCGGCCCTGATGGATTCACCTCTTCCGATGAAGATCTCACTGACCTATGTGAAGGCACATACACAGTTACTGTGACTGATGCGAATGGTTGTACCCAAACTGCCTCAGTGGACATCACTGATCCGCTACCTGTGGTAGCCACCATAGTGGCTGACTACAACTGCGCTACGGGCAACTACGATTTGTGTATAGTAGCCTCAGGTGGTACAGGTGTTTACACGTATGATTGGAGTACTGGCGAAACAACACAATGCATCACAGTGGATATAGATGGAGAAGTATGTGTGACAGTAACTGATGAAAACGGATGCGAAGTAGAAGTGTGTGACACATACGATGTGAGCGAAGTGCTGACAATAACAGGCCAGGTTTCAAACACCACCTGCGGACAATGCAATGGTGCAATAGATGTGACTATAACTGGTGGTATTGGCAACTACACCATCAACTGGACAGGCAATGGCACAGTGCAAGGTCAAGAGGATCAGCAAGACCTCTGCACCGGTAGCTACACCATCACGGTTACTGATGAGAATGATTGCCCAAGCACAGCCACATTTGTGGTTGGCGAAGAAGATGACATCATTGTAAATCTGACCACGGTAAATGTTTCTTGCTTCGGTTTGTTCGATGGTTCGGCTTCGGTAACCATCACAGGTGCTTTAGATCCTTTGGATATTTCATGGTCCGATGCTGATGGTTTTGAAATAGAAACCGGCCCTTCTGTTACAGACCTCGGTACCGGAACTTATACTATGGATTGGGCTGATGCCGGAGGTTGCTCGGGTGAATTGCCATTCACCATTACACAACCCGATGCTCTTGTATTAGAATTCACTACATCTCAGTTTGGTGATTACAACATCAGCACGGTAGGCGGCAGTGACGGATGCATCTACTTAGATGTGGAAGGTGGCACTCCGGCTTACACTTACACATGGACACCATCAGCTCAGGCTTTGGATACCCTTTGCAATGTGCCCGCTGGCGAGTACAGTGTTCAGATAACTGATGCCAATGGCTGCACCATTGATACTTTGATTGTGCTTACTCAACCTGAAGAGTTGAAACTGCCTACTGGTCTTTCGCCAAACGGTGACGGATTCAATGACACATACTACATACCCGGTGCATACCTGTGCAGAGGAAGCCTCTTCAAAGTATTCAACCGCTGGGGTAACAAAGTGTATGAAAAATCGAACTATGACAACGACTGGTATGGACAAACCTCCGATGGTGGTGTGCTGGCTGATGGTACCTACTTCGTCATTTTCGAAGGTTGTGATAAAGAGTTCAACACATACGTGGATTTGAGAAGAGAATAATTTTTTTTATATCCATCACCAATCGAAAATTTCAAACACTGAACACAAAACATTTTTCCAAGAAAGAATAATCGAAATGAATATGAAAAAAATAATCTTCATGGTTGCCACTTTGCTGATGGCAGGCTCGGCCTTTGCGCAGCAGGAATTGATGATAAGCCAGTATATGTTCAATCCGCTGGTGCTCAATCCTGCCTACACAGGCACACACCCATACTGGCAGGGCACCATTTTGCACCGCAGCCAGTGGCTCAAGTTCGACAAGGCGCCCACCACACAAACACTTTGTCTGGATGGCCCCGTGATGGATGGCAAGCTGGGTGTAGGCCTCAACCTGAGCAACGATCAGATTGGATTGGTCAAAGAATTCAATGCAGCAGGTAACGTAGCTGGCAAAGTGACTCTGGGTGCAGGCTACCTAAGTGCCGGCCTGCGCATCGGACTCTCGCGCTACTCGGCCAACCTTACTGATGCAGTCATTTGGGACACAGAAGATCCTGTGTATGCTGCTAACCTGAAAGGACAAACAAGCATTCGCCTCGGTATGGGACTGTACTACTATACACGCAATTGGTTTGCGGGGCTGGCCATTCCCAGTATAGCTGCGGCTGACGAGGACATCAGTTTCAGTAGCGATGGGTTCAACAGTTACTACCGCAATCACTACTACCTCAGTGCAGGTTATGTATTCGAACCTTCGCCCGATTTTGCCATCAAGCCAAGTACGCTCATCAAAATACAAGGCAACGCACCGGTAGAATTAGACCTGAACTGCAATGTGCTTTTCCTCAACAAATTTTGGTTTGGAGCCGGTTGGCGCACAGGCGATGCACTTGTGGCCATGGCCGAGTGGAACGTTAGCAGCCAGTTGCGAATAGGTTACGCATTCGATTATACGCTTACCCAAATAGCAGACTACAGCAGCAACTCGCACGAGGTAATGCTTGGCTATGACTTTGGCAAAGAAGTAGAACTGAAAGCACGCTCGCCACGCTATTTCTGAACCAACCGCAGTGTGGCAGGTAGGTCACACGCCATTTGATATTTTTTAGATTACCGCACCAACGACCTGAACATACAAGTATGAATACCTACAAAAAATTACAAACCGCATTGTTGATTGCTACTGCTGTCCTGTTCAGTAGTTGTGCAACACTCTACTACAACAGCGGCAAGGAAGCAGGAGACAACCTGCGCTATCAGGATGCTATTTTTTTCTTAGAGAAAAGTGCTGCTAAAAAGGAAAGCCCGCAAACACGCAGAATGCTCGCTGAATCGTACCTGATGACCAACAACTATGCGAAGGCAGAAGAAAATTATGCATTGGCCACCACTGCTACAGACAACACTGATCGTGATCGCATCAATCAGGCACGTGCGCTCATGGCCAATGGCAAGTACAACGAAGCCCGCACCATATTCGAAGGCATAGTGAGCCGCGACCCTGACAATGCAATAGCCAAAGAGCTGCTCACCAGTTGTAAAAGGCAAAATGATTTGGTGAAAGATTCACTGCTCTATTTGGTATCGCCAGCCAACATTCCAAACACATTTGGAGCATACTCACCTGCACACTACAATGGTGGTCTCATATTCAGCAGCCCTGCTGCTAAAGGTGATCTGGACCCATACACCAACAAGGCATTCACAGATTTGTACTTTACAAAACTTGAGGGTGTGCAATGGACCAATCCCGAAGCACTCAGTGGTGTGAATGGAAAATTTCATGATGCCGTTGGTGCCGTTTCACCATCAGGCAGCATGCTCATTTTCACCCGTAGCTTCCAGTTGAATGGTGGTGCATTGGCCGGAAACGACCAGCGCGTAAGCAACACACAACTTTATACCTCCAAGTCAAACCCTGATGGCACTTGGGAGAAAGCAACGGTGATGCCTTTTTGCGACAGTAAGTACATGTTCGCACACCCTGCATTCACTAAAGATGGCAACACACTTTACTTCAGCAGCGACATGCCCGGAGGCAAAGGTGGCATGGATATTTGGGAAAGCAAGCTGAGTGGCGGAACATGGGGAGCACCGCGCAATCTTGGCTCTGATATCAATACAAAAGGTGACGAAGTTTTTCCGACAACACACGAAAATGATGTGCTCTATTTCAGCAGCGATGCCCACCAAAGTCTGGGTGGACTCGATATTGTTTTCTCGAGAAACAACAACGGTAGCTGGGCGGTGCCAACACATGTGAGCTATCCCATAAACACCAGCGCTGATGATTTCAGCATGATTTGGAACGAAGACAACGAAGGTGGATTCCTGAGCAGTGACCGCAGCGGAACTGACCGTATTTACAGTTTCACAGCAGAAGACATCAACGTAAGTATGGAAGGCTTAGTGACAGGCAAAGACAGTATGCTGCCACTGGGTGGAGTGAAGGTGAGAATTAAGAATGTAACCGATGGCACAGAGCAAATGGTGATAACCGATGGCGATGGAAAATTCAAAGCTGACCTAGAGAAAGGCAAAGACTACCAGATTTCAACAGAACTGGAAGGCTACTTTAAAGAGAGCAATACCTTCAACACAAAAGACATAGATGGTGACAGTGATATTCAGCGTGTGATAGAGTTGAAAGAACTCTACGTAAGCGACCCTGGTGATGGCACTACAGGCAACAAAACTGGCGATGGTGCCCAAGGTGGCAACACTACTGGAAACAACACAGGCAAAGGCGATAAAAACAAAACACACGAATACGATTTGCCTGAAATACATTGGGACTACAACAAGTGGGACATCCGCTCCGATGCTGTGCCTTATTTAGACAATCTGGTAAAACTTTTCCGCGACAATCCTGATTTGAAATTCGAATTGCGCAGCCACACCGATTGCCGCGGCAGTTTCGAATACAATGACGACCTCTCCTACAAACGCGCAAAAGCCGCAACGGATTATCTGATAAGCAAAGGCGTGCCGCGCAGTATCATCGTAAGCAAGGGTTTTGGAGAACACGAATTGCTCAACGAATGCACCGATGGTGTCTATTGTACCGAAGACCTGCACGAGCAAAATCGCAGAACCGAATTCATAGTGACCGGGAAGAAGGTGAAGTAGTTGTGCTTTTTGTGGCGGCTTTTTGTACCGATCAAGAAGAGATCAACCGCCTCGCTTGCCCAACCCTTGAGCGAGCAAGTAAATAACAGCCATGCGAATGGCTACACCATTCTCCACTTGTTCAAGTATTATACTCTGTGAACTGTCGGCCACATCGCTGGTTATCTCAACGCCACGGTTGATTGGGCCAGGGTGCATCACTACTATTTTTTTTGTCAGGCTGTCAAGCAGTTTTTTATCCAGACCATACTGCAACGAATACTCGCGCAGTGTAGGGAAATAGCGCACTCCAGCCTCTTGTCTTTCCAATTGGATGCGCAGCATATTGGCTACATCGCACCACTCCAGTGCTTTCCGTAGGTTGTGCTCCACGCGCACGCCAAGGCTTTCCATGTGGTGTGGTATAAGTGTGGTAGGCCCGCACACCATCACCTCGGCACCCAGCAACTGCAGGCAGTGAATATTGGAAATAGCAACACGCGAGTGTTTGATGTCGCCTACTATCACTATTCGCTGGCCCTTCACGCTGCCCAATTTTTCTTTGATGGAATAAGCATCGAGTAAGGCCTGGGTGGGGTGCTCATGGGTGCCGTCACCGGCATTCACTATGGCAGCATCTATGTGTTGACTTAGAAAAACAGCCGCACCTGGCGAAGTATGGCGCATCACTACCATATCCACCTTCATGGCAAGTATGTTGTTCACCGTGTCCACCAAAGTCTCGCCCTTCTTTACCGAACTGGTGCTTGCCGAAAAATTGACTACATCAGCACTCAGACGTTTTTCAGCTAATTCAAAGCTGAGTCGTGTGCGAGTCGAGTTTTCGAAAAACAAATTGGCCACAGTAACATCGCGCAGCGAAGGCACTTTCTTGATAGGGCGGCTCAGTACTTCTTTGAATTCGTCTGCTTGTGAAAAAATGAGTTCGATGTCCTCGCGTGTGAGGCCCTTGATACCTAAGAGGTGCTTTACACTCAGTTTTTGTTCGGCCATAATCAGGGTTCGCTCAGAACCAGCAGATTTTTCTTTTTTTGACAAAAATGGTTTGCAGAATTGTGGGGTAAATCTAATGGAAGCTATTGGCCGCGCCTAAAACGTAGCACAAAGCCCAATGCCAGGCTGCCATTTTTGAGATTGAATAATGGCAGGGGTAATTCGCAGAGACAAGTCTTTGCTCACATCATAGTAGAACAGGTGTGCATCCACATTGGCCTCTATTATCTGCAATAGATACACGCCTGCTAAGCTGAAGTAGCTGATGTCGAGCCACTTCTTGTGTTGTTCCATCCAGTATGCATTGCCTTGATTGGTTGTTTGTTCCGCAGTGGTGCCTTCATCTCCATCATTCTCATAGATGTATTGCTGTTTGTAATAACGATAGTTGCGCGTATTCCAATCTATAAAACCAACACAGCTGCCAATGCCAAGAACTACAACTGGCACTTTCCAATACTTCAACACGTTGCCTTGTTTTGCTTTCGCATTGTAAAACTGCCCTAAGCCGGGCATTGCCGCTGAGTAGATAGTGGCGCGCAGTGGAGCGTGTGGCTTCATGTTCCATCGTGCCGAGAATTTTTTTCGAAAGGTTGTTTCGAATTCAGGTAATGAGTCGGATGTAATCAGCAGGCTGTCTGTCTGAGAAAAACAAAAGAAGGCTGATAACAAAAACGAGATGCACATCATCCCGTTTTTTATTCTGACATTTTTTATGGATACAGGTTTACTCAAATCACAATTCCATCATATCCATGATGCGCTGTAAATCATCATCGGTGGTGAAGGGTATTTCTACTTTGCCAATGCCATTCTCTCCGCGAATGAGTTTTGCTTTCTTGCCAAATCGGAGGCGCAGGTCGGCCTGCATTTTCTGAAACTCAAGTGGAAGTATCACGCGGTCACTTCTGAATAGTTTTGGTGCATCATCTTCTTTGGCCAGCTCTTCCACTTTGCGCACACTCAGGTCTTTTTCTACTATCAGTTTGTAGATGCGAAGCTGTTTGCTTTCAGGCTCTGTGTTGATGAGTGCCCGTGCATGGCCCATGGATATTTTTTTGTCAATGATGCCTACCTGAATTTCAGGCGGCAGTTTGAGCAGGCGTACGTAGTTGGTTACCGTAGTGCGGTCTTTGCCCACGCGTTCTGCCAGCTTTTCAGCAGTCAGGTTGCACTCGGCCATAAGGCGTTTGTAGCTGATGGCCACTTCTATCGCATTCAGGTTTTCGCGCTGTATGTTCTCCACTAATGCCATCTCCAGCATGGCCTGGTCGTTTGCCGTGCGCAAGTACACGGGTACCTCCGTCAGTCCTGCCATTTGCGCAGCGCGAAATCTGCGTTCACCGCTTATTATCTGGTATTTCTGTGCGCTTATCTGCCTTACGGTGATGGGCTGTATCAGTCCCAGTTCGCGTATGCTTTGCGCCAGCTCCTGCATGCTCTGTTTTTCAAACTCTTGCCGGGGTTGGAAAGGGTTGGCCTCTATCTGCGCAATGCGAAGCATGTTAGTGGTACCAACAGCATCAGTACGTGTAGCGGCCATTGGCCGAACAGGCGCAGTAATAGCTTCAGTATTGGGGTTGGTTTTGGCTGTGTTCCCCGCACTTTCGAGCAGGGCACTCAGTCCGCGGCCAAGTGCTTGTTTCTTAGCCATTGTCTATGTTGATGTATCTGTCCTCGTTGCTCATCTTGGTCTTGTCGTTCTTCTGAAGTATTTCGCGTGCAAGGTTCAGGTAGTTCACTGCGCCTTTGCTGCTCGCATCGTGCATGATGATGGTTTGGCCAAAGCTTGGTGCTTCGCCCAGCGTGGTGTTGCGGTGTATCACTGTGTCGAATACCATTTCCTGAAAGTGCATGCGCACCTCTTCCACCACCTGATTGCTTAGGCGAAGGCGCGAGTCATACATGGTGAGCAGTATGCCTTCTATGGTGAGGTCGGTGTTGAGTTTCTGCTGAACAATTTTTATGGTGTTCAGCAATTTGCCTAAGCCTTCCAATGCAAAGTATTCGCACTGTACAGGCACTATCACCGCGTCTGAAGCGGTGAGGGCATTTACCGTTACTAAGCCTAGTGATGGCGAACAATCCACAATGATGAAGTCGTACTTGTCGCGCACTTTGGCCAACGCATTGCGCATCATGTATTCGCGGTTGTTCTGGTTTATCAGTTCTATTTCTGCACCCACTAAGTCAATGTGCGAGGGTATCAAATCCAGATTCGGATTTTCGGTATGGATGATGAGGTCGTTCGGATCCAGATCATTCACCAGACACTCATAGATGCCTGCCTTTATGTTGGTGTTATCCACCCCAACTCCGCTTGTGCTGTTGGCCTGCGGGTCGGCATCTACCAGCAGTGTTTTGAATTCGAGTACACCCAGTGCTGCTGCAAGATTTATTGCTGTGGTGGTTTTGCCTACTCCACCTTTCTGGTTGGCTATTGTTATTACTTTACCCATATTCTTTGTTTTGCTGAGCGGCATTTCTATCGCTTCTGTTTTTGGTTGATTTTGTGTTTTGCTTTTGTTGTTAGCCATGGCTTGGTGTTGTTGTTGGTTTGAGAAAAATGAGTGCAGATATTTAAAGCTCGAAGGTTTTTCCTATTTCAGGCAATGTCAGTTTTGCGCCCGCACTTTTGAATTTCGCTATTGCTTCATCATGACTTATGCGTATGTAGGGAAATGTGTCGAAGTGCATTCCAATTATTTGATTGCACTTGATGAATTCTGCCGCTGCCACCGCATCGTCCACACCCATGGTGAAGTTGTCGCCCATGCACAGGAATGCAGCTTTCAATTTTCCCCATCGTGGTATTAGTTGCATGTCAAAGGTGAGCGCTGTATCGCCACTGTAATAAAATGTTTCATCCATGCTGCTAACTATGTATCCCATCGCGTTGCCGCCATGTGTACCATCGGGCAATACGCTACTGTGCACGGCATGCACTGCCTTCACCCAAAACTTTCCAAAGTCCCAGCGGCCACCCAGATTCATGGGGTGCTGCTTTAATCCTTTGCTACCATAGTAAGTAGCTATTTCATATGCGCCAACTATCGTTGCATCGTTTTTTCGTGCTATGGCTTCTGCATCCATCACATGGTCGAAATGGCCGTGGCTCAGAAGTACATAGTCGCATTTGATACTTCCCACATCCACAGCTTTGGCTTTTTCATTAGGCGAAATGAATGGATCGAAAACTATCCGCACTCCATTTATCTCCACAAGAAAACTGCTATGTCCGAAGTAGGTGTAGGTCAATTGGGGATTTTTGATTTAAGGTTCTTCGGATTGTTCGGACGTCTTGGTTTTTTTTGCCTTGCTGAGTGGTCTCTTTAGGAACCTTTTAATATTTAATCTTTGAATACTTGAACGATTTCGCTGCCCTGCTAACAAAAAAGCGTGAACCATTTCGAAGTGTTTAACGCCTGCTGAACAATGATGAAAGCGCAGCAATAGTATAGTGAAACAAAGGGCTTCAGGAATTTGCAGCAGTTATAGTTTTACACACGCGCATTGTGCATGACGTGTTGATAGCAGGTTGATAAATGATTTAGCTGTTGTGATACTGAACCATTTAGAAAATGCAGTCATGACTCACAGTTATGAGCATTGGCAAAAAAAAGGAATGATTAGGAAATTTCGTCCGTCTCCACCTGGAGAGCGGCAATGATTGACAGAGGCAATAAAGGAGTGAGGCCCTCACAACCTCAGTTTTATATCCAGTGTAGTGGTGCTGATGTCATGGTTTTCCTTTTGGCGGGTGGTCATGTGTGCATCGTATATCCAGCCATAGCTCAGGTCTATGTTCAGGTTATAGTCAGATGTGATGTCGTAACTCACGTCTTTAGCTTCATCTTCTAAGCCGTATGCCGCCAGCATTTCATGAAGGTCAGCTATGAATAAATGCATTGCTTCGTCACCAATGGTATTCACACCATGCAGGTTTGCTTTTTTCTCTCCGCTGTTGTATTTGTCAAGTGTCAGCTTTATGTCCACCGGATATTCATTGTCGTTGAATGGGCTTGGCCAGTAACCTTGCATTTCTTGTGTTGCACCCACTTCATACTCATAGCCGAAGGGCTGATGCAGCAATTGAATATCGCTGAAGTTGACACCAAAGTCAGGGTCACCAACAATGGCGGCACTCATGAAGGCAACAAAAACTTGCATCGAATCTTGTTGTGCTTGTGGCAGAGTGGCCACCACATCGACCATCATGGTTGTGAAGGTTTTCTTGTATTGCTCGCGCAGTTCATCGCGGTTCTGAACATCTATGAAGGTGCCATATTGGTCAGTGGTATATACCACACGCATTCCCTTTATTGATTCTGCTGTTTTCAGCAACATGCGGCTCATCAGGTCTTTCAGCTCTTCCTGTTGGCCCATGCGCAGCACTGCTCCACGCAATTCAAATTCTTCTATCACAGCCGCTGACTCTGTATAAGTCCACTCTATTGTATAGCTCGTGTCGGTTTTGTCAAGCACTTTCAGCCTTACGGTATGCGTGGAGCTGATTTTCGAATATTCATCAGCAGCTACTTTTTCTTTTTTCTCCGTTATGGTGAAGTAAGAAGTTTCACCCTTGGCCCATTTTATCTGCACAGGCACACGCATGCCCACACCCTCATTTTTTTTCTGGGCAAGCGTATGAAGGGAAATAAGTAAGAAAAGTGGAAGAGCACATAAGTATTTCATAAATCAGACAAGGCGATACGCGAAAATAAGGCCATGTGAATACAGCAACTGAACATATCAGTAGAGATGAAAAATATTTCGCACCTACTATTGCCGTGTTCTTACGCTATGATTACCATCATCTCTTGTACCAACAGGCCGGGTAGTAAAACTGCTGCCGTGGCCAAACACTATCACCGTTTGCTCGAATTAGCCGGTGAATTATCTCAGATACTTTCGCTGGAGTCGCTGCCTCACAATTTTGCTTTTGCCGATTTATACGACAAGCGATCGCCCGAAATGCAGGCAATCGTAAGCACATATATAGAACAAGCAGAAAAATTTGTTTTCATCATTCCAGAATACAATGGCAGTTTTCCAGGTGTGCTCAAAACATTCATTGACGGCATACATCCGCGCAACTTTCGCGATAAGAAAGCGGCCATTGTCGGCCTCAGTGATGGCCGTGCCGGAAACCTGCGCGGGCAGGAGCACCTCACAGGTATTTTGCATTATCTGAAAATGCACGTGCACTACAGCAAGCCCAAACTTTCACTCATTGATGATTTACTCAATGAGCATGAACAAGTGGTGGATGAACAAACAATCAAACTGTTAAAGGAACATGCCCAGGCCGTGATGAAATTTTAATTGGCTACATTCGTTTCTCAATTTGTAATATGAAGCAAGCCTGCCGCATCTTGATTCTTTTGGTCTGTGTTGCATCAACGCAGGCTCATGCGCAGGACATTCACTTCTCACAGTTTTACAACGCACCTTTCAACCTCAACCCTGCGCTGGCCGGACAGTTTGATGGTGCATACAGGCTGGTAGCTAACCAGCGCACGCAATGGAGAAGTATCACCGTGCCATACTCTACCTTCGGGCTGAGTGCTGATGCGCGCATGCTGCGATTGCCCGATGGAGTCCTGAACAAACGCGATGGCAATAATCAACCTACAGGATGGAATGTCGGCCTCAGTTTTTTTACTGATAAAGCAGGTGACTCCCGAATGAAAACCAATGTGATTCAACTCGCACTGGGTCGCGAAATTCAGATGGGCTTGCATGCGCATTTCAGCCCGGCACTGATGGTTGGATACACAGGAATGAACATTGACTACTCGCAGCTTACCTACGACAATCAGTGGAATGGCTTAGTGTTCGATCAGAGTCTTGATGCTGGTGAAAACTACAGCCGCAATGCTCGCAGTTATCTAAGCTTTGCCGTTGGAGGTGTTTACAGACAAACGGCTTTGAATGACAAGGCATTTACCGCAGGCTTTTCCTTATTCAATCTCACCAATCCGAAGCAAAGTTTTTTTGACCAAAATGCCGTGCGCTTGGATCTTCGGGCCAACGTGCACGCGCAGTATCATTTCCAACTGAGCAACATGTGGAGTGCAGAACCCGCTTTGCTGTTTAGCACACAAGGTACTTACCGCGAGTTGAATGCCGGTGGCCGTATTTATTACACTCTGAAAAACAACCCTTGGGAAAAACAAAAGCTCTATGCAGGTGTTTTGGGCCGCGCAAAGGATGCGGGCTACATCATAGCAGGTATGCAATATCAGGAATGGGAAGCAGGCATCAGCTACGATATAAATACAAGTGGACTGAAACCCGCAAGCACCGGTCGTGGTGGTTTCGAGTTCTCTCTGGTTTACATCATTCCCCCACCACCCGTGCCCTTTCCTGTTAAGGTGTGCAGAGACTGGATATAGCTTCAGTGTTGAAACCTGTAAGGTTTTCAAAACCTCATAGGTTTTGATGTTCCAAATGCAATTTTCAAACTGCCAACATGCCATGCAACCGGAGTTCGTTTCTTTGCGCGCCTTTTTTCAAAACAGAAACGAGGAAATTCATCACAAAACAATCTATGAAATACTTACCGCATCTCGCATTGGCTGCTGCCATTGCCATTCTTTTTTCCTGTAACCAATCCAACTCCGGTCTCAGCAATGTGAAGTTAGACAATGTAACAGACAGCATAAGCTACGCCTTTGGTGTGCAGATTGGCGAACAACTGAACAGTCTTGCCGCCAATGTGGACCTTGCTGAAATAAACTATGACAAACTGATGCAAGGCATCAAAGACCAGCGCGACAGCATCGCAGCATTCGAACCAGAAGAATCACGAGAATTCTTAGATGCCGAATTTGAGCGGATGTACAAAGTGAAATTGGAAACAAAAAACAAAGTACCCGCGGAGGCATATATAGCAACCAAAAAGAACGAACCCGGAGTGCAAAGCACCTCATCAGGATTGCTCTATCAGGTAATCAATCAGGGCAGCGGTCTGGTGGCGACCTACGGTGACACTGTTTCGGTCAACTACACAGGCACCTTCATTGACGGAAAAGAATTTGATTCGAGCAGAGGACAGGCGGTTGAATTCCCCATTGAGCCTGACATGATAGCAGGCTGGAACGAAGGTATGATGCTGATGCCCGAAGGCAGCAAATTCATGCTCTACATTCCTTGGGACCTCGGTTATGGCGAAGAGGGCGGCCAGCGCATAGAACCCTTTACTGCTTTGACTTTTGAGGTGGAAATATTGAAGGTGAAAAAGGCGAAGCAGTAAGTTGCAGAAAATCTGCTCTTAGCTCATTGGGAATAGAACATTGAATGCCACATTGCGCATATTGCTGATGCCTTTTGCATTGCTATACGCAATGATGGTTTTTGTGCGCAACAGGCTATTTGATTTTAACCTGTTGCCATCTCGAAAAGGCGCATTACCAGCCATAATCATAGGTAATCTGGCAGCAGGTGGCACAGGCAAAACCCCTCATGCTGAATGCATCATTCAATACTTCAAAACCAAAACACGCGTGGCCCTGCTGTCGCGCGGCTATGGCCGAAAGACCAGAGGATACCTGCTGCACAATGACCAATTGGATGCCATGCAATTTGGCGATGAACCAAAACAAATAGCCACCAAATTTCCTGATGTGCCGGTGGCAGTTTGTGAAGACCGATTGACTGGCATTGTAAACTTGAAGCGAGACACAAGCGCAGAGCTGGTGATATTAGATGATGCCATGCAACACCGCAGGCTGCAGGGCGACTGCAACATACTGCTCACTGCATACCACAATCCATATTGGACAGACTTGCCGCTGCCCGCAGGCTACCTGCGCGACAACCGCATGGAAAAGCGCAGGGCACATTGCATTGTAGTAACCAAGTGCCCGGCACAACTTTCTGAGCAAGAGCAAGAAGATTTAATGGGCAAAGCAGGACTGAATGCAAACCAAAGCATCCAC
This sequence comes from Flavobacteriales bacterium, assembly GCA_046155615.1. Taxonomy (GTDB): domain Bacteria; phylum Bacteroidota; class Bacteroidia; order Flavobacteriales_D; family Sanyastnellaceae; genus JANNVZ01. The sequence goes on along the minus strand of JBJXFP010000053.1, from coordinate 16,686 downwards.
TTCACCGCGATAGCATACGGTGAGCCTGTTCACCTCTGCGGTGCGGCATCTGATTTCATCACCGATATGCCAACCCTGGCTTTTGCAGGAATTGCCGATGTGGACAACTTCAAATTGAAGGCTGCTGAATATTGCAAGATGATCTACTTCAAGCGTTTTGCAGATCATCACATCTTTTCACATTCTGACATCCTCAGCATGGCAGCCCATGGTGATACATTTGGCCACCCGCAGTTGCAATGGCTTACCACTGAAAAGGACGCCATGCGATTGAGAACGATGGAAATTCCACAGAATGTTGCAGTTTTTTATCTGCCCATCAAGGTGAAGTTTTTGACCGATGAAAAATCATTTTTCCAACAAATAGAAAAACAACTGAGTGCTGCATAACAGAGGCACAAACCGACAATGAACAAACAACAGACAATATGGAAAGCGGCTTCGGCATTGGTGATTGCGACTGCCTTGGTGGCATGCACCACCACAGGCCGCAAAGGCACAGTGAGTGGAAAGCTCAGCAACGCAGCAGGCAAAATGATATACCTGCAACGCGCAGTAAACAACATGCTGATGACCACAGATAGCACCATGATAGGCAGCGATGGCAGTTTCAGCATAGTACCTGAACAGCCATTGGGGATGGACTTTTACAAGGTAAGTATAGACCCCAAAAATGCAATTACCATCATTACCGACAGCACCGAAGCCTTAGTGCTTGAAGGTGATTTTACAGATTTGCAAGGCACTACCAAAGCAAGCGGTTCGCCTGCTACAGAAGCACTGCGCGAACTCGAACTGCAATGTGCTCCGCTAAATAAGAACGACCAACAAACAGTTAACCGCTTGTCTGACCCCTCTGTAAGCAAAGAGGAAAAAGCACAACTAAGACAAAATCTGGCTGACAGCAGAAAACAGCGCACAGATTTTATGAAAACCTGGCTTGACAACAACAGCAGCAGCCTGGGAGCACTGTTGGTAGTAAGCCAATTGGATGTGCGGGTGGACAGTAAATATTACACTAAAGTGTTCACCGATTTGAAAGCGGGTCATGGCGACATGCCCATGTACAAAGCCATAAAACAAGAAGTGGATATGACGCTGAATCCTCCCCCCAGAATGGATCCTGCTCAAGCCAATGCAGCCACAGCTCCGGGCCAGCCCGCGCCTGAAATTGAGATGAAAGACAGGAGTGGAAAAACACGCAAGCTGAGCGACCTGCGCGGTAAAACAGTACTGATCGATTTCTGGGCGAGCTGGTGTGGCCCATGCCGGGGCGAAAACCCGAACGTGTTAAAAGCATACAGCAAGTACAACAAAGATGGATTCGAAGTGTTCTCCGTATCGCTCGACAGGGACAAAACAAAATGGGAAGAAGCCATTGCAAAAGATGGATTGGTGTGGCCAGGCCATGTGAGCGAACTGAAACATTGGGACTGCACTGCAGCCCGCTCATACGGAGTTAGCTCCATACCCAAAACATTTCTGGTGGACAAAGACGGAAAAATAATTGCCAGCGATCTACGCGGCCCTGCACTTGATGCCAAGCTGCAGGCTATCTATGGACGCTGATTTTATTGGTGTTCATTTTTTTAACAGTTGATCAAGAAAAAGGCTGCCCGGAGTTCCGAAGCAGCCTTTTTCGATTTTGGTTTGTGAGAAAAATGGGCACTGCCAAGAACTGTATCATTACAAATCCTTCTAATCGTTTCAATCCTTCCGATCAAAGTTCAATCACCATGTCCTGTGATAGGCAGTCAACATAACAATCACCATTACTCACCCGCTACTTTCGCCCGCCTCAAATCCAAACAACAACATGAAACTTCAGAACTATGCCGCAGGCCAATGGGTGGCGGGCACAGGCGATGGTCAAACACTGTACGATGCAGTAACGGGCGATGATGTGGCCACAGCCTCAAGTGAAGGTATCGACTTTGGCGATATGCTGCACTATGCACGCACTACCGGCAATCCGGCACTGCGCAAAATGACCTTCCACGAGCGGGGCCGCATGTTGAAGGCGCTTGCTTTTTTTCTTACAGAACAAAAAGACAAATACTATAAGCTGAGCTACTGCACAGGTGCCACCCGTGTGGACAACCTCATAGACATAGATGGCGGCATTGGCAACCTGTTCGCTTACTCATCATTGCGCAGGCAATTTCCTGACGAGACCTACTTCGTGGATGGCGACATGGCCAAGCTGAGCAAGGGTGGCACTTTTCACGGCCACCACATCATGGTGCCAAAAGAAGGCGTAGCCATCCACATCAACGCTTTCAACTTCCCCGTGTGGGGCATGTTGGAGAAAATAGCTGTGAATCTGCTGGCAGGAATGCCGGCCATTGTAAAGCCCGCCACCATCACCAGCTATGTAACCGAAGCAGTGGTTCGCGACATCGTAGCATCAGGCATATTGCCCCATGGGGCACTGCAACTGATATGTGGCAGCGCCAAAGGAATACTCGACCACGTTACTTCGCAAGATGTAGTCACATTCACAGGTAGCGCCAGCACAGGAACCATGCTGAAAAACCATCCGCGCATCAGCAGTGAGTCTGTGCCATTCAACATGGAAGCAGATTCGCTCAATGCTGCAGTACTCGGCCCCGATGCAGCACCGGGCACTGAGGAGTTCGACCTCTTCATCAAAGAAGTGCGCAAAGAAGTGACCGTGAAGTGTGGTCAGAAATGCACAGCCATTCGCAGGGTTATTGTTCCTGAAAATTTTTTGGAAGATGTACAGATTGCATTGGGCGAAGCCTTCGGCAAAACTCCAATCGGCAATCCGCGCAATGAGAAAGTGCGCATGGGTTCGCTGGCAGGTATGAGCCAGCGCAAGGAAGTGCTTGAAAGATTAGAACAACTAAAAGCAGCGAGCGAAATAGTATATGGCGATCCCAACAAAGTGCAGCTATTGGATGCCGATTCAGTGAAAGGCGCTTTTATGTCGGCCATGCTTTTGCTGAACAAAAAGCCATTTGTGAATCTTGCCACCCACGAGATAGAAGCCTTTGGCCCCATCACCACGCTTATGCCATACAACGATTTGGATGAAGCCATCGCACTTACCAAACTCGGCAGAGGTTCTCTTGTATGCAGCATCACAACCAACGATGCCAAGGCCGCGCGCCACTTCACCCTTGGCAGCGCCACACACCACGGCCGCGTGCTGGTGCTTAACCGCGACTGTGCCAAAGAGAGCACAGGCCATGGCTCGCCCATGCCACTGCTGGTGCATGGTGGCCCGGGCCGCGCAGGTGGTGGCGAGGAGATGGGAGGCATACGTGGCGTGAAGCACTACATGCAGCGCACAGCTATACAAGGCTCGCCCGCCATGCTCACAGCCATTACCAATGTGTATCAATACGGAGCTCCACAACCCGAAGCGCAGCCACATCTCTTTAGAAAACACTTTGAAGAATTGCAAGTGGGCGAAACAGTGTTTACTCACAAACACACAGTGACCGATGCTGACATTGTGAACTTTGCCAACGTAAGTGGCGACAACTTCTATGCTCACATGGATGCTACTTCGCTGGAGGGAACCATATTCGAACAGCGTGTGGCACACGGCTACTTTGTGCTAAGCAAAGCGGCAGGGCTTTTTGTGGATCCAAAAAAAGGCCCCGTGTTGCTGAACTATGGTATTGATGAAGCACGGTTTACAAAACCTGTTTATCCCGGTATGACCATAGGTGTGCGTTTTACTGTGAAGGAAAAAGTGGATCAGGAGAAAAAAACACCGGAAGACATAGCAAAAGGAATCGTGAAATTTTTGGTAGATGTGTATGATGAGACAGGCGAAACAGTAGCGCTGGCCACCATACTCACCATGGTAAAAAAACTGAATCAAGATTAAACAACAGAGATGGAAATGAAGAAAGATGACCTGCACGAGCTGGGATACTTCAGCAAACTGCATGGATACAAAGGCGAACTCACCGCTGTGCTGCATACTGCCAACCAAAGCGACTATGAAGGGCTCAAGCTCATCATTGTAAAAAAGAACAATACCCTTACACCCTATGTTGTGCATCGGCTGGAGTATAAAACCAACACAACCACCAAGGTGAAACTTGAAGGCATTGAGAGCGAAGCACAAGCGAAAGCCCTCGTAGGTAGCACCATCTGCATAGAACCAAAATACCTGAGCGATGCCGACAACGAGAAGCTGACCATGCGTGCACTCGCAGGCTTCAAAGTGAGCGATGAAAGACTTGGCCTGATAGGAACAGTAAGCCACATAGAAGAAAATCCTGTGAATCCGCTGATGGTGATTACCGCTGGCAAAAAGGAAATACTGCTACCCATGCACGCTGACTTTTTTCAGAAAATAGATCGCAGAAGTAAAACAGTACACATAGCCGCACCCGAAGGCCTCATTGAGTTTTATATGCAATAAGGATAAAATTCGCACCTCGAAAAATCAAATCAAGAACAAGTACAGCCACCGAGCAATGTCCACAGCCACCAAACCCATTATCAAATTCAATAAAAAAGGTATCAGCAAAGACGAGCTGATCACCCTCTACAAGGCGATACTGAAACCTCGCCTCATTGAGGAGAAGATGCTGAGTCAATTGCGCCTTGGCAAAATATCCAAGTGGTTCAGCGGCTATGGACAGGAAGCTATTTCAGTAGGTGTTGCATTGGCTATGCAAGAGGATGAATACATCCTGCCCATGCACCGCAACCTCGGCATTTTCACTGCAAGAAATCTTCCTCTGCCAAAACTCTTTGCACAATTTCAGGGAAAGGAAAGTGGATACACCAATGGCCGCGACCGCTCGTTTCACTTCGGTACCAAAGCGCATCATCTTGTAGGAATGATCTCCCACCTCGGCCCGCAGTTGGGTATTGCAGATGGCATTGCATTGGCCAACAAATTAGGCAAGGAGAAAAAAGCCACCATCGTTTTCTGTGGTGATGGTGGAGCAAGTGAGGGCGACTTTCATGAAGCACTGAATGTGGCTACCGTGTGGGATTTGCCCGTAATCATCGGTATAGAGAACAACGCGTGGGGACTGAGTACACCGAGCCGCGAACAGTTTCGGTGCAAGCAATTCATCGACAAAGCCATTGGCTATGGCATGCCGCAAGAGGATGCCATACAAGTGGATGGCAACAACATCATAGATGTGTACAACGCAGTGCGCAAGGCGGCAGAGAGCATCCGCGAAAATCCGCGGCCAATACTGATGGAGTTCATGACCTTTCGTATGCGTGGCCATGAGGAAGCCAGCGGCACCAAATACTATCCCGATGGATTGATTGAAAGCTGGGAGAGCAAAGACCCTGTGGTCAACTTTGAAAACTATTTGCTGGAGCACACCATCATCTGGCCTGATGATGTGCTTGAAATACGCAACAGCATCAAGCAGGAAATAAACGATGCGCTGAAAGAAGCTTACAACGAGCCTGATATAACACCTGATACAGATAAAGAAACTGCTGATCTCTTCAAGCCATTTCACAACAACGCTATTGCACCGGCAACCGAAAAGAAAACCGAGAAGCGTCTGATAGATGCCATAAGCGATGGACTGCGCCAAAGCATGGATCGGCACGATAAGCTGGTGCTGATGGGGCAAGACATTGCCAAGTATGGTGGCGTGTTCAAAGTGACCGAAGGTTTTGTAGAAAAATTTGGTAGCGATAGAGTGCGCAACACTCCGCTTTGCGAATCAGCTATCATTGGTGCGGGGCTTGGCCTCAGCATCAAAGGTTGGAAAGCGATGGTGGAGATGCAGTTCGCTGATTTCGTTACTGTTGGCTTCAATCAAATCATCAACAACCTGGCGAAGCTGCACTACCGCTGGGCAGAGCATGCTGATGTGGTAGTGCGTATGCCAACGGGCGCGGGCGTTGCCGCAGGCCCTTTCCACAGTCAAAGCAACGAGGCGTGGTTCTTCCACACTCCGGGCCTTCGCATTGCGTACCCTGCATTTCCGCAGGATGCCAAAGGCCTGTTGTGTCAGTCGTTTGAAGACCCCAATCCTGTAATCTTCTTTGAACACAAGGCACTATACAGAAGTGTAAGTGGCGAAGTGAATGATGACTACTTCACTATCCCTTTTGGCAAGGCGAACAAGCTGAGAGAAGGCGAACGGGTAAGCATTATCACCTATGGAATGGGTGTGCACTGGGCATTGGAGACCCTTGACAAAAACCCGGACATAAGCGCTGACCTGATAGACCTGCGCACACTTGCCCCGCTGGACACTGCAATGATTTTTGAAAGTGTGAAGAAGACTGGCCGCGCTATCATACTGCACGAAGACTGCATAACAGGCGGCATCGGTGGTGAGCTTTCTGCTTTGATTACAGAAAACTGTTTTGAACATTTAGATGCTCCCGTTGCACGTTGTGCAAGTCTTGATACACCTATTCCTTTCAATGCCGGGCTGGAGAAAAACTTTTTGGCGAATAAGTATTTTGAGGAGAGGTTGAGGGGGGTGGTGGAGTATTGATGTTGCTATGGCGGATAGCAATTTTTGTTTGAGGCGTTAAGCTGTTTGTTGGTAAATCTCCATGCGCCTGGCAATTTTCATTAGCACTTCTGCATGCTCATCAATGGCTATCCTACCCAACAGACCCACTGCAATATCCATAGAAATAGTTGCGAGTTTGAATGTGCGGATGACAGATGTGAACTTCAAACCATTTTGTTTGCTTGGGGCAACCTCTACATCCAACTCATCTGAGGTGGTTTGTTTGCTTGTTATGAAACATAGAGTAAGGTCTGCGTCAGAAGTCATAAGTACTAAAGCCGGCCGTACCTTTACTCCACTCATATCTGTAAAGGGAAAAGGAACCAGTACAATATCGCCTTTGTTCATGGCTTATACTTTTCCTTGCAATCATCTATTGTATATACAGATGGATCTTCATTCACAAAATTGAATGCGCCTGACTTGTCCATCAGTTTCATTATGGAATCAGTTGTCAAGTTTGCCTCTTTGAATGAAAGGAATTCTGCAAATTCGTTTAACTCGGCCAGTCTGGTTTCCGAGAGAGCGTTTGCGCGTTGCGACAATTGAAGAATCAGTGTTTCTTTGAGTGACATTGCTTTGTATGATCGCAAATGTAGCAGACCGGAGAAAAACTTTTTGGCGAATAAGTATTTTGAAGAAAAGTTGAAGGGTTTGATTGGGTATTGAAATTTCCGAAAACGGAAATGGTCATACTAAGCTTCGGAGATGTATTTCCGAAAAAGGAAATAGTCTTCCAAACCATTTTTTGTGTACTTCCGAAAACGGAAATGGTCTTCCATAGCATTTTTTGTGTATTTCCGAAAACGGAAGTGGTCCTCAAACGCTTAGGAGATGTGTTGCAGAAAAATGCAATGCCTCTCCCAAGCTTAGGAGATGTATTGCAGAAAAATGCAATCCAGGAGCGTTCACTGAACTGTATCAGTTTCGGGTTGGTCATCTTTGGCAGATGAAAAAAATCCTGATTATCCTTTTCATCCTTACTGCGGGCTTGCATACCAGCGCGCAGAGCGATGCCCCAACCTTTACCGAAGTGGCCGTGGGTTCTTCGGGTTGTTACTTCTATTCCCCCACCGATTCAGTGGAGTTTATATTGGAGTATGCTGATGACAGCTCGCTGGTGTGGACTGGCAGCACTAACTATGGCGACTATGGCTACGAGATTATCTGTGTGCAGTTTACCGAATCAATGGAGGCTACTGAAGATGAATTGGTGAACTTGCTTGAAAGCTATATGGATTACCTGAAGACTGCTTTTGCTATTACTTCTTCTTTTGGCTATGGCGGTGGCCACACTTTGGAGTCTAACCCGAATGCCTTTGGTGTAATAGACTACTGGGAAGATGCTGAGGGCGACAACTGGACGGTGAAGGGCTGGATAGACAACCACTACCTCGCCATAATGATTGTGTGGGGTGAAGAAGCACCGCCTTCGTCCATTACAGATGTTTATCTGGATGGGTTCAGTTTTCCGTGAGGGAAATCATAGCAAATCCTGCAAGCAGATTATATCACACCCAATCCCAACGCTACGGCAAACAGCAACAGCATCACAGTTACTATACGATTGATAATGGTAAGTTCTGTTTTTTTCATCCACTTGTTGCCAAGCCATGCACCGCTGAATGCGGCCATGGTGGCTGCACCTACCAGCCACGGATTCATCAGTTGCCAACTGGCACCAATGGTAGCCGCATACACTGTGATGCGCGTTATGTCCACAAGACATGCACACACCACGCGTGTGCCCATGAAGGCTTCCTTACTCAAACCAGACTTCATAAGAAATGCGCTGCGCAATGCTCCCTGATGCCCGCTGAGTCCGCCAAACAAACCACTTAGAAAACCGCCCACAGGCAGCCACCTGCGGCTGATGGTGATGCTCTGAAACCATGGAGCAATTTCCAATACCGCAAAAATGAAAATCAATACAGCGATGGTTAGCTTGATGAAAGTGATCTGAAAAAGTGATTGGCCAATGGCATACTCCAGCAATACATGTTCGGTAAGCACCTTGCTGAGCAGCCAGGCGCCAAGCAATGCACCCGCCACAGATAGCGAACCGAAACCGAGTATTATTTTTTTGTCAGCATAGCGGCCTACAAGAAAAAGTTTGAACACATTGTTCAGCATGTGCACCACTGCGGTGGCTGCAATGGCTACCGGTGGCGGAAAAAACAACATGAATGCAGGCAGCAGCAATGTGCCAAGTCCGAAGCCTGAAAAAAAACTAAGGCACGCACCACACAATGCCACCAATATCACAATCAGATAATCCATACTCATGCGCAAATAAATGCAGGTAACAAGTGTAGTACGTTGCACTTGCAGGCAGCCAGTGCCATTGTAACTGTCTCCATCACAGCGCAGTTCTGATGGCCACAAGCCAGCAGAGTATCATCACTATGACCCATACAGCGAGCCAGACTTTGTTGTAGTTGATTCTTATAGTTTTCATGCAGCAAAGAGAAACAGACCACATGAAGCAATGATGAACAGGAAGGCAAGGAATAATTAAAAGTGCAAAATGTTACTTCGGCAGACACACCGCACACGAAGCCCTGACATGATTCACCCCGAAGTGCAATACTGAAGCTGACAGAGGTTTGATTTTCTCAGCGTAAATCTTTTTCTGCTCTTCGGTAAGCACAAGCTGCATTTCCAATTCGCGCAATTCTTTGAGATTGCGTTTTTCGGCCACCAGCGCAGTAGTCAGCGAGTCCTTGGCTGCCTGTTCCTGTTCACTCCGAGCTATGCGTTGTATTTCTTTGTCTAACTTTTTGATGCGCAGGGTGTGCATGGTGAATACCGAATCGATGTGCGCATATTGTGAGTCTGCAAGCAGCAATTCGGTCTTCATGGTTTGCAGAAAAGTGCTGTCACTTTTGCTCAACTGTGCATGGCAGGCATGGCTACACCAGCACAACACAATGGTGCAGCATAGCTGCTGAACCCATCCGATTGCTTTATGCCTGCGCTCTGTTTTCAATGCTTGCCTGTGTTTGTTTTTTCCATTACGGAAATGGTTGTCCAAAGATAATTTGAAACCTCTTGCACAATGATGCTGCCGTGGCTGCGGCTTAAAGGTGAGTATATATTTCCACCTTCATAATCCACTAAAAAAAATCTATATTATGCCTCCGGTAAATTTCTTAATCCTTGCACTCAGTGCACTCATTCCTTTGGTTATTGGTTTCATCTGGTACAATCCTAAAGTGCTGGGCACTGCTTGGATGAAAGCCAGCGGCATGACCGAAGAAAAAGCCAAAGGCGCAAACATGCCGTTGGTGTTTGGTCTCACTTTTATATTCAGTTTTTTTGTTGCATGGGCCATGCAGTTCGTTGTCATACACGAGTGGGGTCTGTTCTCATACCTGCTCAATGATGACTTCAACGCACAGACAGGTGCACAATACGAACTATATAAAGATGTGGTGACTCGCTTTCCAAATCAATACCGCACATTCGGCCACGGAGCATTTCATGGTTTCCTTGTCGGCTTAGAGTTAGCTCTGCCAATCATTGGTATCAACTCGTTGTTCGAACGCAAAGGAGCCAAATACATTTTCATCAATGTGGGCTACTGGGCTATCTGCTTCATGCTGATGGGTGGTGTTATCTGTCAGTACTCCTGACAAGTATCTACATTCGCCCCGCTTTTGGTTTTTTGAACGTGCGTAAAAACACAATCAAAATGAAAAGGGAACTCCGGTGCAAAGCCGGGACTGTACCCGCAGCTGTAAGCATCCGATTATAGTTGTTCCAATCACACGCCACTTTCACGCTCATGCAATGAGCTGAGGGGAAGGCAGGAACAACAGGATGCAAGTCAGAAGACCTGCCACAAGCAACCAAACTAACCGGTGCCCGGGAAAAGGCATCTGATTGCATGAAAAAAATTGTTGCTTGCATCATAGTGTTTTGTTGTCCGCATGTGTGCCTCACACAGGCCGACACTTTGCTGAGTCATATACAGCCTTTGCTCACTGATCCACATGCAGATGCGGTAGAAATTGTTGAATTCATTTCACACTTCAACAGTGCTAACAAACGGTACTTGTCGCTATCCGGAGAAGCAGGCGTACAACATCTTGATCTGGGTGCATGGCTCGATGCCAATGGCCTCGCACAGGTAAATCGCAACGGTGCTCCGGGAGCTTCTGCCAGCCTGCGTTTCAGAGGTATGGCATCAGACCACAGCAGCATTCTCTGGAATGGAATTCCCATCAATAGTTTGTCACTCGGCTCGTCCGATTTATCGCTGATACCTTCCTTTTTCTTTGATAAAGTAGCATTGAATACCGAACCAGGGGCCAATGAATTTGCTGCAACAAACCTTGGTGCCGCACTTAACTTATCGAATGTATCTGCTGACACCGCAGGCTTTGCACGTCTCTTCACATCGTTCAACAGTTTGCTCAATCAGACTTATGGTGTGGATGTAAAAATTCCGGCAGTACAAAAGTCATCTTATCGCGGTGATGAAAAATTCCGTGACGGTTCTCTCTCATTGCGCACCAAAGCTTTCTATCAGTGGTATGAAAATAATTTCAGCTACACCGATGCATATCAATATCAAAATCCATTGGTAAAACAAACACACAATGATGGCCGCAACGTTGGCTTTTCGCAAGATGTTGGCTGGCACTGGTTTTTGAATGAGCTGAGTGCGAATGTCTGGCATCAGCAGCGCAGGGTGCAGTTGCCGCTTGCCGGTGCCACCGCTTATTCCGATGCGGAGCAAGATGATGCATTCACCCGCATGAGTGCTTCGCTGAAAGCCTTCCGCAGAAATCACGAGTATCATTTGGCCTATGCTTACAACGAGGAGGCGCTGAAGTATAGAAGCGATTTGCTTGCCAATGGTGAATGGCTCATTGACAGCAAAACACGCAGCAAGAGTCACTTTGTCAATGGACATTACTTGCATCAGTTCAGAGAAAAATTTTATATGCGTGGTGATGCGATGACAGCGTTGCACCATGTATTCAACAACAATTATGAAGGAGGTGTGGCATCGCTGAGTTTGTTGCAGGTTGGCGCATCTGCCATTTATCATCCAGGAAGGCATCATGCAGAAATAGCCATGCGCCACGAAGTGCGCAACATCAAAACGCAGCCTTCAGCTTCGCTTTTTTATTCCATGAAGGTGATTGAAAAAAGCAACCACCACAAGCTGACTGCTGAAGCGATGGCAGCCCGCAGATTCCGTGCACCTGATATGAACGAACTGTACTGGCAACCCGGTGGCAACAAAAATTTGCTGCCGGAACAAGGCTGGAATACCAATGCTGCGCTGGTGTTTGCCTGGTGGATGCGCAGTTCGGAGTTGCATTTGCGTGTTGGCGGTTTCTTCAATCATATCTCCAACTGGATACAATGGCAACCAACATCTGAAAATTATTGGGCACCGGTGAATTACAAAGAAGTAAAATCGGGTGGGGGAGAAGCAGAAGTGAAGTGGTTGCAAAACCTGAAACGCTTGAAATTGGAAGTGCTTCACCGCGCTTCGCATACCACTGCAATGGCTACCAACAGCGGAGCATGGGACGACTCCAGCACCTTCCGCATGATCTATACACCGGCTCTTGTGTTTTTCACACAAGCGCAAATGAGCTGCAAACACTTCAGTGCGTTTGCATCGCACAAATACACTAACCTGCGCTATACCGATGAAGTGAACAATACAGCACGCGCGTTGCCTGCATACCACTTTGTGGTGTGTGGTGTAAATACCACATGCCAACTGAGCCATCACAAAATAACAGCAGGCTTCAGCGTGGACAATGTGCTGAATGCTGACTATGAATCGGTGCGTGGCTATGCCATGCCCGGCCGCGTGTATCAACTGCATCTTCAATTTGAATTTGCCCATTGGGCAAAACATTTTTCTAAATCAAAATCAAACAATACATCATTATGAAAAGAATCATCGCAGGGTTTGCAATAGCAACAATGGCACTTGCATCATGCGGCAAAGAGACGCCTGCACCCGGCACCACCAACTACAGCCATGGCCGCTTCATCACCAACGAGGGCAACTTCGGCAGCAGCAATGCTACCATCACCTACATAGCTGATGATGGCACAGTGATAAATGATGTGTATTTCTTAGAGAACAATCTGGAACTTGGTGACGTGTTGCAATCATTTACAGTGATTGGAGACAAGGGCTATGCTGTGCTCAACAATTCGCAAAAAGTGGTGGTGGTAACAATTGCCGATATGAAACATGCTGCAACAATTACAGGCCTCGACTATCCGCGCTATGTATTGGATGGCGGTAATGGCAAAGCATACCTTACCGATGGTGCAATGAATGGCTATGTGCGCGTCATTGACTTAGCTACCAACAGTATTGCAGAAAGTATAGCTGTTGGCAATGGTCCTGAAAAAATGATATTGGATGGTAACCTGCTGTATGTGTGTAACAGTGGCGGATGGAATATTGACAATACTGTGAGTGTGATTGATATCACAACAAATACTTTGGTGCAAACCATAGCCGTGAGCGATCGCCCGCAGGACATAGTGCATAGTAGTGATGGCGATGTGTGGGTGCTGTGCAGTGGCGAAACACTCTATGATGTTGACTGGAACATAGTAGGCCACACTGATGCAAAAATTTTCCGCATCAACTCAGATACATATTTAGTAGAAGACGAACAAAGCATAGGTGCCAATGGAGACCATCCAAGGCAACTGGAAGTTTCACCTGATGGTGGTATGCTCTACTTCGAAAACAACGGTGTGTTTCAATTCAGTATTGCAGAGGCTGATTTTGATGCAACAGAAATAATAGCAGATATGAGGGGCAGCTTAAATATTCACCCGGGCAATGGCGAACTGTGGTGTGTAGGCATCTCGGATTTTGTTACTGCATCGGTAGTGTATCGCTACAGTGCAGGTGGTACGCTGGTGGCCAGCTACACCGCAGGCATAGGAGCCAACGGGGTGGCATTCAACTAAGCGCAGCACTTTGGTTTAACTTGTTGCTGCATGCCTGCATGCGCACCTGCCAATGATGAAGAAGAATATGAATAATCCAAGACAACCGCTTGCGATCAGATACCAGCCGCCATACGGAGCTGCAATGGTGCAGCAAACTGATGGAATTTCTTTAAACAGGATGTAAAGTGGAATGGGTGTGAAGAAGACACTCCACCAAGGCATGCAGGTCTTTTTGCGAAGCACTGCAATGCTGAATAACACAGAAGTAACCAACGCCATGAAGATGCAAACCTGTGTAATGATGCGAAAAAGGCTTTGCGTTTTTGCGCGTGTTTCTAATGCAAGGTTGGCATGAAGCGTATCTAAATTCATGGCCACCTGCTCGTTGAAACCAATGAAACCCATAGCCACATGGAAAACAAGAATGCTTGAGAGATAAAGCAACATAGATGCTATCAGCCACTGACGCATGGAGAAGCTGGTTCTGTAAAGGGAAACACGCAACGGAAAAAGCACGAACATCATAAGGCTGACACCAATGAAGGAACAGAACATGCCACAACTTATGTGGCCGGGTGATGAAAGTGCTATATGGGCCACACTCATATCTATGTTGGTGCCGCTGTATCCGGCAAAGTACTGGAATTCGCCAAAGCATAACACCACCACGCCAAGCAGGGCAAGCAGATTGTACAATTTCAGAAGTGCCGGACTCATGTTTTTTTTAGTAAAGCAACAATAACTACTAAGTAAACGTGCTGAAAATTTTCAGTTGCCAATTATTTTTTTCCTCAAATGATTTTGTGCTTGGCAGCAAACGCAAATTCGCACACCACAAAGCATGAGCAAAAAAGAAAAGGCGCAATACATCATACACGCATTGGAAAAGTTGTATCCTCACACTCCTATACCATTGCAGCACTCCGATGCATATACGCTGCTGGTGGCGGTGCTGCTTTCCGCACAGTGCACTGATGAGCGCGTGAACAAAATCACTCCTGCTCTGTTCAATCTTGCCAGCAATCCATTCGATATGAAGAAGCTGAGTGTGGCAGAAATAGAAAGCATCATTCGCCCATGTGGCCTGGCACCTGCCAAGAGCAAAAACATACATGCACTGTCGCAAATAATAGTAAGCAAACATGATGGCCATGTGCCCGCGACTTTTGAAGAACTGGAAGCACTGCCCGGTGTGGGACACAAAACGGCAAGTGTGGTGATGTCGCAAGCTTTCGGTGTGCCTGCATTTCCGGTGGACACACACATACACCGCCTCATGCACCGCTGGGGGCTGAGCAATGGAAAGAATGTGGTACAAACCGAACGCGATGCCAAGAAACTTTTTCCTGAAGCGCTCTGGAACAAATTGCATTTGCAAATCATCTTTTATGGGAGAGAGTATTCGCCTGCACGCAATGCTGAACTCAGCAAAGACTACATCACACTACATGTATCGGGCAGCATGAAGGCCACGCCCAACCAATTGAAAAAAGCCAGAGAAAAAGCGGCATGAGTGCAAACAGAAAATACCGCAAAGGCCTGCGCAACAATTACCGCAGCAACATGCCCCTTGCCGAGGCATGGATGAAGGACATTCGATTTGCTGTGAGTGATGCATGGAAATGGATGCGAAAGTTCAGACTGCCGGTAATTGTGGCCTATCCTGATTTCCCCAGTAAGAAAACTACCCTGTTCAAGATTGCCGACCAACTTGGCTACAGACTCACCAACAAAACAGTGAAGCATCCTGAAGTGGTTATTTACTTCGAAGACATTACCCACGGCTGCAGTGATGATTTGCGCAGCACATATCCCGATACTAAAATGCTGAATGAGCATTGCACTGACATATCGAAGAAGAAAGTGGATGCAGTGCATCAGCAAATTTTTGGCTACAACACTTTCATAGATCCTGTTACCTATCAAGGTGTGGCTGTTTGCAAAAGCGATACGAATGCGCTGCACGATGGCCGCATGGTGCAATGTCCGCTGCCACATGCTGAGGATGCTGTGGTGTATCAGGTATTGATTGACAACACACACTCTAAAGAATACGTAATGGACTACCGCGTGGCCGTGATAGGCAATGAAGTAGTGACTGCCTACAAAAAATTCAAACGACATGAGGTGCGCTTTACTAACGAGGTGAGCTACTCGGAGATGCACAGCCCTGAGTCGCTTTTCAGTGAGGGCGAATTGCAACTGATAGTAGCGTTTGCCAAAGCCATGGGTGCCCACTTCTGCGAGTTGGATGTGCTGCGCAACAAAACCGACAATCGTATCTACATCATAGATCTGAACAAAACACCTTACGGCCCGCCCGCTGGGTTGCCGGTGCGTGATGCAAGTATGGCAGTTATGCTTCTGACTTCCGCCTTCCGAAAAGCGTTTGAAGTGTAGGGTTATCTGAAATCTTTTTTTATCACCTGGCTCGCTGTGCTGAAACCTGCGGAGTCTAAGCGGCTGTCCATCTTGTCTCTCACATGTTTGGATATAACCCAGTTCATGGTGAAGGCTTCACCACTCTCGCCTTCCTTCAGCAGTGGTATTTTCAAATACACATCCGTTGCACCCTCATGATCTTGCACATAGTTCTTCAGGCGAAAGTCATTCACACTGGTTTGCATGCTGTATGAACCAAGCAAGGTGATGAAGGGCGCTGCCAAATCATTCTTCATGGTGTTCACATGGTGTAGCCTTCCCTGTTCTATGCCGGGGCCCCACTCGCTGTTGGTGATGTGCACTACGCGTATCACTACCCGCTGTTTTATATCTGCATACTCAGGTGTTTCCATCAGCCCCAGCACTTCGTGCAGCAGCTCGTGCACTATGCCCGCGCCTGAGTTGTCAAAGTAACCACCATCTACAAAGTATTGCCAGTGTCCACTTGTGTCGCACATGGCACCCGCAGGACTCAGGTATGGAAACCGTGCACCATTCACCACTGCGCAGGCAAGTGTCACATCCTGCTTGTTGTTCATCTGTGCGCAGATATCAATGCGCTCAGTCTTGAGCGAATGCAGCTTGATGGTGCTGAATACGCCAGGCTTTCCATCTTGCATGCGTGTGCTGTTGACAAAGAGTATGGGAAGTGGCGAAGCATTTCCTTGCCGGGTGATATAGGAAGAAAAATTTTGGGCCATGGCATTGGATAGGGCTGGCGATGCGTCTGTTTGCTGCATGCCTTGCTGCAGTCCGCGCGCTCTGTCATTGAAGTGAAAACCTGAGAAAACAAAATTCA
>JBJXFP010000051.1:0-19595 GCA_046155615.1 Flavobacteriales bacterium | reverse complement strand
GCTGACTATGGCCACTTCGATAGCGGAGTTGAAATTCACTTTGATGGAGTGCTCACTGAAAATGGAAAAGAAGTGGATGTAAACAAGCTCGACAATTATTTGGGCGCAAAGGGCCACATGGTAGCGGTTGATGTCGCGGAAAAAACGTATATGCATGTGCATCCTGAAGTGGAGGGAACCATACTTCATCACCACGCCACATTTCCAAAACCCGGCACTTATCGCGTTTGGTTACAATTCATGTACAAAGGAAAACTATACACGGCAGACTATGTAATAAATGCAGTTGCTGGCGAAGCACACGCACATGATAATGCCGGTGCACACATGCATTAGAATTCGTTTAGTCTGATGCTTTCGAATTTCCAAATCAATCTCGAATTTTAGTTCATGCTCAATAGAATCATTCGTTTTTCGCTGGCCAACAGAATGTTTGTTTTAGCCACTGCCGCGCTCATTCTGGTCTATGGCACGTACACCGTTATCCATCTTCCGGTGGACGTATTGCCTGACCTGAATCGTCCGCGTGTTACTATTTTCTTAGAGGCAAATGGAATGGCTCCCGAAGAAATAGAAACACAAGTGGTACTGCCTATTGAGACCGCGCTGAACGGCAGCACAGGCGTGCAGGATGTACGTGGAAGCAGTGCCATTGGCATTGGGCTGGTGTATGTGGAGTTCGATTGGAACACCGATATTTTTCGTGCCCGCCAATTGGTTTCAGAGAAGCTGCAAACGGTTGTACTGCCGGATGGCATTACTCCTGTAATGGGCCCTATCACTTCGGTGATGGGTCAAATAATGTCCATCGGACTGAGTGCAGATTCTACCAGTCCCATGGAGTTGCGCACCATTGCTGATTTTACATTGAGAAGAAGATTGATGAGCATAAAAGGTGTATCGCAAGTGATACCCATTGGTGGTGAACGTATGCAGTATCAAGTACTCATCTCCACCCAAAAGTTGCAACAATTTCATCTCTCTATTGATGCTCTTGACAAGGCTTTGCAACAAGCCAATCAAAACACCACGGGTGGTTTTTTTGACAGATATGGCAGCGAGGTGCTTATCCGCACCATTGGCCGAGTGAAGAATAAGGCTGATTTGGAAAACACGGTCATTTCTAATCGCGAAGGAATGCCGGTGATGCTCTATCAAGTAGCGGAAGTGTGCGAAGGTGCTGCACAAAAACGAGGCGATGCCGGCATCAACGGAAAGCCTGCTGTGATAGTGACAGTAGAAAAACAACCCGGAGCAAATACTGTTGACCTTACAGATGAAGTAGTGCGAGCATGCGAAGAATTGAAGACTGCCTTGCCTCCTGATGTTACCATCAATCCTTACATTTTTCAGCAGAAGAATTTCATCACCAACTCCATTGGCAATGTGGAAGAGGCTTTGCGATATGGATTTATTCTCGTTGTCATTGTATTGTTTTTGTTCCTGCTCAATTTCAGAACCACCATCATCACACTTACCGCTATCCCTTTGTCCATGCTGATTACAGCGCTTGTGTTCAAAGGCTTTGACATCTCTATCAATACACTTACACTTGGTGGACTTGCTATTGCCATTGGCGAATTGGTAGATGATGCAATAGTGGATGTAGAAAATGTTTTCAGGCGATTAAAGGAGCACCGCGCGCGTTCTCCCCTCTCCACCGGAGAGGGGCTGGGGGTGAGGCTAAAAATCATCTATGAAGCAAGCAGCGAAGTGCGAAACTCCATTGTGTATGCTACCATTATTGTGGTACTTGTTTTCATTCCGCTTTTTTATCTGCAAGGTATCGAAGGCCGAATTTTTATGCCACTCGGCATTGCTTACATCACAAGCATCATAGCATCACTTATTGTTTCGCTTACTGTCACCCCTGCGCTGTGTAGTTATTTATTAGGAAGTAAAACACTAAGCAAAAAACACGAGGACAGCACACTCGTTCGCTTTCTAAAAAAACAAGACACTCGTTTGCTTCAATATGCACTTGCCCGTCCGCGATTGATCATTGCGGGAGCAGCCATTCTTGTAGCAGGTGCCGTTGCAGTGGTTCCATTCTTTGGTAGCGAGTTTCTTCCGGCATTCAATGAAGGTTCATTCACCATCAATCTTTATGCACCACCCGGCACTTCGCTGGAAGAAAGCAATCGCATGGGCCGCATGGCCGAAGAGCTGATGATGCAAGTGCCCGAAGTAGCTTATGCAAGCCGCAGAACAGGCCGCGCAGAATTGGACGAACACGTAGAGCCGGTGAGCAATTCTGAAATAGACGTAGAACTGAAGCAAGGCATTGAACGAACACGCGATGAAATCATCAAAGACATTCGTAGTAAATTATCAATATTGAAAGGCGCGAGTGTCACCGTTGGCCAACCCATTTCACATCGTATAGAACATTTGTTGAGTGGTGTTCGTGCACAAGTGGCTATCAAATTATTTGGCAGCGATTTGCAAATGCTGCGCAGTAAAGCAGCAGAAATTTCATCCGTAATAAGTGAGGTAGAGGGCGCTGTGGACGTACAAGTGGAAAAACAAGTAATGGTACCTCAGCTACTCATTCGCATCAACCGCGATGCGCTGGTGCGCTATGGATTGCAATCAGGCAAAGTGGCAGAGGACTTAGAAATATTCTACAACGGCAAAGTGACAGGCCAGTTGTTAGAAGGAGGAAAATCGTTTGACATTTTGCTCCGAACTGCCGATGAAGAACGCAACAATATTGAAAGCATCAAACAAACTTTGATAGATACGCCTGATGGCGGATTGATACCACTGGGACAGATTGCAGACATTGAATACACCTCATCAGTGAATAGCATCATGCACGAAAATGCGCAACGAAAAATCACCGTAAGTTGCAACGTGCAAGGAAAAGACTTGGCAACAACTGTAGAAGCCATTCAAAAAAATGTAGGCGAACAAGTTGTGCTACCCGAAGGCTACTACCTGCGCTACGGTGGTCAATACGAGAGTCAAAAAGAATCATCACGTCTCATTTTGTGGATGAGCCTTGTGGCATTTGCAGGCATCTTCATTGTGCTTTTCTCACACTTTCGCTCTTATCGCATTGTACTGCAAATTATGTTGAATATTCCTCTTGCACTTGTTGGAAGTGTGGCCGCAGTCTGGATAACAGGCGGAACCTTTTCTATTGCAACACTTGTTGGCTTCATCACCCTTACTGGTATTGCATCGCGCAATGGCATCATGATGATTTCGCATTACCTCCACCTGATGGAACACGAGGGTGAATCCTTTGATACAAAAATGATATTGCGCGGTTCGCTCGAAAGATTAGTACCGGTATTGATGACTGCACTTGTTGCAGCACTTGCACTTATTCCGCTTACACTCGATCCGCAAGCATCAGGAAAAGAAATTCTTTATCCAGTGGCGACAGTAATACTTGGTGGACTCATTTCTTCCACACTGCTGGACATGGTGGTAACGCCTGTTGTCTTTTCTGTTTTTGGAAAGAAGGCGCTAACGGAATACAACACCAACAAAAAGACAGGGGGGGACTTTATATGAACTCACGAATTTTTATTCTATCCATTCTTGTGTTGTTCGTTTTTGTTTCTGCTGCACAAGCACAACGAATCATCACGCAAGAAGAGGCCATACAGCTTGCCATACAACAACATCCACTGCTGAAGGCGTACAACAGCCGGGTGGGTGCAAGCCACGCCATGGAGAAGACCGCTGTGTCATTAGCCAATCCATCTATTTACACCGAAGCGCCTACAGGAAATTTTTACACCATTGGCATTTCGCAAACATTAGAATTTCCTACCGTGTACTCCCGGCAAAGCGCTGCGCTAAAAGCACAAACCGATGTTTCGATAAAACAATTGGAACTGGTAAAACGAGAATTGATTTTGGAAGTATCGAAGGCATTTGCCGAGGCTCAGTATGCTGTAACCCTTGCAGAAAATCTCAGGCTTCAGGATAGTTTGTACAGCGCATTGCAATTAGCTGCGCAACGCAAATTCGATGCTGGCGAGATAGACGCCATGCAAAATTCATTTGCCACATTACAGCATGGATTGGTGCACCAGCAGTGGATGAAGGCACAACACGATGAACGTATTGCATTGCACCAACTCACACATTCGTTTGCAGACTCCTCCCTGGTTACGGTGGCCTTATTCCATGAGGCTCAGATCCAAACATTCAATGTGGAAATGAAACCGCAATCAGCCATCATTGATTTGGCCAATAGTGTTGTGCTTGCTTCGGAAAAAAATCTTTCGGCACAAAAGAGTAGGGCCATGCCTGGGTTAATGTTTGGATACCTCAATCAGGGACAGCGAGGTAGTGATTCGCAATACAATTTTCAAGCAGGCATCACCATTCCTGTATGGTGGTGGCAATACAGCGCTAAGAACAAAGCAACAAAAGCTGCTCATGAGGCTGCGAAATTTGAATTGCAGGCCACAGAATTGGAGGTGCATACACTGCAAGTACAGCATCTGGAAGAATTGCAAAGTGCACAAATCAATTTGAACTATTACATACAAAGTGCGCTGCCGCTTGCGGAACAACTACGCAATCAATCGCAGCGCTTTTTCGAAGCAGGTGAGTCAGACTATATGCAACACCTGCGCACACTCAATGATGTATTGCAGGTGCGCATACAATACATTACTGCGGCCCGCGATTATGCATTGGCCATTGCTGAGATACAATTCATTCAGCACTAAACTTTTTAACGCCTTGATATGGCCTTTCTTATTCATCTGCGGAAAAGCTGCCTGTGAGAAGGTCACTTGTCCCTATCCCATTTCCGTTTGCTCGATCCCTCCGCCAATTCAATAAACCAATTATTCTCACGCGCTTTTTTGAATAGTGGAGTTCGCAATTTTCTCGGATAGAAAATTTTCAGATGAGTTCTTCGATAACTGTATTCAGGCAATATGCCCAATTGAGCCAATATGTGGTAAGCAGCTGCGCCACATCTCATCCCAACGAAGGCGTAGTCATAAGGCGTTTGTTGCAGGTAAGCTTGCGAGATGCTGTCCAGTGCAAGTTTCTGCGCGGTGGTCAGTGGTACATATACAATGGCCTTCTTCACACTGTCAGCACTTCCGCTGAACATGGAATAGAACCCGTGAAAAGAATGAAGGGCGAACCTGCTGCGAAATAGCTTCTTGTGTGCAAACCAGTGAAGCCCTTCATTGGGTACAAAATTGAGAATGGAGTTGGAGTCAATCTCAATACCGACATGGCCACCCAACACTCCGCCAAACCATTTGCTTTCACTTTCGCTGTATTGCTTCAATGGTTTTGAGCCATAAAGAAAATGCACTTTCACCCAGGTAGTGTCCTCTGCCGATCCCGTTGTACAGGATAAAAGAAAAATCGCGGTTAAAAGACGATTCATTGTGGTAAAGGTCCCCTTATTGTTATTGTGTTGATTGAGCCATCGTAAAACTGGAGAACATGTTGTGATCACTTGAGTTATTTCCCCCAACAAAAAAAAATGCAACAGGCCTGACGTGTTTATCCATTTAGCTTCGCACACCATGGAAAAAAATGCACGCATCTATGTGGCCGGCCACCGCGGCATGGTAGGTAGCGCTATTGTGCGCAAACTCATAGCTGATGGCTTCACCAACTTACTGCTACGCACTTCGGGCGAAGTGGACCTGCGCAGCCAGCAGGCAGTGGATGATTTTTTCAGCCGCGAAAAACCTGAATATGTTTTTCTAAGCGCGGCAAAAGTTGGGGGCATCCATGCAAACAATATTTATCGTGCAAACTTCCTGTATGACAACCTGATGATTGAGGCCAACATCATTCACTCCAGTTATGTGCATGGTGTGAAGAAGTTGTTGTTCCTTGGCTCATCGTGTATCTATCCCAAGTTGGCTCCACAACCTTTGAAAGAAGAAAGTTTGCTCACAGGCCTGCTGGAGCAAACCAACGAGCCTTACGCCATTGCAAAAATCGCGGGCATCAAACTTTGTGAAGCCTATCGCGATCAGCATGGTTGCAACTTCATAAGTGCTATGCCCACCAACCTGTATGGCCCCAACGACAACTATGATCTGAACAACTCACACGTGCTGCCAGCACTGATTCGGAAGTTCCATACGGCAAAAGAAGAGGGGCAACATGAAGTAGAGGTTTGGGGCACCGGCTCGCCACTGCGCGAGTTTTTGCACGTGGATGACTTAGCTGATGGATGCCTTTTCCTGATGAAGAATTACAATGAAAAAATATTCGTCAACATCGGTACAGGAGAAGACCTGAGCATAAAAGCACTTGCAGAAATGGTAAAAGAAATCGTTGGCTTCCAGGGCCAGTTGGTGTGGAACACCACCAAGCCGGACGGCACACCGCGCAAGCTGATGGACATTTCAAAAATGCACAACATGGGCTGGCGGCACAAGATCGAGCTCCGCGATGGTATCAGCAGTGTTTACCAAGAATTCAGCCGCATGGCCATTGACGATGTAAGGGCCAAATGAAAAAGCAGACAGTGCAAATAGCTGACTTACTCCACATGCGGATATGGCTCGTTGCTATGTGCATTGTGCTGATGAATCATACTGTAGTTGCGCAACAAAAAAACATCCCCATACAACGCTACTTTACCCAAGAGGTGGAGCGCTCTCTGTTTGCTGACAGCACACAACTAGTGCACACCGCCTGCAAGCCGGTGCTTGAAAGCCGCATCAACCTAATGCGCATAGCTGGCTATGCCAAAGACAGCCTGAAAGTGTATGAGACCTATGAAGACAAAGTGCTGCGCTCACATCTTTTGCAGATCAAGCTGAAAGAAAAAATATTTGATGAAAGCTTAGTAGAGAAAAAAACAGAAGACATCTTCATAGCCATCGATCCCATTTTCGATTTTTCATTGGCCTTCGATTTTGCTGATACTTCGATTTATGCTGACACCACCAACCTGATCAACAACACCCGCGGTGTGCAGATAGTTGGCGACCTGGGCGAGCATTTTTCATTTCAGACCGGCTTCTATGAGAATCAGACCTTCCTGCCATTGTATCTGAAAGCTTTTGCAGACAGCACCGGGGTGATGCCCGGTATGGGTCGCACCAAACCTTTTCCTGTGCCCGCTGCTGCCGGTTATGACTATGCCATGGCTTATGGCAACATCAGCTACTCGCCAACTGCCAATTTGAATTTTCAATTCGGACACACCAAAAATTTTGTAGGCCATGGCTACCGCTCCTTGTTGCTGAGCGATGCATCCATGAATTATCCTTACCTCAAAGCCACCGTGTGGTTGTTTGATGGAAAAGTGCAGTACACCGCAGCTTATGCGTCCCTGCAAAGTCTTGAGCGCCTACCTCTGGGTGAAGTGCCCGAAGCACTATTCAAACGAAAAGGGTATAGTTACAACTACCTTAGTTGGATGCCAACGCGCAAGATTGAACTTGGCCTTTTTGAAGCCATCGTTTGGAAACGATATGATGAAGAAAAGGGAGCACAGCCTCAGCATTATGGTGCATACTTACCTGTAATCGGATTCAACACTGCCGTGAATGGATTACACAATGTGAACAATGTATTGCTTGGTGCAAATGCCAAATGGCAATTGTCAAAGAGCGCATTTGTCTATGGGCAGATAGCGGCAGACGACCCGGGAGTTGGGGCAGTAGGCTATCAGGCAGGCATCAAGTATTTTGATTTGCTGTTGAAATATTTGGACATACAGATAGAATGGAATTCGCTTGGCGACAACTTGTATGCAAGTGAATATGCATTGCAGAGCTACACACACACCAATCAGCCGCTTGGCCATCCCACGGGCCCGGCCACCAACGAATTGGTTGGCATATTGAATTACCGCTGGCACAGAGTAATCGCCCAAGTGAAGTATAACCAGATAGCGCATGGCACCGCACCTGAGGGCAGTTGGCGAAACAACCCTGCTGTAGTAACAGAAACATTTGCCCCATGGCCTGTCAAACAGGTGCAGCAGTGGGAATTGCAAGCAGGAGTTTACCTCAACCCAAAGACTAACCTGCAACTGCTTGTGGGCTGGACTGACCGAGTGGAAAAAATTGACTACAATTGGCAGAACGATTTCAGTCAGCACACTTCCATGTTGTACATCGCGCTGCGCACAGGCTTTATCAATCGGTATGCTGATTTCTGAAAAAAACAAATCTGCACATTGGGATACCACAGCCAGCTTCCATATCAAATAGCACTTACGCTGATCGAAGGCATTGGCCCGGTGCGCGCAAAAAGTTTGTTGGCCTATTGCGGTAGTGCAGAGCAAATTTTCAAAACCAAAAAATCGGATCTGGTAAAAATTCCAGACATTGGAGAGGTAGCTGGGCGCGCTGTAAGCAGTGCAGACGTGATGCACGCAGCCGAGAAGGAAGCGCGTTTTGTTGAGGAAAAAAACATTGTGCCTTTGTTCTTCAGCGACAAGAATTATCCCTCCAGGCTGAAGCTATGCGATGACGGCCCGGTGCTGCTTTACACCCGTGGCAAAATGGACTTGAATGTGCCCCGTGTAATCAGCATTGTGGGTACGCGTAGCGCTACAGATTACGGCAAGTCGTTTTGTGAATCGCTGTTGAAAGATTTGCAACCATATAATCCGCTTGTGCTGAGCGGACTGGCATTTGGTGTTGACATCAGCGCACACCGTGCAGCATTGTCCAACAAGCTACAGACGGTGGCATGCGTAGCACACGGACTGAACAAGATCTATCCACCGGCACATCGCAGTACGGCAGTGGAAATGCTTAACAACGGGGGCCTTGTGAGTGAGTTTGTCAGCGACACACAAATGTCGCCCGAACTGTTTCCCATGCGCAACCGTCTTATTGCAGGCATGGCCGATTGCACCATCGTGATAGAAACGGATGTGAAAGGTGGTTCTGTAATTACTGCACAACTGGCCAATGGCTATGGCCGCGAGGTATTTGCTTTGCCGGGCAGGCACAGCGACAAGTTCAGTGCAGGCTGCAACCTGCTCATCAGAAAAAACATTGCTGCCATACTTACCTCGGCTGCCGAATTAGCCAACTACATGAACTGGGATTTGGAAGAGGGCGGGCTTATGCCAAAGCAGCTTCCCTTGTTTGCCGACCTTTCTGAAGAAGAATTGGCGATAATAAAAGTACTTCAAGAAAAAGGCCGCACACCGATCGATGTGTTGAGCCTGAGCAGCAACCAGCCGCTTGGCAAATTGTCTGGCGTATTGCTTGAATTAGAATTCAAAGGCATGGTGCGTAGCCTGCCCGGTAAACTCTACGATCTGGTCTAAAAAAAACGTCCCCGCAATTCAGCAGGGACGGCTCTAAAGGGTTCAACAATATTTTGATTCTTACAACACCGGGCGGAAGGAGGCGATGATTACATCACGGTACTTGGTACCGTATTGGTCAATGCACCATTGTTTCAACTTCTGCAGGTCTTCACCGGTGAGCCATCTGATGGCTTTTTCAAGTTCCTTTCTGAAAAGGAATCTGTCAAAGCTGACCTTCGTCAGCACTTGCTTGCACAATTCCAACATGGTTTCGTTCTATTGGTTTGTTTCAATTAAAAAAAAGCGATACCAAAGTAGTCCTCTTTTTCCGCGATGCAAGTTTTTTTTATCCACCGATCAGGGCAAACCGGATGTTCACATCACGTTCAAAACGATGGTGCTTTTGGCACGGGCTTATCAACCCACCTAAATCCAATCTATTGTGCATAGAGGAAAATTTAACAGCCTGACTAGCATCATTGAGGCCGAGGTCGAGGCCGAGTATAGATTTGCGCCACCTTCTGCAAGAAAAACACCTTCATACCTATCGTTTGGCGTGCGTTTCGGAAGTATAAAATGCAATTGTACCGATGAAAAAACTCTACAATACGGTGGATGGCCGGATATTGAAAGAGGAAATGAAACAAAGCACCGAAAGGCGCATTACAGTTTCCTTCTACAAATACTTCCACATTGCCAACCCACCCTTTTTCCGCGACTATCTCTTTACAAATTGGGGTGCGCTGGGTGTGCTTGGCAGAACGTATGTAGCCGCTGAGGGCATCAACGCGCAGATATCAGTGCCTGAGTCCAACTTTGAATTGTTCAGGGATCACCTCTATTCTATTTCGTTTATGAATGCGTTGCGCCTCAATGTGGCCTATGAAGATGACGGTAAAAGTTTTTTCAAACTGAAACTGAAAACCCGCAACAAGATAGTAGCAGACGGCATAAACGATCCCTCGTTTGACCCTGCTGATACGGGCGTGCACCTGAATGCCGCAGAGTTCAACGAGCTTACCTCGCAACCTGAAACCATACTGGTGGATATGCGCAACCACTATGAAAGTGAAGTGGGTCATTTTGAAAGAGCAATATTGCCTGATGCCGACACCTTCCGCGAAGAGATAGCATTGGTGGAAGACATGCTGAAGGGTAAGGAAGAGCGCAACGTGGTGATGTACTGCACCGGAGGCATCCGCTGCGAGAAAGCTTCAGCCTACCTCAAGCACAAAGGATTCAAAAATGTGCATCAACTCGAAGGCGGCATCATCAAATACGCGCAGGATGCAAAGGCCCAGGGCATTTCAAACAAATTCAAAGGAGTCAATTTTGTTTTTGATGAGCGATTGAGTGAGCGCATTAGCGATGATGTGCTGGCCCAATGCCACCAATGCGGCCAGCCCTGTGATAGCCATACCAACTGCGCCAACGAAGCGTGCCATGTGTTATTCATACAATGCGAGAGCTGCAACAAAAAACACAATGGCTGCTGTTGCGAGGCCTGTGTAGAAACCATTGCTTTGCCCATAGAGGTGCAGCGTGAATTGCGCAAGGGAAAAGCAGCAGTGCGCAACATTTTTCGTAAAGGCCGCAGTGAGCATTTACCTTTTCAGGCGCATGGTTCAAAAGTCAGTGAATGATTTAGTGTGTTTCCCTTGCATCAATAGTGAGATTTGTGGCTACCCATATTTAGGAATGAAGAAGCAAATAATAATTACAACCTTGGTCTGTTTGTGCTGTTGCGTTTCAAAAGCATGGTCGCAACAGATAGGTCTCCAGTTCGACCAGGCAGCGCTGATGCATGGCGATACACTACGCTTCAGTGTATGGTGCAACAGTAGCGAGAGTCTTGAGCTGTATGTGCTAAAACAAGACACTTTGCTGTGGCAGCAAAACATACAGATCAGCTACAGCGAAATGCCATTTACCATCAGCACGTCTTCCTTTCCCGAAGGCAATTATTTCATTCTGCTTACCGGCAATGATGTGCACATTGAAAAACAGTTTTTACTGTGGAAACCGGAGTGAACTTTCCCTTTTCTTGATCCAGGCATTGATGAATAGAGTGGAAATGATGATGAGTGCCCCCAGATAAAACTGCGGACTCATGTATTCACTTTCTCCATAAATCCACAGTGCGAAACCGATGGTATAGACAGGCTCTAAGTTGATGGTAAGAGCACAGGTGAATGGCGAAAGAACCTTCATCACTTCTATGCCCGCCAAAAAAGCAAAGCCGGTACACGCCACGCCCAACAACAACAAAAGCCAAATGTCCTTGGCGGTAGGCGCTATTATGGTGTAGTGTATTTGCTTCGTGCAAACGAGAAAGATGCTCATGGCAAGCAGCGCAAACAGCATTTCCCAAAATGCAATTTTCGCGGCAGTATGTTCTGCTATCAATTTGCTATTGTAGCTGGAAAAAACTGCGGCAAAAAACGAGGCCAGCAATGAGAGAACAATGCCTTCGGCATACTGCATTTCAAATTTGAAAATGATGAAGAGGCCTGCAATCACCATCAAACCAAGAAGCACTTCATAAGACTTGAATTTTTCATTGCGCACAAAAGGTGCAACGAGCGACACAAAGAATGAGGTGGTGCTGATAACGGCAAGGGCTACTGACACATTGGAGGCTTTGATACTTGCAAAAAAACAGACCCAATGCGCTGCGGTAAGGACTCCAATAGCTGCAAATTTTGCGATACTGCGGCTGGGTGCTGCGAGCTTCTTATTGAAAAAAAAGGCGTAAGCACCAATGGCTGCAGCAGCTACGAGTACGCGCCACCACACCAGCGCAAAAGCATCGAGCGAAATCTCGCGGCCAAGTATGCCGGTGAAACCCCAAATAAATACAATGAGATGAAGAAGGAGCAGGCTACTTGTTCTTGCGGTTGTCATCATCGGGATCAAATTCTACTATGCCTCCGCTCACGGTGTATTTCATTATGTCCACCGGATTACTCTCTATCCGTTTCAGATTCTTTACAGGCACCACCAGCATGTGTCCGGCAAAACTGTAGCTCATGGGAAAATAAACTGCCACTTTTCCTTTTATATCCCCAAGCTCAATCAAGTCAGTATCGGTAATAAAACCAACCATTTCGAGGTCCAGTTGTTCGCTCACCTTTACCAGCACAGGTTGGTTGAATTTCTTTTTGTTGCCAACGAATGCGCCAAGTATGTCGCTGATGGTGTGGTATATATTATTCACCCCCGGAATACGATCAAGGAGTTTTTCGAATAGACTTTTCAGTCGGTCGTTAATGAAAACATGGCCCAGCCAGCCCAGCACGAAGAGCAAGGCTACCAGCATGAGAATGCCTATGCCGGAATATCCGCCCGGGGTGTCCTGCACTATTTGCACAGGCAGTTTCAGAGGGCCGTCCACGGTGTCAATCATCAACTGTGCATCTTGTCCCGGATCTCCTGGCTGCATGTTGCCAAGCAGATGCGGTACAATACCGTCAAGCCAGTTGAGCAGGTGATATATGATGTAGCCTGTACCAAACACAGGCAGCGAAATCAGCAGGCCGTTCAGTACAAAATTGATGAATCGTTTTACGTATTTGTTTTTCATAGGTATGCGAATGAAAAAATTTTGAGTTGTCGAAAGTAGAAGGATGCAAAAAGTAACGTTGTGCTCTGCGCTCTGAATTGAATAAAACATGAATGCTCAATCGAAGCTGTTAGTTTCATTTTGGCTGAATTGATTGATTTCAAAGATTGCCTTGTTTGGTGTTTGGTTAATTGAATCAAGAAAATGCCTGAATTCCTTCAATCGATCCAATGTGAAATCCGAAATAAAAAGAAAACCCCCGACACTTTTTGTCGGAGGTATTCAAACACAAAAAACTGTGCAATAAAACTTTACTTCTTCACGATGCGCTGATGCACAAAACCTGAATCGGTTTGCACACTCAATTCATAAAGGCCTGCTTGAAGTGAACTCAAATCGAGAGTCCATCTGCTGCCCATATTCTTGTTGTGCAGTAACACTATGCGGCCTGAGGCGTCAGTCAATCTTATCTGCATGATGGATTGTTCTGATTTGATGTTCAACAAATCATTCGCAGGATTTGGATACACCAACAGGTCTGCTACCCCATAATCATCAATGCCTGTGTAGATGGCATCTGTTGTATAAGTGAATGTATCAAAGCAGCCCGCACCATTGTCAACGGTGAGTGTGATGGTTACATCGCTTACTGTGCTCAGAAAATCGTAGGTGTAAAACTTGTTGGGGAATTCCTCATCGCTGGTAGTGCCGTCACCAAAATCCCAGTCGTAATTCACATCACCACTGCTGGTGTTCAGGAAATTGATGGTGACACCATCATCACCATAAACAATGTCGCCAAACTGAATGAAGGAAGCCGTAACCTGATCGGTGAAATCCGCCAGATACCGCGGCCAGAAGTGGTATCCTTCATCGTAAGGTGCCCCGGTAGTGTCAAACTGTGCGGCAATGCCAACAGCACTGAAGTGGCCCGATGGAGGATTTGTTCCGTAAATATCCGTGTCAAGATCAATGCGCATGGTCCATGTGTTAGTTCCATCTGTAACATCCACGTTGAAACCATTTTCAACGTTTGTCCATTGAGTTGCATCTACCAATTCCACACACTCTACACTCACCAGGTGGCTCTCCATCTCTTCTGTTATCGGACCATTCAACAAAGTGATGCTTTCGAGCGGATGACCGCCATCTATATAAAAAATAGAATCTGGAAAAAATTCTGTCATACCCATGAACTGAGTTACCTCACCCTTCACCGTCACGCTGTCGCCTTCAGTTACTGTGTAACCAAAGTTGTCGTCAGCATCAAAAATTTTGATGGCTGCCGGGCCTTCCACAAGGTGGAAATGAATGCCTGCCGGATTGAAATCAATACCATGCACTACGCCCCTGATGGCGCAGAACACACCCAGGCTATCGGCCAAGGTATTGTTGTTTGCATCAGCTATGATTTGTGCAATGGTGTATGGGGGATATTCTTGATCACTTGGCTCTATGGTAATGGTCATCACTGCATTCAGCGTAACTGCATCAGGTGCAGTAAGCGTGAGTGTGATGTATTCGTATCCCTCCTGTATCAGGTCGTCCACTATGTCTATAGAAAACTCCGGTGAAGTTTCACCAACGCCCACATTCAGCACAAGAGGAAACACGTCTTCATAATCGTCCACGGCAGTTGCGCTTGATGCAGTCACGCTGATGTTCGCATCAAAGGTGTTTATCACATTGAAAGATTGAAGATTTATGATGAGTGTGCCTACACTTTCTTCCACGGACACAGCGGCAGAAGTGAAGCCAACAAATGCGACATCGCTGCATGGCAGCGCAGTGTGCGAACCAACGCTTGCGAAGTCATCAATGTTGTTCACTAACCACTGGCCTTGCGATTGTATCCAGTTGAGTGTTGGTGAATTCACTGTTGGTTTGCGCACCAATGTTTTGTCTTGTGTGCTACCTGTTCCAAACGTCCAGGCCGTGCCCGGGTCAGATCCTATCACACCAATCATGTCAACAGGTTCCAAATTTTTTGTGAGCACCAAGGCATCATCACCATTGAATGTTGCAATTGCGCCTGTCATATCAGCTTGTGCAAGCAATGGTGCATCAGCTTGCGAATTCACTACAACAAACACCTCGCCCGGCTGCAATATGCCGGCAAGGGCCATCACCGGACCTTCTGATGTTTCGCCATTGAAGTAACCCAGCAAATCGTAGTCGTCTAAGTCAACAGGAAAAGGTGTCGGATTGTATATCTCCAGTGCTTTGTTGTTTGAACTTCCTTCCAGATATTGCGAGAAGAATAATTCAGTGCAGCCTTCCACGCTGTTGCATTCTGTTACATACACTGTGATATCGTTGGCGGATATGTCAATGCATACGCCTGTGCTCTGAACAGCATTGACCGGGCTACCCGGAGCAATGCTGCCAAGAACCAGGTCGCCATCATGCGACACACCATACACATGGTATTGTCCGGCAATAAGCAAATTGAAATCATATTCATTGCCCGCTAATACGGCTATGATGTCAGATCCAAAATCTGTAAGTATGTAGGTGTAGCTGACATCGCCTGTGCCATTGTTGCTGAATGTATAGTTGTCTGCATCAGCATCGGCACATACGCTGATGAATGTGAGGTTGTCGTTGGTAAACAAATCGCCTCCATCGCACACGGGTAGTGTGCAATCGGTAATGGTGATAGTGACGAAATTGCTGCTGAATGCAAGACATGCATCACCCGCAATATCCATAAGAGGAAATCCGGGTTGTGTCGTTTCGTTGTCTAAACTGCCTGTGTATGACACAGACCAGATGTGGTATGTGCCGGCCGCAAGGCCGGTCAGATCGAACGGATTGGACAGTCCTAACATCAAAATTGTGTCCCCGGAATTGGTGAGTATGTATGAAGAATTGTCTCCGTCACCATCACTCAGTGTAAGGTCTATCGGGCCTATGTCATCCAGACAAACATCGAGGGATGTGCCGCCACCAAGCAACGCCACAGTGCCACCAGCGCAAGGCAGTTGGTTGGTAAAACCCGGGGTGATGGACTGCACCAGATAATTGGTTGTTATCAAAGCATCGCCACCATCTGGCACGCGCGAAAAAGAATTGGCACTGTTGCCAGTGTCATTCAATTGTGCCTGGCCTGGAGTGAGTATGGCCACCAGACCCGCATCCACAGGATCGTCCGTGCCATATACTATAGCGTCTACAATATCAGTGGCGGTGGCCAATGTACCATTGGGCCAGTCAGTGGCATCACCCACATAGATGGCTATACCATCAGAACCATTCTGAAGCGAGTTGCCGGGGAAAATGAGTTGAACAGATGGAACTGCCGCATTGCCCATTATAAAAAAACCAGATGCATCGAGCGAATAACCATCCAAATCATACGCTGCATAAGTAGCATCGCCACCACTACCCTGAAAGAATACCACCACGAGACCATCAAGTGATGTGTTGGGATCACCATAGAGTTCAATAAACTCGCCAGCATCGGCACTGGGCTGATCGGGGTCTACCTCGTTGATGCGCACACCAGTGTATGGGTCGCCACCAGGAGGCTGATTCGACCATTGTGTTGCCCCTGAAAAACTACCGTTGCCGATGTAATAAAACGGGCCGGGCGTAGGCACGAATTCATCTTCGACCCAAAGGTTGGCTGCAACAGCCACATCCTCGCGGCCCTGATCACCTGCTCCCCACTCTATGAAGTCAACCATGTTGACCGCAGAGCCGAAGCTGCCGCTTGGCAAGTACAAACCCATATCATCGTTTGCAACCGAAAATCCAGTTCCGGCATCAGTCCATTGGAAATAAACTTCTTCGCCAGTGGCCAGATCAAAGTCTCCACTGAGAATGTTGATCCCCGATGCTGCATTCAGTATTTTGTAATTAAAACTGCTGCAAAGGCGGTAGGTAGATATGTTGACAGAGACACCTCCAAAATTTTTCACCTTCAGCTCTGTGTTTGCCGGATCGCAGTATGTAAGTTTAAGTTGAGAAAAGCCTGAGACTGAGAAAGCCATGCAGGCCATGAGTAAGATTTTCTTCATGTAAAAATGTTTAGATAGTAAGTGGAATCGCCAATTAAAAAAAGGCGCACAATAGTAGTTGCTCTAAATGCCACTCAAGTTGCCCGCACATGTTCATATTGTTTATTTTTTCATCAACTATGCACTATGCATTGAAAGCAGGAGCGCATGAGCAACAGTCCATAACAAACAATATTTTTGAACCAATAACGATTGCACATCATGGCTACAACCAAAACCTCGAAACCAAACTACAACAAACGACTGTGGTGGATCGCCTTGTCACCGGTAATACTTGTGTTGGTGCTTTTGCTTGCTGCAATGACAAGCGGCTTGCCCTCGGTAGACACACTCGCCAATCCGAAAATAAACTTAGCCACGCAAGTGCTTGGTTCAGACGGTAAATCCTTTGGCGCTTACTACAAAGAGAATCGTGCTGATGTACGCTATGATGAATTGCCACAGGTGTTGGTGGATGCCCTGCTTGCCACCGAAGATGTGCGCTTTCGCGAGCACAGCGGAGTGGACATACGCGCACTGATGCGTGCCATAGCCAGCGCTGGCAGCGATGGTGGTGCCAGCACCATTACCCAGCAATTGGCCAAGATGCAATTCACCATAACCGAAAGACGCGGAGGAAAATTGTGGCGTGTCTGGCAAAAAATTCGTGAATGGATCATCGCGTGTCGTATCGAAAGACTTTACACCAAAGACGAAATCATTGCTCTCTACCTGAATCAATATGATTTCTCCAATCAGGCGGTAGGCATAAAGAGCGCGGCACACATTTACTTCAACGCAACACCCAAAGAACTAAAAACAGAACAGTGTGCCATGCTGGTTGGCATGCTGAAAAATTCATCGCTGTTCAACCCCATGCGAGCATCCAAGGTGGATACGGTAACGCACAGGCGCAGTGTGGTACTCAATCAAATGGTGAAGTACAGCTATCTGGCCGAACAAACTTGTGACTCATTAAAAAAACTACCACTTGGATTGGACTACCAGAAGATGAGCCACGATGAGGGCCCTGCACCATACTTCCGCGAAGTACTTCGCGGAAAACTGCAAGACATTCTGGATGAAAAAGATGCGCAGGGTGGCCTTAAATACCACAAAGCAGATGGCAGCGCATACGACATATACAGCGATGGACTAAAGGTTTATACCACCATTGACCCTGTAATGCAGTCGTATGCAGAGTGGGCAGTGGAAGAACATTTGCGCAAGGAACTGCAACCAGCCTTTACAAAAGATGTAGCAAGAAGAAAGAAGGAGAATTTTCCATTTTACAATGGCATCAAAAAAGAATCGCGTGAGGCGATAATGAACCGCGCGATCAAAGACAGCGACCGATACAAAATAGCAACCGGCAACCTATGCCCTGAATGCCAGAGACCCGCATTCTACATAGCGCGTAAAACCCAGGACGGTGTGAACCTATACTACTGCGATGCTGACAAGGGCGGCTGCGGCCACCAATGGCACACCAGAAGTGAAGTTGACATCGAAAAAGAATTTGGAACAGCGGTGAAGATGAAAGTCTATTCGCACCAGGGCGCGAAGGACACCTCGCTCACACCACTTGACAGCATCAAATACCACAAGGCCATACTGCACGCCAGCCTGATGAGTATAGAGCCACACAGTGGCCATGTGAAAGCCTGGGTAGGTGGTATTGATTTCAAGCATTTCAAGTTTGACAATGTGTATCAAAGTAAGCGACAAGTGGGATCTACATTCAAGCCCATCGTGTATGCCACAGCACTGCGCATCGGGGGAAAAAACCCCACTGATGTAGTTGACGGAAGTGCAATAACCTGGGGCGGGTGGTCGCCCAAAAACAGCGGCACCGGCTATGGCTCATACAGCATGCGCTGCGCATTGGCCAACTCTGTAAACACAGTGAGTGCGCGACTTGCGCAGACATACGGAATAGACAACATTATCAGCTTAGCAAAACGCATGGGCATCAAGTCGTACTTAGATCCGGTAGGGCCATTGTCGCTGGGTGCAGCCAACATACCGCTCTATGAGATGGTGGGAGCGCTTAGCACCTTTGCAAACAATGGTGTATATGTAGAACCAACTTTTGTGCTGCGCATTGAAGACAAAAACGGGACTGTAATTTTTGAAGCAGAGCCTAAGGTGGAACAAGCCCTTTCGCCCAATGATGCTTACAAAATGATAACGATGATGAAGGCGGTAGTGGATGGCTCTTGTGGCAGCGGCACCGGTGTGCGTTTGCGCAATGCGGCCAAACCTTATGGCGGCATCACCTATCCGACAGCGGGCAAAACGGGCACCACACAAAACAACACCGATGGCTGGTTTATGGGGTTGACACCCGATTTGGTAACTGGGGTTTGGGTAGGCGCACAAGACCCCACGGTTAGATTCACAAGCACTGCCATTGGCCAGGGTGCCAACACAGGCCTGCCTATTTATGGCTACTACATGAAGAAAGTGTATGCCGATGCTGACATCAAAATATCGAAAGAAGACTTTGCAAAACCCAGCGGCTATGATGTGGGTAATACTGCGGTGGCAGGCGGCCCTGTTGGTATTGACGACTTAGATGATCTCGATTTTGAATACGAAGACACACTGTCAGTAGGAACCAAGGTGGTGGTGGAAACAGAAGAAATAATAGACAGTGAGGGTAGCGAAGAAGAGAAGGATGAATGATTAGGATTTCTCATTTTTGGAGAGCCGGATCGTCTTAAACTGTCACATTCTCATACATCTCGATAGGAGGACATGTACACACCAGATTCCTGTCGCCAAAGGCATTGTCCAC